>CAYTRL010000591.1:0-2815 GCA_964439795.1 uncultured Thermodesulfobacteriota bacterium
ACGGGACGAGGGGGAACGCAGCAGATGGTGCTTTTTCAGCGGCCTGCTAGACCTTTTCAAACTTGCGACGAAACTCCTCCAGGTAGCGTTCCCGCAGTTTCCGCTTCAGCACTTTGAGGGTCATGCCATACGGCATCTCTGAGGCGAGAATGATCTTGACGTCCCGGGGCGCCCGGTACCGGGCGATGTTCTCTTTGCACCACTCGAGCAGTTCCTCCTCGGAGGCCTCCGCACCCGGGGCCAGGCAGACAACGGCCACGGGCATCTCTTTCTTGGTGGGATGGGGCATCCCAATGACCGCTGCCTCTGCGATCTTTGCATTCGTGAGCAGTTCAGCCTCCACCTCTCGGGAAAAGACGGAGTATCCGCCGCACTTGATCACATCCTTTTTCCTGTCCACGAAGATGACACGCCCCAGCCGGTCCCTTTTGGCCACATCGCCGGTTCGGAACCAGCCGTCCGGGGTGAAGCACTCCCGCGTTTCCTTCTCCTTGTTCCAGTATCCCAGGGAAACCCCGGGGCCCTTCACGGAGAGTTCCCCCTCCGTTCCCCGGGAAACTTCATTCCCCCGGTCGTCCACGATCCGGACCCGGGTAGGAGCCACCGGGAACCCCACACAACCCGCGGGATACCGGATCCCGGGAAAGGCGATCTTGAGCGTACAGGCGCCGGACAGCTCCACCATGCCGTATGCCTCTGCGATGACCGCCGGAATTCGCACGGGCCCGACCTTTGCAAACGCCCCCACCCGGCGAAGGACGTTCACATACTCCCGGGGCATGGCATCCGCCGCGCTGGCCCACATCTTCACCGAGGACAGATCGTACGTTTCCATTTCATTGTGGATCATCATGGCGAACATGGAAGGCACGCCGGCAAAGGCCGTAGCCCGGTATTTCTCCAGGGCGGCCATGACCTTCCGGGGATCGAAATGGGGGATGAAATAGGCGGAAACCCCGGCCAGAAGACCCAGCAGAACGGTACAGAATCCCATGATATGGGCCAGGGGCAGGGCGAACACCCCGAAGTCCTTCTTTCCGGCCGGCAGGAAAACGACGGCCCGTTTCTGCGGGACCAGAAGCCCCCGGCTGCACGCCACGGCCCCCTTGGGGAAGCCCGTGGTGCCGGAGGTATAGAAAATGGCCACCGGATCCTCAGGGTCGATCCCCACCGGATCGAATGTATCCGGCACTTCATTCAGGAGCCGGTCCAGGCTCGAGAAGCCCTCCCCTTCCGGGACCTCCCTTTCCGGGCCGGCCATCACCCAGTTCCGGATGCCGGGAAAGGCGGCCCGGTCCCGTACGTTCTGACGGTAGATCTCCGGATCCAGGATGAATGTCGATGCCCCGGAGTCTTCCAGGATGTACTGGAGTTCCCGTTGCCGGAGCATGTAGTTCAGGGGCACGGCGATTGCGCCGATCTTGAAGACCCCCATGAGGATCAGGAACAGATCCACGTTGTTATCGGTGCACACGCCCACAACGTCGCCCTTTTTCACCCCGATCTCGCCGGAGAGGACATGACTGACCCGGCAGGTAAACCGGTATGCATCCCGGGAGGAAATCTCTTCGCCGGAAAGCGTCTGGTAGTCCAGGGGAGTCTCCAACAGGGTGCGGCCCTGCCACCCGTACATCTCCCCCACTTTTTCCGGGAAATTCGCCAGGGTCATGGACGGATCTCTGCTGAGTCGAAGTTTTTCAAACATGGGCCCCTCCTTGATTTGCATTGCCTGCTGGGCCAGCTGCAGGATGCCCGTTTCCTCGAAGCCGAATCGCAACAAGACTTATAGCAGGGCGTGCCACAGGGGGTTTATATCCCCCGGATCCGGCGGGTGAGATCCCGGTGCCAGGCGGTGTCCTCCCAGATCCCCTCGAAGTGGGGCTGGCAGAAGTTGCTGGTGGCGATCCCTTCCCACCCGCGCTCGGCCGCCATTCGCACCCCCTCCACGCACACGTCCTTTACCCAGTCCCATTCCTCATGATCGGTCAGCGGGGCCACATCGTCGTAGTTGATGGGCCCCCAGCACTCGGAGGTGATGAGGGGAAGCCCCCGTTTCCCTGCCCAGTCATGCCAGCGATCGATGAGCGCCTCCAGGGTTGCCAGCCAGCGCTCCCGTTCGCCGAAATAGAGGCCCGGCGCGGTTTCCAGGTGTTTTTCCAGGGAACCGGGCAGCTCCAGGAGCAGAAACAGCTGCCCCGAGGAAAGGATGAAGCCGGGGTCGTCCGACAGCCAGATGTGGATCTCCGCCAGATCGAAGGTGGAGGTGTCGATATCGGTGACGTTGTGGCCCACCATCCCGCCGGCAAAGGAGAAGGTGTAGCGGAGATCCGGGTAGGCGTCGCGCAGGGGGGGGATGGCTTCGTCGAAGTAGTTCTGCACCCGGCCGCGGACCTCCGCGCTCCAGGGAAGCAGGGCGGGGATGGGGTCGTCGGGATCCGCGCCGTCGAATATGGCGGGGTAGGCCCCCTTCGCCCACTTGCCCACCGGGAACTCGTTGCACAGGTCCACCCAGGAGATGACATCGTGGAGCCCCTCGTCGGCCAGAAAATCCAGGGTTTCCAGCCAGATCCGTGCATAGTCCGCCGGGGTCACCACGGTCCGGGCGCGGTGAAGCGTGTCGTCGTTGAACCAGGTGGAGAGCCCCGCCTTCATGCCCCGCTTGCGCATCTTTTTCAGGAAGCCGACCAGTGAAGATCGAGGTTCCACCTCCACGGGTTCGTGGTTGCCCCAGAAGAAGAGCGGCGTCTGCGGCAGGACCGTGAACCGGTCAACGGGAGCGCCGCCCTCCGGCCCCCGCGCGATCAGATGGGGAAAC
>CAYTRL010000592.1:0-2812 GCA_964439795.1 uncultured Thermodesulfobacteriota bacterium
GTTCACAAACCCCAGCATCGGGCCCCGGATGAGCTACCAGCTCGCCCGGAACGGTGTGCTGGCGCTTTATTCGGGAAACGAGCCCTCGGTCATGCGGCTGATGCCTCCGCTGGTGATTCGTCCCGAGGAGGTGGATTTCGTGCTGGCCGCCCTGGACCGGTCCCTGGCCGCCCTCAGCGAGCAGGGGGGCACGGAACAATACTGACCCCTGAGAAGTTTTGAAAAACAAGGATTCAGTGTTTTCCGTCATTCCGGACTTGATCCGGAATCCAGGGGCAGGGGTAAGGAGGTGGCCCTTTGGCACCCTGCCCTACCCCCCTGGATCCCGGCGTTCGCCGGGATGACGACCGGACAGGAATCCTGCTTGGAACCTGCCCTGGACTTGATCCGGGGACAGGCTGACAACAACTTGGCCTTTCTGAACGGCCTGCTACGTCTGGCGGGGACGGATCCGGAAGAAGACCGTGTACAGCACCGGCACCAGCACCAGGGTCAGCAGGGTGGCAAAGGCAAGCCCGGCCATGATGGTCACGGCCATGGCCTTCCAGAAGATGTCGAACAGCAGGGGCGCCATGCCCAGCACCGTGGTGAAGGCCGCCATGGCCACCGGCCGGGCGCGGCTCACGCCGGCGTCGAGCACCGAGGTCAACGGTTCCATCCCCTTGCGCTTGTTGATTTCGACCTGGTCCAGCAGGACCACCGCGTTCTTGATGAGCATGCCCGAAAGGCTCAACAGGCCCAGGGTGGCCACGAACCCGAACGGCTGCCCGGTGAGCAGCAGCCCGGCAGTGACCCCGATGATGGCGAACGGTACGGTGAGGAACACGATCAGGGGCTGGCGCAGGGCGTTGAACAGGGCGATGACGATCAGGATCATCAACGTGAAACACAGGGGCACGTTGGCAAAGAGCATCTTGTTGGCTTTGTTGGAAACCTCGTACTCCCCACCCCACTCCAGCTCATACCCGGCGGGAAGCTCGATCTCCTCGATGGCGGGACGGATCCGGTTCAGCAGCACGCTCGCCACCCCCTCCCGGGGGTTGCACTCGGCGTGGATGTAACGGCGCCGGTCCAGGCGGCGGATGATCGGGTCCTCCCACGCCACGGAGATCCCGGAGACCACCTGGCTCACGGGTACGGCCCGGCCTGTGGCCGAAGACCACACGGACGTATCGTGCAGGTAGTGCGCCCCCTGCCGGTCCGATTCCGGCAGGCGCGAGACGATGGGCAGCAGTTCTTCCTCTTCACGGTACACCCCCACGATGGAGCCTGCCGAAGCGATCTCCAGCCCCATGCCCAGATCCGGACGCGTGACGCCCGCCCCCCGGGCCCGTGCGTGGGAGAAATCCGGGCGCAGCACGGGCACCCGCTGCCGCCAGTTGTTGCCCACGTCCTTGGCCAGGGGGTCGGCCCGGATGACGGCCTTTGCCTGGTCCGCCAGGTGGCGCAACACCCGGGGGTCTTCCCCCAGGAAGCGGGCCTCGATCTTGGTCCCCCCGCCGGGACCGAAGACAAACCTGCTCACTCGCGGGTCGGCGTCCGGATAGTGCTCGGCCAGGTATTCCGTAACCCGGGCGCGGAGCGGATCGATCAGGTTGTGATCGGTCATGGTGATCAGGAGCTGGCGGTAGCTGGAATGGGGGACCTCGGGTTCATAGTTCAGGATGAACCGCAGTCCGCCCTGGCCCGCGAAGGCGGTCACCGCTTCCACGCCTTTCTGTTCCATGAGCCAGTCGGACACGGAGAGGAGGTCGCGGCTCGTGTCCCGAATGTGGGTGCCTTCCGGACGCCACCAGTCCACCATGAATTGGGGCCGGGCCGAGTCGGGAAAGAAGCTCTCGTTCACGAAACGGAACCCGTAGATCGATCCCGCCAGCAGCAGCCCCATGAACAGCAGGGTGAAAACACGGCGGCGGATGGCCATGCTCAGCAGGCGGCGGTACCACTGGAAAAACGGATGCCCGTACGGATCCACATCCTCCTTTGACTTGGGGACCCGTACGGGCATCCGTTCCAGAAGGGGCCCCACCGTCACGGCCAGGATCCAGCTCAGGAGCAGCGATATAGCGATAACCTGGAACAGGGAGGAGAGAAACTCCCCAATGCTGTCCTTGGACATGCTGATGGCCGCAAAGGCCAGGATCGCCACCAGCGTGGCTCCGAGCAGGGGCCACATGACGTCAGAGACGCTTCTCTGCGCAGCCTGGACCCGGTCCATGCCCTTCTTGAGACGGACCAGAATTCCCTCGGTAACGACGATGGCGTTGTCCACCAACATGCCCAGGGCGATGATCAACGCCCCGAGGGAGGTTCGCTGGAGGGTGATGTCCCGGATGTCCATCACGATAAATGTGCCGAACATGACCAGCAGCAGAACCGCACCGATGATCATACCCGAGCGCAGCCCCATGGCCAGCATGAGCAGTCCGATCACGATAGCCAGGGCCTCTACCAGGTTCAGCAGAAAGCCGTTTACAGCTTTTGTCACGGTGTCGGACTGAAAGGAGATGACGTTGAGCCGCATGCCCACCGGCTGTTCGTTTTCCAGTTCCTTTAGGCGTTGCTTGACTGCCTCGCCCATGGTCACCACGTTGCCGCCCGCAACCGTTGAAATCCCGAGTCCCACGGCAGGTTTACCGTCGAAGTAGAGCAGGGCGTTGGGCGGCTCCAGATAACCGCGGCGAACCTTGGCCACGTCCCGCAGGCGCACCACGCTGTCCGTGCCTGCACCCCGTATCAGCAGGTCCCGGAGCTCCTCCAGCGAGCCGAAGCTGCCCGTGGGAGAGATCCGGATATCCTGGGAGCCCAAGTG
>CAYTRL010000593.1:0-2795 GCA_964439795.1 uncultured Thermodesulfobacteriota bacterium
GCTTCCGGTGGTGGGTGCCGCCTGGGCCATCGGCCACAAGGGCGCACTGGCCGGCATGGCGCTGGGCATGGTGGCCCTGGGCCTGGTGCTGAGGAGGAAAGACAACATGAAAAACCTGATAGTACTCCTGATTGCCGTGGGCTTCCTGGCGGTTCCGCTGTCGGCGGATGCGGACATGCAGAGCGAAATCTCCGGTGTGATCCAGAAGAGCGGCAGTTGCACAACCGCGGTGGAGACGCTTCTGGCGGCGGGCTATCCCGAGGCGGAGGTGATTCCCGCGGTGCTGAACGGCTGTTCGGATGATGTGACCGACGTGATCGCCTCTGCCATCCGTTCGGGCGCGGATCCGTTCACGGTGGCGTACGCGGCCAAGGGTGCGGGCGTGAACCTTCAGGAAGTGGTGACCGCGCTGGAGGGCACTTCCGGGAACGCTGCGGCGGATGAGGACATGACCGGTTTTCAGCCCCCTGCTCCTCCCATCAGTATCTCCTCGGCACCGGTGGTGGTGATCCAAGGGACGGGAAGCTCCTGGGGACAGAGCCACTACGTGGCCAGCCCTTCCCTGTAAAATTCCCGGAAAGATTATATCTCCCGGTGAACACGGGAAATGAGCAGATAATATCGATTGAAAAAAGCGGCTGACGGAGGAAGGAACCTCCGACAACCGCTTTTTTTTAGTCTTGTTTCCCGTTGCGAAAGTAAGCTGCCTACATGCAACATGGGTGAGAAGGAGTCAGCGGGAAAAGATGCGGATACGAAACAATGTGAGAATCGCCTGTACACCGTCCTTCCAATTGAGTTTTTTCCCATCCGTCACCTTTCTCGGGTGATAAGAGACGGGAACCTCATGGATCGAGTAGCCGGCCATGAGGACCTTCGCTGTAAACTCCGAGCAGAACTCGAAGCCGTTCCGGTTCAGCTGGATCCGTTCAAGTACCTCCTTCCGGAACATCTTGTAGCATGTAGGCTGATCCGTGAGGCGGGATCCGAACAGGAAGTTCGTGAGCCAGGTGACGGATCGGCCGCCGTAGTAGAAGATCACGGTGAGGATCGGGTTGCGATAAAAACCCGCCTTGTGAAAATGGGCGATCCCCATGGAGTAAAAGGAAGGGTTGCCAAGGATCCGTGAACCGTACACCACGTTGGCTGTTCCCTCCAGGATGGGACGGATCAGCGCGGGCAGCTCTTCGGGGTCGTACTCCAGGTCGGCATCCTGGATAACGATAATTTCACCGGAGGCTTTGGACAGCCCTGTGTGAATGGCCGCTCCCTTTCCCCGGTTCTCGGTATGTCTCAGCAGAAGAAAACAGCCAGGGTCCCATTGGTCCAGGATCGCGCCCGTTCCGTCCGTGGAGCCATCGTCCACCACGATGATCTCCTTTTCCAGGGGCAGCTGGATCAGGCGATGCAGGATGTCCGGCGTTGTTTTTTCTTCGTTGTATACTGGAACGAGGATTGAGAGCTTCATGGTGCCTGTTCGGTGGAGCAGTTCTGGAGGAGCTGTTTTCGGAAGAGCCGGTTCCTGTATTCCTGGCGAAGGAGAAGGCCCTTGAGCCGGTTGGCGATCTCAGGCCGGCTTTCCAGCAGGTTCTCTTTTTCTCCGGGATCGGATTCCAGGTTGTGCAGAGCGAAGCGGGTTTGTTCCGGGGTGTGGGTTGCAATGAGCTTCCACGGGCCGGAACGTACCGAGTGAAGCCGAACCGGTTCTTTTTCCGGGGCTCGCGCGCACTGGTACCCGCAGGGGGTGGTCTCGGCGAAGGCGGTTTCGGTCCACCCGGAAACGTCTCCCTGCAGAAGGCGGAGGAAAGACCGGCCCTGGAAAGGAAACGGGGAAGGGATCCCGAGCAGCGCCTGCAGGGTGGGGAGGATGTCCAGGGTTTCCACGACCGTCTGGATGACCATCCCGGGGGAGATGGCCGCAGGGTATCGGATGATGAGCGGGACGTGAATGATCTCCTCGTACAGGGTGCCGGCCCAGCTGGTGGATGCGTGGCCGATGAACCCGTGATCGAGCAGTTCCTCGCCCTGATCCGCCGTGAGGATGAGGACGGTGGAGTCCAGCAACCCCTCCTCCCGGAGAAATTCATAGATGCGGCCCACCGTGTCATCCGCCATGCGCACCTCTCCGTCGAAGAGGGCCAGGATGCCGGGAAGGTCGTCGTCCGTGAGCGGAAGGGTCCCCTTGGGAATGATCACCTTTGACCGGACCACTTCCAGGCGCTCCTGCTGTTCCGGGGTGAGAAGGGGTCCGCCCGGAGGCTGGAACAGTTTCAGGTGGGCATCGTCCGGGCGGTACGGCAGGTGGGGGGTTTTGTTGATGTGGTACCAGCAGAAAAACGGCTGGGAGCGATGCGTCTTGATCCAGGAAAAAAGTTGTTCCGGAGTATAGCCGTATCCGGGATCCGGTTGAAAGCCCAGGTTGGAATAGTTGGTTTCATCATTGATGGTTTCATACCCCGGGATCCGGTAACCGGCGTCACTCCAGGAGGTGAGCGGTGCCTGCCGGAGGCAGGGAAACCCATCAGGTCTGCCCTCCACGCCGTGAACGGACGGGTACAGACCGGTCAGGATTGATACCATGGCCGGCGAGGTCCAGCCACCCGAAGAGACCGCGTTCCGGAAGAGGGCTCCCTCCCTGGAAATCCTGTCGATCCAGGGGCTGGTGGGTTTCCCGTACCCGTAACAGCCCAGATGATCCGGGCGCAGGGAATCGATCGTAACAAGCAGCACGTTGGGGTGTGGGGGTGCGGGCGGGACGTTCGTCTCAGCGAAGGAAAGACGAAGCAATGCAAAAA
>CAYTRL010000594.1:0-2787 GCA_964439795.1 uncultured Thermodesulfobacteriota bacterium
CGCGCCCGTGGCCATGATCCAGACCCAGGTGCCCCAGGGTTCCTGGGTGCACCTGGCCGAGGGGGTGAAAAGCTCGGTGAAGATCCCGGTGGCCGCGGGGACCCAGATCCAGGACATCCACGTGGCCGAGCGGGTGGTGGCGGAAGGCCGCGCGGACATGATCTACATGGCCCGGGCCCTGGTGGCCGATCCCCAGCTTCCGCTCAAGGCACAGCAGGGCCGGTACGAGGATATCCGGCCCTGCATGAACTGCTGCCGCTGCATGGCGGCCGCGGACGATCCCCCGGTCCACTGCACGGTGAACGCCCGGATGGGCCGGGAGGCGGATTATCCCGAGGAACGTCCGGCAACGGAGAACAAGCGGGTCCTGGTGGTGGGGGGGGGACCGTCCGGGATGGAAGCGGCCCGCATCGCCACCCTGAGGGGCCACCGTGTGACCCTGTGCGAACAGAAACCGCGGCTGGGCGGCGCCATGCTCCTGAGCTCCATCACGAACCCCCGCATCGGCCCGGTTTTGAAGTACATGACCCGGGAGGTCCGGAAACACGTCCCGGATATCCGCCTGAACACACAGGTGACCCCTGCCATGGTGGACGCCCTGAGTCCCGACGTCCTCGTGGTGGCCCAGGGGGGGAAATCCGCCCCCATGAACGTGACCGGCATGGACAAGGAGATCGTGCTCTCGCGCTCGGACGCGGAGTCGATTCTCGGGGGTCGTGCCGCGGGAAGCGGCAGCGTCCTCCACCGGATCATGTCGTTCGCCGCGGCCCTGTTCGTGCGGTTCTTCTACAACCCCCGGCTCCTCCGGAAGCTCATGCGCTTCCCGTTCCCGTTCAAGAAACGCGTGTCCATCCTGGGCGGCGGGTTCGCCGGGGTGGAACTGGGAGAGACCCTGGCGGAGAGCGGGAAAAAGGTCTCCATCGTGGAACCGGGAAAGCGGATGGGCAGCGACATCGACATCATTCATCGTTGGGTGTTTCTCAAGAATCTGAAAGAGGCGGGCGCGGAGCTTCTCACCAGCACAAAGGTGGTGGAGGTGGAAGACGCGGGCGTGAAGGTGGAACGGGATGGGGCCCAGCGCACCATCGGGGCGGACACGGTGGTCCCCATCAACATCGCCTCGAACAGTGACCTGGCGGAGCAGTACAAGGACAGGATACCCGAGGTCTACGTGGTCGGAGACTGCCGGGAACCCGCCAAGCTCCAGGAGGCGGTCACCTCCGGCTTTCTGGCCGGGCAGAAGATCTGAGAGGGTTTGCCTCCTTTGAAAGGAGAGTCGTAGATGGAAAGCTGGGATGTGATCATCATCGGCGCGGGATACGGGGGGCTGTGTTCCGGCGCTCTGCTGGCCCATGCTGGAAAGAAGGTCCTGGTGCTGGAGCGGGACGACCTGATCGGTGGCCGCGCCAAGAGCATCCTCCATGACGGGCAGGTGCTGGACGACGGCGCCCACATCCCCTCCCGGGCGGGCCACCTGGAGTCGATCTTTGCGGACCTGGGCCTTCCCTTCCCGGAAATCGCCCACATGAATCGAAGCGAGATCTATCACGACGGTCGCTGGATGGGCCCCAAGGAAATGTTCACCGCGGATATGTACAAGAAGGTATTTTCCGAGATGATGCGCCTTTCCCCGGCGGAACTCGCGCAGCTCGACGATATCCCGCTGGAGGAATGGGTGGGCCGGGTGTCCCAGGATCCCGGCATCCGGATGCTCTTCTTCTACCTGGGATGCGCCACCAGCGTGGGCAACCGGTTCGGGACCTACTCCACCGGGGAGATGATCTACATCATCCGGGAAATCGTCGAGAGCGGCCGGAAGATGAGCGAGCTCGGCGGGGTGATCCGGGGGGGCATGAACCGCATCCTGCAGCCCCTGGCCGACGTCATCACCCGGAACGGGGGCGAGGTCCGCCTGAACACCCGGGCCGAAAGCGTGGAGATCCGGGACGGCCGGGCCGTGGGCGTGAACATGGAGACGGGCGAGCGGCTGTTCCACAGCCAGGTGCTGAACGTGGAGACCCTGGAGGCCGGTTCCGTCATCGTCACCCTGCCCCTCTGGGACCTGTTCAACGTGCTGGACGAAACACATTTCCCCACCTGGTGGGTGGACTGGGTGAACTGGATCGGCGGAAAGGTCAGCCAGGCCTGGAGCATCGTCTACGGCCTGGACGAACCGCTCTTCGACACGGGCACGTTCCGCTGGTACCCGAACCTGCCCGAATCCGGTTTCTCCGGGATCTTCTACCCCATGCCTTCCTACGGCGACGAGGTCGGTCAGTACCAGTACCACGTTTCCTATCAGGGGCACTACGACGAGCTGCCCGATCTCTTCCAGCGCGGCCGGGCAAAGGTCCGGCGCCAGGCAAGGGATCTGATCGCCATGCTGGAGCGGGAATCGGTCCGGCTCTACCCCCAGCTCAAGGATGGCTATCGCTGGCGGGTGGCACACGCCGGGGTGTACGGCATCGCCCAGTCCCCGGGCCTGGTGGGCACCAAGCGGCCTTCCATGAAGCCGCCGGGGATCCCGAACCTCTTCGTGGTCTCCAACACCGTGCAGGAAGCCCGGGGGATCAGCATGTCGGCCATCGGCCGGTGCGCCAGGATGGCCAGCGAGGAGATCCTCCAACAGCAATAGGAGCACGTCGAAAACAAGGATTTCTATGTCTTTATCATTCCGGACTTGATCCGGAATCCAGGGGAGGAGGGTGTCGATTTTCGTTTCTATCGGCACGGTTCATGGTTTTGGCCAATCAGTCCAACGCCGGAGATTGCGAGCGGAGCGAAGCA
>CAYTRL010000595.1:0-2772 GCA_964439795.1 uncultured Thermodesulfobacteriota bacterium
CGTGGCCGACTCCAAGGGCGTAAACGTGTGGTGCGCGGCGGGCGGAGAGGAGTTCAACACCCGGTCGGTGGTCTCCGCGGTCAAAACAAGCGGCATCGAGGAGCGGGTGGACCACCGGAGGCTTATCCTCCCGCCACTGGGGGCTCCCGGTATTTGCGCTGAGGACGTCCAGAAAGAAACCGGCTGGTCGGTCCGGTGGGGACCGGTGCGGATGGGGGACATACCCGGATATCTGATACACGGGTGCCGCCGGGACGAAAACATGAAACGGGCCACCTACGACTGGAAGGAGAGGCTTGACACGGGCCTGGGCAGCCTGTTTCTTTTCTATTTTATCGGGGGCCTCTTCTTTCTGATCTTCGGCCGCTCCCTTCTCTTGAATTATCTCGTGGTGGGTGCGGTCACCTTCCTTTTTTTCATGCTCGCCTGTCCTTACCTTCCGGGGAAACGCGGCCTCACAAAGGTGATCGTTCTGGATGTCCTTTTAGGGGCGGCGCTTGTGGTCACCGAGGTCTGGAATGTTCCGAGTTCATTCTCCCTGCGTGCGGACCTGATCATCGCCATGGTCATGCTCATGATCTATGGAACGGAACTGAGGGGGCTTGCCTCAACCCTGCCCAGCGACCTGGACCCTTTCCTGGCTCGGCTGGGCATAGGCGCCGTTGGAAACGTGGAATGGGCGGGGACGATTCGCACAGACCTTCTCCTGGGCAGACGCCTCCTCACCTATCACCGGGACCGCTGCATCGGGTGCCGCTCATGCGTGGAGGTATGCCCCCAGGGGGTCTGGGAGATGGCCGAAGACAAGCGGGCCGTCTGCGCGCACAGAGACGCATGCACGGCCTGCCGGGGGTGCCTGGTTCAGTGCCGGGGCGGCGCGATTTGCGCCGAATCCAGCCCGAAGGTTGTGGACGCAGCTTGAAGGGAGGTTGTTCAGCCGCTTTATTTTGGGAACAAGGCTGGGAAAAGATCTATTGCAAGACCGGCAGGCAGGGGGAAAAGGATAAACGCGCCCTGCTGTTCCCTCTTTGCGTAAAGGACCCGATGGGACACCTCTTCGTCCGGATCACCCCGCCCAAAAAGAAACGCCGCAACCCGTTGAGATTGCGGCGCTTTCTTTATGATGGTGCCGAAGGGGAGATTCGAACTCCCACAGGATTGCTCCCACTGGACCCTGAACCCAGCGTGTCTACCAATTCCACCACTTCGGCGCGTGCCTGCCTTCTTTTTCCCCCGGTCAAACCGAGAAATCATGGGGGAGGGGCCGTCGGCGGACCCCGGTTCCCGGCAGAAAACGCCAGGGAAGGGTTTGATCAAAATAAGCATTTTCAATATACTTTCTGTTTCAAAACTTGTCAATAACTGCCCGGCTGAAAAGGAAAAAAGATGCTCGACAAAGGATACGAACCCGGACCGATCGAGGGGAAGTGGCTGGAGCAATGGCTGGAATCGTCCGGTTTTGAGGCCGATGCCGGTGCGCAGGGGACGCCGTACAGCATCGTGATCCCCCCGCCCAACGTCACAGGCGCCCTTCACATGGGGCACGCGCTGAACAGCACCCTTCAGGACATCCTGATCCGGTACAAGCGTATGGACGGTTACAACGCCCTGTGGGTGCCCGGCACCGACCACGCCGGCATCGCCACCCAGAACGTGGTGGAAAGGCAGTTGACATCGGAGAACGTCTCCCGGCACGAGCTGGGCCGGGAAAAGTTTCTCGAGCGGGTCTGGACGTGGAAGGAGGAGTACGGGGGGAAGATCCTGGAGCAGCTCAAGCGCCTGGGAACTTCCTGCGACTGGTCCCGGCTCCGGTTCACCATGGACGAAGGGCTCTCCCGGGCGGTCCGGGAGGTGTTCGTCCGGCTGTACGAGGACGGGCTGATCTACCGGGGCAACTACATCATCAACTGGTGCCCCCGTTGCCATACCGCGCTCAGCGACCTGGAGGTGGAGCACACGGAGACCGAGGGAAACCTCTGGCACCTGCGTTACCCGTACACGGACGGGCAGGGGGGGGTCTCGGTGGCCACCACCCGGCCCGAGACCATGCTGGGAGACTACGCCGTGGCGGTGCACCCGGAGGACGACCGGTTCCGCGACCGGGTGGGCCGGAAGGTGGTTTTGCCCCTGATGAACCGGGAGATTCCCATTATCGCGGACGCTTACGTAGATCCAGAGTTCGGCAGCGGTGCCGTGAAGATCACCCCGGCCCACGACTTCAACGACTTCGAGGTGGCCCGCCGGCACGGCCTCCCCGAGGTGCCGGTCATGGATGACGAAGGACGGATGAACGAGCAGGCGGGCTCCTATCATGGGTTGAGCCGGGAGGAATGCCGGGAAAGGGTCCTCCAGGACCTGGAGGCGCAGGGCCTCCTGGAATCCACGGAACCGCACAAGCTGCACATCGGACACTGCTACCGCTGCCAGACCGTGGTGGAACCCCACCTGTCCCTGCAGTGGTTCGTAAGTACGAAAACCCTGGCCGAGCCGGCGATTCGGGCGGTGAAGACCGGGGAGATCAACATCCTGCCCGAGACCTGGCGGGACACCTACTACGACTGGATGGAGAACATCCGGGACTGGTGCATCTCCCGGCAGATCTGGTGGGGGCACCGCATTCCGGCCTGGCAGTGCAGGGCTTGCGGCGAGATCACGGTCTCCCGTGAAGACCCGGACCGGTGCGCGCACTGCGGCGGGGCGGAGATCGAGCAGGAAAGCGACGTGCTGGACACCTGGTTCAGCTCGGCCCTGTGGCCCTTCTCCACCCTGGGC
>CAYTRL010000596.1:0-2744 GCA_964439795.1 uncultured Thermodesulfobacteriota bacterium
CCTGCCCCCGATGGTGTGAAGGTTCACCACGCAGCCGGTCCCGCAGTACGTGCACACCGACTTCACCTGTCGCTCCTCCCAGGCTTTGCCGTGCGGTGTACGCTGCTTCTCCGCGATGGCCCCCACCGGACAGAGCTGTATGCACTCTCCGCAGAAGACGCACTCGCTCTCCCCGTACCCCTCGTCCCCCCCTGTGACGATCTTGGACTGGGGACCGCGGAAACCGAAGTCGATGACCTGGTTGACCTGTACCTCCTGGCAGCCCCGCACGCAGCGGCCGCACAGGACGCACTTGTTCAGGTCCCGCACGATCATCGGGTTGGTGTTGTCCGCCGGGTAGCCGGGCGACTCCACGGGGAAGCGCGGGTGTTCGATCTCCAGTTCGTGGACCAGGTCCTGGAGCTCGCAGAACCCGTTGGAATGGCAGTTGGGACAGTCGTGGTTTCCACTGGCGATGAGCAGCTCCACCGTGAGCTTCAGGGCGGTGAGCACCCGCTCGCTCCTGGTATGCACTACCGTCCCGTCCCGTTCCACCGGCGTGGCACAGGAGGGCATCAGGGCCCGGGCGCCCTCCACTTCCACGACACAAACGCGGCACGCCCCGGTGTTGCGGAGCCGCGGGTGGTGGCACAGCGTGGGGATATGGATCTTGGCGGCTTTCGCCACGTCCAGGATGGTCTGTCCTTCCCTGGCGATCAGCTCCTGCCCGTCCATGGTGATCTTTAATTCTCGGCTCATCTCCTGGTCCTTATGGATGGATTCAATGTGGGAACCGCCCGTGCGGCAGTCTTTATCTGTTTGTCAGTGTATGGCGTTGAAGCGGCAGGCGGCGATGCAGCTCATGCACTTGACGCACTTGTCCTTGTCGATCCGCGCGATCTCCTTCTTCTTCCAGGCCACCGCGTCCGCGGGACAGGCCCGGAAGCACATACCGCACTGCGTGCAGTCTTCCTCCAGCACCTCGAAGTGGACCAGGTCCACGCAAGCGTGTGCCGGGCACTCCTTCTGAAGGATGTGGGCCTCGTACTCATGCCGGAAGTAGCGAAGCGTGGTGAGCACCGGGTTGGGTGCGGTCTGACCGAGCCCGCACAGGGCAGAATCCTTGATGACTGGACCCAGCTCCTCCAGCAGGTCGATGTCTTCCGGCCGCCCTTCCCCCTTGGTGATCCGGGTGAGGATGTTCAGGACCTGGCGGGTCCCCTCACGGCAGGGCGTACACTTTCCGCACGACTCGTCCTGGCAGAAATCCATGAAGAAACGGGCCATGTCCACCATGCAGGTGGTCTCGTCCATAACGATCAGCCCGCCTGATCCCATGATGGCCCCCGCCTCCATCAAGGCCTCGTAATCCGTGGGAGTGTCCAGTTTTTCCTCGGGAAGACACCCCCCGGAGGGGCCCCCGAGCTGTGCGGCCTTGAACTTGCGTTTGTTCGGGACGCCGCCCCCGATCTCGTAAACGATGTCCCGGACCGTGGTTCCGGTGGGGACCTCCACCAGGCCCACGTTCTTCACCGCGCCGGTCAGGGCGAACACCTTGGTGCCGCGGGACTTCTCGTAGCCCACGGCACTGTACCAGTCCGCGCCCTCGCGCAGGATGTTGGGGATGTTGGACAGGGTCTCCACGTTGTTCAGGATGGTGGGCTTGTTCCACAGGCCCTGGTTGGCGGGAAAGGGCGGCCGCGGCCGGGGCGTGCCCCGTCTTCCTTCCACCGAGGCCATGAGCGCCGTCTCCTCCCCGCAAACGAAGGCGCCGGCGCCGGCGTACATATCGATGTCAAAGGAGAATCCGCTGCCCAGGATGTCCTGCCCCAGCAGCCCGTACTCCCGGGCCTGGCGGATGCCGTTGTGCAGCGTCTCCAGGGCCACGGGGTACTCGGCGCGGCAGTAGATGTACCCCTGGGTGGCGCCGATAGCGCGGGCCGCGATGACCATCCCTTCCAGGACGCTGTGCGGGTCGCTCTCCAGCACGGAACGGTCCATGTACGCCCCGGGGTCCCCTTCGTCCGCGTTGCACAGGACAAACTTCTCGTCCCCTACGGCATTTCGGCAGAACTTCCACTTCATCCCGGTGGGAAAACCCGCGCCTCCACGGCCCCGGATCCCGGATTTGAGGACCTCTTCAACGATATCGTCGCCCTTCATCTGAAAAAGGGCCTTGGCCAGGGCGCGGTACCCGTTCATGGCGATATAATCGTCGATCGACTGGGGGTTGAGCCGGCCGCGGTTTCGGAGCACGATGAACTTCTGTTTCTTGAAAAACGGGTCTTCCTTCTCATCAAGAACAAAGTTCTCCGGGACCTCGTCCCCGCCGAAAAGCTGGCCGTCCAGGATCTTCGTCAACCGTTTGGGGTCCACCTTGCGGTAACGGACCGGCTCCTGTCCGGTCTGTTCCACAGTGATGATCGGCTCCATCCCGCAGAACCCCACACAACCCGTGTGTCCGATGTCATAGTTTTCCCGGGACTCCCCCCGTTCCTTGAGCTGTTCCAGGAGGCTGTCGTACACCTCCTGGGCGCCGCAAGCGATGCCGCAGGTACCCATGTGAACGGTGATCCTGGCCTTTTTCCCCTGGGCAGCCAGGTCCCAGCCCTCGGAAACCTTCTTCTGAATCCGGTCCAGATCTTCTACAGACAATCTTCCCATGTTTCCTGACTCCGCCTGTTTGGTATTTCGCCGCCGTTCCCTTTCGATTGATAACAGAAAATGCGCCCTATCGTATACTGTTCCTGGGGATTCTGTCAATT
>CAYTRL010000597.1:0-2720 GCA_964439795.1 uncultured Thermodesulfobacteriota bacterium
GCCGAACACCCGGTCCACACCTTCGATCTGCAGCATCTTTGCCAGGACTTCTCCACCGGTCATGGTCTTGGCCCTCCCTGGGGTTTTTCTACGAGGTTTCCGCCCTAAGCAGACTGTTGAAAACGCACCATCTGCTGCGTTCCACTCATCCTTCGTCAGTCAACGTACTTCCAAAGTACGCCTCCTTCCTCAGGATTTCGTGCGCCTTGCATCTGGCACCTTTTGAACAGCCTGCTCAATATTGACTTGATCATCGGGCTGCATGAGGAAGGGTTGCTTGTTCGGCAGGGGTATGTGGAGCCCTTCCCGGGAAAATCCAACTATTCCATTAGGATGCGTCGAACCCGGGGAAGGGTTTTCCAGGAGGAGGAATACGGAGATGAACGGGTTGCCTGGGTTCGGCCCGGCCCTACAGACTCCGCAGCAGGGGGACCAGGGCATCCAGCCGGTCGGTCTGGATGATGTCCGCGCCCAGGTCCAGCAGGTCCTGGTACCACCCCATATCCACGTATTCCCTGGGGCCCAGGGCGTCCATGTGTACCTTGATCCCCTGGGCGTGGATGAAATCGATCACCTCCGGCAGGGCATCCTCCACCTCGATCTCGAAGATGTCGATGGGGCTCAGGGCGTCCAGGTAGTCCTGGATATCCGCCAGGTCGCGCACCTTGGGCATCAGGGCCACAGCCGGGTTCGCACTGCGTGCCTCCAGTCCCTCAGCCACGCTGCCGATGAGCAGGTACGCAACGTCCAGCATGCCCTCTTCCGCGATGATCTCCACGAGCCGGGGCACGTATGCGGTCTTGATGTCCACATCCACCAGGGTCTTTCCCCGGAGCAGGGCCAGGGTTTCGGCAAAGGTGGGCACCTCCTGCTCTGGAACGGCGGGGTTGATCGACGGGACCCGCAACGCCCGGATCTGGGCCAGGGTCATCTCGTCCACCCGGCCCGATCCGTCCGTGGTCCGATCCACGGTGTCGTCGTGCATGATCACGGGCACGCCGTCCGCCGTGTCCCGCACGTCGATCTCGATGCTGTCCGCGCCCATCTCCCAGGCAAGGGTGAAGGCCGCCGGGGTGTTCTCCGGGGCCCAGAGACTCAGGCTTCCCGTACCCCGGTGCCCCAGCGCCAGCTTGTTCGTGCACGCCGGGTCGCGGACGCATACGTTCAGATCCGTGTTCTCCGTGGGCGGGTAGGGTTCCGGGACACATCCCGGGCCGGTGAACAGGACCGGCACCAGCAACAAGAGGAACAGGACTGTTTGAACGTTCTTTTTCCGCTCTTTCATCTTGATCCTCTCTTTTCTCATACCTGGGTATCCCCGGGTTTTGAGGTTCCGCAAAACCGCTGTCAGGGCCCCTCTTGTCCCGAACCGCGAACAGGAGTTGGCGAAAATAGAATGTCTCTAGTAAGCCAATAACAGTATATCGAAAACGGCGGATTCATGTCCAGGTTCCTATGACCGGGCGGGGCGGAAACAGGATGGGCCGGGTTCCTGTATTATGAAACAGGACGGGAACCAGGAAACCAAGACGGTTTCCGTGCAGGAGGGTACCAATAAATGCCATGGTGTAGTCATCCCGGCGAACGCCGGGATCCAGGGGTGGCCGGGCGGGGGCCAAAGAGCCTCCTCCTTACCCCTGCCCCTGGATTCCGGATCAGGTCCGGAATGACAGGAAGGTATGGAACCCTCTTTTTACGACCCCTCTCCCTTGAGGGGAGAGGCTCCAGGGGGCTTACTTTTCCAACGATTATTTCCGGAAACCCTCTTGCCCCGGGGTTGGGATCAGGGGGCGGAACCCGAACGACTCCGGAGGGGAGAGAAGCTGGACACGGACCCGGCCGCCGGCCTCCAGCCGCTCCACCCCTTCCGGGAGCGGGATCAGGCAGTCGGCCAGGGCCATGGATTGAAGGCGGCTGGCGGGCCGGTAGGGTGCGGCCCGCAGGATCCCCTCCTCGTCCTGCTCGATCCTTCCCCGCCGAATCTGTGTCCAGTCGATCTCCCGGCCCTCGAGAGGTTCCATCAGCCTGGCTTCCATGGTGGGAAAGGGGGGCCCGGTCCGGCCGCTCAAACGCAGAACACCGGGAAGGGCCAGCTGAAGAAAGGCCATCTCGTTGCTGGGAGGCCCTCCGGGCAGGCAGAAGACCGGCTTGTTTCCCAGGAGGCCGAAACCCACGGCCTTGCCCGGGCCCAGGCGTACACGGTGAAAAACCTTCTCCCATCCCAGTTCGTCGAGCACCTGGATCACCAGATCCCGCTCGCTGCCCCAGGCGCCCCCGCTGGTGAGCAGCGCGTCGGCCGAGTCCAGGATCGCGGGCAGATCCCGGAGCAGGGCGTCCCGCCGGTCCGGCAGCACCTTCATGTCGGAACCCATCCCGAAGACCTGCAGCCAGGCGGCCAGCGTGCAAAGGTTGCTCGCGTAGAGCTGCCCCGGCTTCAGGGGGGTGCCCGGCGCCACCACCTCGTCTCCCGTTGCCACCAGGGCCACCCGTGGCGACCGGAACACCGGAACGATCTCCACGCCGGCAGCGGCCATCCACCCGATCCTGCCGGGAGAAAGCAGGTCCCCCTGCCGGCCCAGCACCTCCCTTTCCCGGATGTCCGTCCCCTTGGGCAGGATGTTTTTTCCCTGTGCTACGGGTTCGGTCAGCCGGATTGTCCCTTCGTCCTCCCGGCAGTACTCGTTTCCCACCACGGCATCCGCCCCGGAGGGCAGAACGGC
>CAYTRL010000598.1:0-2695 GCA_964439795.1 uncultured Thermodesulfobacteriota bacterium
CCGTGGGGGCCCTCCTGATCGGAATCCGGCTCGCTGTCCAGCGGATGGCGGGAATTGCCGTAAATTAGGACGTCTTTCCAACAAACAACCGTACAACAGGGAAACACGGGAGGCACATCATGGTACAGGTGGACATCTTCTGGACCTACGCGCTGGGAGCAAGTTTTGCCGCGTCCGCGGGACGGCAGCTGAAGGAAGAAGTCGAAAACGGCAACTCGCCCTTTGACACCCGGTATTTTCTGAAGACCCTGCTGTTTCTCTCCATCCTCTTCGTACCCTCCGGGGTGTGCCTGCTCTGGGCCTTTCCGGGCTGGGAGACCATGTTCGCCGGGGACCGGAACCTCCCTGCCTGGCTGGTCACGCTTTTCTGCGTGACCAACATCACGCAGGGGATCCTGGGATACTGGGTGGCGTACAAGCTGGTAGAGCGGGGCCACCTCACCTGGGCGCACATGCAGTGGATCCTCGGGTACCTGTGCATGTTCTTCATCCTGGTCCATGGCTGGGACGGAACGGGCTGGAAGCGGTTCTTCTATGCCGGGAACGTGGAGGAGTGGCGGGCAGGTGTTTTTTATCCTCTCTGGGCCTTTGCATACAGCAAGGTGGCCCTGACCCTGTACGCCTTCGGCGTGCTGATCCTGCCGATCATGTTCTCCTGGATGAGCCGCTGGATCCGGGAGGGGTACGGGATCGCCGGGGTGAACCCGGTCCGCGCCTCCGGGAACGATCCCCGGCGGGTGGTGCGGCTCATCCTGAAGCTCATCTTTGTCTGGACCCTGGGTTCGGCTATCCTGGCCAGCATCCTGGTCCACCTTTTCGGCTGGCTCTGGGGGCTTGCGGTCTTTGCCGCGCTCTTCTATGTTGCGGGGATCCGGAAAGGGGGCCTGATCCACCGGGAAGTCCTCACCCTGACCCTGGAAGATGAGACAGCCGTCCCGGAACCGTCGGTCGTTCCCGCCCCCGCGGCACAAGGAGCAACCCAATGAAGGCGCTGGTGACCGGAGGCGGAGGCTTTATCGGCTCCCGCGTGGTGCGGGAGCTCATGGCGGACGGGGTCGAGCCCCGCGTGATGCTCCTGGAAGGGGAGGACGAGCGGAACCTGGAAGGGCTGGACATCGAAAAGGTGAAGGGGAACGTGCTGGACCCTGCCTCCCTGGAACGGGCGGTGAAGGGGTGCAACTGGGTTTTTCACCTGGCGGCTATCTACGCTCTCTGGCTCCCCCGGATGGAAACCATGCGGGAGGTAAATGTGCAGGGCACCCGGAATGTGCTCCAGACCGCCCTGGACCAGGGGGTGGAGCGGGTGGTCTACACCAGCTCCATCGCCGTTTTCAGCGGCCAGGGTCCGGACCGGGACGCCACCGAGGAAAGCCCCTTTGCCCTGGGGGACACCGGAAACCTCTATGCGGTGTCCAAGTACGAATCGCACGAGGTGGCCCTGTCGTTCGTGGGAAAAGGGCTCGACGTGACGATCACGGCCCCCTGCGGCCCCATCGGCCCGGGGGACGTGGGACCCACGCCCACGGGAAGGTTTCTCCTGGCCCTGGTCAACGCCCCGGTCTGCCCGCTGGTGGACACGGCCAGCAACTTCGGCGATGTGCGGGACATGGCCCGGGGCCACGTACTGGCCGCCCGGAAGGGCAAAACCGGTGAAAGCTACCTGCTGGGCACGGAAAATCTGTGGTACCATCAGTTGGCCGACATGACCGCGGAGATTACCGGCATCCGGAAGCCCAGGGTCCCTGTTCCGGACCCCCTGGTCAAGGTCGGCGCCCACGCCATGAAGAAGATGGCGGACTGGGGCATCAAGAGGCCCCCGCTGCTCACGCCGGACAGCGTGATCATCGGGCAGCGGTGCCTGCGGGCGGACTGCTCCAAGGCCCGCCGCGAGCTGGGCCTTCCCCAGGGCCCGGTAAAGGACGCCGTGCGGGACGCCCTGGTGTGGTTCGCCCGGAACGGGCACATCCGAAACGAGCGACTCCGTCGGAACCTGGAAAACCTCGGCTAACGGAGCGGCAAGGACCAAGGCAAAGGGTCTTGTTCATGAAATCGGCACCCAAGAAACCCGTCCGGGCAAAGGCAAAGGGCCAGAGGGACCTGGCGGCCACCCGCGCCCGGATCCTCAAGGCGGCGGCGAGGGAGTTTGCGCAGAAGGGGCTGGAAGGAGCCCGGATCGACCGGATCGCGGAGAAATCCAGGGCCAACAAGGCCATGATCTACTACATCTTCGGGAACAAGGAGGCCCTGCACCTGGCGGTCCTGGAGAACCTCTTCGAGGAGAAGACCCGCAACCTGGACACGGAGATCCTGGCCGGGGTGCCCTCGGTCCCGGACCTGCTCTCCATGCTGTCGGCCTACCTGGACGCCTTTCTCAAGAACCCGGACGCCACCCGGATGATCCTGCACGACCTGTCCGCCGGGGCGGCCACCCTGAAGCGGCTCAAGAAGAAGCGCGCTGACCTGATCCAGCCCTTTCAGGAAATCAGCTCCCGGCTGAAGACGCTCATGGACCAGAAAAAGATCCGCGCCATGGACCCGGACAAGGCCGTGCTGACCACCATGCTCCTGCTCATCGCCGTCCCGGCGTTCCTGCCCCACGCGGACCTGCTGCACGCCAAGGGGTCGCCCGGGCACCGGAACATCACCAGCACGGACCAGTGGAAGGCGTTTCTGGCGGAGGTGCTGGTCCGCTCCC
>CAYTRL010000599.1:0-2689 GCA_964439795.1 uncultured Thermodesulfobacteriota bacterium
ATTCAGACGAGTTGTCCGGCGCGGCACCCATTAGAAAAATGTAGAATGAAGACCTGACCCCATTCATTCCTCGATGCCGGCCAGCTTCTTGGCCCAGCGGATCTTCATGTGGGTATTGCCCAGCCGTTGGTACATCACCTTCTGCGCCTGGGGGGACCCGGCGCCGTGCATGGATTCAACCAGGGCGGTCCCGCCGGTCATGTTTTCGATCAGCCGGAGGATCTTGATCCGGGTCTCGGTGGACACACCCGGCACGCCGGCCATGTATTTCTCCACGTACTTGCCGATCTCGGGATGGCGGAGGTCCATTTCCGAAGGCAGGGTGGCGATGATGCCCCCGGCTACATCGTGGGCGAGCTGGGTGATCTTGTAGATGTTTCTCGACACGTTGAGCTTGGTGCAGTTCGCCAGAACGGGATCCGGGTAGAAGGCCCCGGAGGACGTTTTGCTGCCCATGGCGGAGCAGGCGATGGATCCCGTGTAGATGGTTTCGGCCAGGTGCATCATCTCGGCCAGTTTGTCCCGTATGTGAGACGCCTTGAGGGTCCCCTGGTATTCCGAGGCCAGGGCGCAGGCCCCCACGAGCACGTCGGACACCCCCCCCTTGCAACCCCCGTAGTTCTGCCGGTGGAGGGTGGCGAACCGCTCCACCAGGATGCCCGTATGTTCGATCTCGCCGCACATGAAGACCCGTTCCCAGGGAACGAACACGTTGTCGAAGACCACCAGGGCCTCTCCCCCCACCATGCCGTATTCCGGGTTCCCCGCATCCATCCGGCTCTCGAACTTCCTCTCTTCGTTCGTCTGGCGCCCGAAGATGAGAAGAACCCCCTTGGCGTTCAACGGCACGGCGCAGGTGATGGCATAGGCCTCATCCCCCTCCCGGAGGGCCTGGGTGGGCATGACCAGGATTTCGTGGGAGTTCACCGCGCCGGTCTGGTGGGCCTTGGCTCCTGAAAGGATGATGCCGTCCTTGCGCTTCTCTACCACGCGGGTATACACGTCGGGGTCTTCCTGCTGGCTGGGGGGCTTGGACCTGTCCCCCTTGGGGTCGGTCATCCCCCCCACCACCATGAGGTTTTCTTCCTGGATGAATTTCAGGTAGTCCACAAACCGCTGGTGATACGGAGTGCCGTGCTTCTCGTCGATTTCGTGGGTGGTCATGTAGGTAGCGTTCATACCATCGAAACCCACGCAGCGCTGAAAACAGCTTCCGGTCTCGTGGGCGATCAGCCGGAGCATCTGGACCTTTTTGATCAGGTCGTCCACGCTCTGGTGGATATGCGTGAAGCGGCTGATCTTCTTGCCGGTCAGATGAGAAACGGCCGTCAGAAGCTCCGCGAACTCCGGCTGGAGCGCCATGTCGTACGTCTTGGCCGCGGCGTTGATATGAGGGGCAAAGGAAGGATGGTCGGTCACGTCGGCAACGCGGTTCCCCTTGTAATACACCACGTGGCCCAGGTCCTTCAGACTCTGGAGATACTCTTCCTTGGTTTGGATCATGATCCGTCGCCCTCCGCCAGGAGCATGGAAAGGGTTTCCGTTAGGGATCCCGTCTCATCCTTGATGCAGACCCTCCGGATCCCGTCTTCTTCCGTCTGGCCGCAATCCGCACACTGCCTGTCACACCCGTTGACGATCAGGAGGGCGGAAAACCCTCCCTCCTCAAACGGGACCCACCGGACGCCGTCCCCCGCCGCCTCCCGGATCTTCCGAACCGTTTCCAGGCGGTCATGGGACGGGTTGCATCCTCCGCAGAACTTCAATCCGATCCTTTTCACAGGCCCCCTGTCCCGGTGGAACGACCTTTGGGGGGATGCCTACTTCTTTTTCAAGAACCGGGCAAAGGCCCCCTGCATGAATTCCGTGGCAAAGATGGAAGGCATGAAACGCTCGGCCTCCTGATACTCCTCCATGGCCTTCCGGTTCAACGTGGTCTTGATGAAGGTCTTGGCCATGGCGCTGTTGCCGGCGATGCGCCCGGCGATTTCCTCGCATTTCGGAAGCAGATCATCGTCTTCGAATACGTCCAGGGCGATCCCCAGGCGACAAGCCTCGTCGGGCGAGAGTTCCACCGCCGACAGGGACAGGTAGGCCACCACCTGTTTGCCGAGCTTCTCCAGGCCGCGGGTGACGGTCCAGGCGGGAACGGCGCCGTGGTTGATTTCCTTGAGGGCGAACTTGGCGCTTCGGGAGCAGAAGCACATGTCGCAGGCCCCCGCGATCTCGAACCCGAAGCCGAAGGCGGCGCCGTTGACCGCGGCGATCACCGGGGTTTCCGAGAATTCAATGGCCTTGAACGGCTCGAAGCAGACCTTGATAAAATCGAATCCGCTTTCGATCTTTCCCACAGAGGCGAACTGTTCCACGTCCGCTCCGGCGGAAAAAACCGGGAAGGGCGTGCCTTTCTTGGGGTGGGTGAAGGTCTGGCCGGTCAGGATCATGCAGCCCACATCCTTGTCCGCGTCCATTTCCCGCACAGCGGCCGACAGCTCGCCGAAGATCTGGGCATTGGCCGCGTTGAACTTGTTGGGACGATCGAACGTGATTACGGCAACGTTCTGCTTCTTCTCCACTTTGAGGACAGAATACGCCATGAATGTTCCTCCTCCCTGAATCGGTGAACGGTTCTTCCTCCAGCAAAAGCGGCCGGGGAACCTCCCCCCAAGAAATCCGCCCTGGCAGGCTG
>CAYTRL010000600.1:0-2635 GCA_964439795.1 uncultured Thermodesulfobacteriota bacterium
TTGAATATCCCCATTGCTGAGGTGACACGTCAGTATATGGAGTATGTGGAGATGTCTTCGGTCATGATGTGCCCTCCTTTTGCCCCATCAGGCGCCAATCGAGTCCGTTGAATGCGATCGCACCGTTTTCTTTGTGGATGGGGAAAAAACAAGCTACTGCAGATCCGTGGATAGGGACTTTCCTGGAGACGGGAAGAGAATAGGACGGTGCGTAATGGTATGTCAATCAGGTAAACACACAAGATGTTCGGATGAAACCGGACCGGCGCTGCCATGAGCCGTCAGGGGGGACGGAATCGGGGAGCGCGGTTGAGTACTGCGGGTCTTAAAAAAGATGCGAGAGCCACCGAGGAAGTCAGGGCGATCTCCACTCCGTTGCGACGTCACTTCGTTCGCGACCTCCCGCCCCCCTCCCCAGACGCTGACAAACCGTTGACGGGTATGATACGTTCAGGACATTCTCCAAGGGGAACCCATGACCGAAAACCGGGAAATCAGGAAGGCCCGCCGGAAAAAGATCGCGGAACGGAAGCGGGTATTTGGTATCCAGGTCCACGAGCACGGCCCGGAAGATCCCGGCACCCGGCGGGAACCCGGCATCGCCCCTCCCGCCAGAAAGCGGCTCTCCCAGTGGTCCGCCACGGCCGTCTGCGGGAACGACATCACCTCTTCCTGCCTGTACGTGGCCGCGATCTGTACGGCTTTCGCCGGGGTTCTGGCCCCGGTCAGCCTTCTGCTCGTGGCAGGACTCCTGTACCTGTTCCGGAAGATCTACGGCGAAGTCGTTGGGGCCCTGCCGCTGAACGGCGGCGCGTACAACGCACTGCTCAACTCCACCACCAAGTTCAAGGCCTCCGTGGCCGCATGCATGACCCTCCTGTCCTACGTTGCCACCGCGGTGATCAGCGCAAAAACAGCGGTGGAATACGGATCCACCCTGCTCCCCGTTCCGATCCTTCCCGTGACCGTGGGCGTGCTGGCCGTGTTCGCCCTGCTGGCCATCCTGGGGATCACCGAATCCGCCCGCGTGGCCCTGGTCATCTTCGTCACGCACCTGGCCACACTGACCCTGCTGGTCCTGTTCGCCGGCATCTTCCTGATCGGTCACACGGAGGTGCTCACGAGCAATCTGCGCATGCCGCTCCCCGATGGAAGGACCTGGGCCGCTGCGCTCTTCTTCGGATTTGCAGCGGGCCTGCTCGGGATCTCCGGCTTCGAGTCCAGCGCCAACTTCGTGGAGGAGCAGGAACAGGGGGTGTTCCCCAAGACCCTCCGGAACATGTGGGTCGCGGTGATCGTGTTCAACCCCCTGATCGCGCTGCTGGCCCTGAGCGTGCTGTCGATCCCGGAAATCACCAGCGGCGCCAACCGGGACTTCCTGCTGGCGTCCATGGGCAAGGCGGCCGGCGGCCGCTGGCTACAGACCCTGATCGCCGTCGATGCGGCACTGGTCCTGTGCGGTGCGGTGCTCACCTCCTTCGTGGGGGTGGGAGGGCTGGTGCGCCGGATGACCCTGGACCGCTGCCTGCCCCAGTTCCTTCTGAAAACCAACCGGCGGGGCACCACCCATCGGATCTTCCTGCTCTTCTTTCTCCTCTGCGGGTCGATCCTCCTGCTCACCGGCGGGGACCTGTTCGCCCTGGCCGGGGTGTATACCCTGTCCTTCCTGGGAGTGATGGCCCTGTTCGCCACGGGCAACCTGCTGCTCAAGGTGCGCCGGGCCCGCTTGCCGCGACCGGAGCGGGCGGGGTGGCTGACGGTGCTGGCAGCGCTGGCGGCGGTCCTGGCGGGCATCGCGGGCAATGTGGCCATGGAACCCGGTTGCGTGGGCTACTTCCTGACCTATTTCGTGCCGACCCTGCTGGTGGTGGGCGTCATGCTGTTCCGCATCCAGCTGCTCAAGCTTGTGCTCGTCACGGTACGGGGGTTCGCGGACCGGGTGCAGAAAGGGAGCCGGAGGATCTCGAAGTCAGTGATGAAGAGGATGGACCGGATCAACTCGCTGGGGATCATCTTCTTCGTGGCCGGAGACGAGGACCTGGCCATGCTGAGCCGTGCCATGCGCTACGTCCGGCACAACGAATCCACCAAGCGGGTGCGCGTGGTACATTTCTGCGAAGACCGCCGGGAGGTGCCCGAGCGACTGGAGCGGGACCTGAGGATCCTGGACGAGGTCTATCCCGAGATCCGCATCGAGCTGGTCCTCCTGCAGGGACGGTTCGATCCGCAGAGCATTCGGGAGGTCTCCAGGCGGTACCGGATCCCGCAGAATTACATGTTCATCGGGCACCCGGGCCGGGACTTCCCCTACCCCATCGAGGAGCTGGGCGGCGTCAGGCTGATCGTGTGAATCTACTGGAAGAACGACAGGATCCCTTTGCGAACGATCATCACAGCGATGGCGGCCAGCAGGAGGCTGGCGATCTTGGACAGGATCTTGGCCCCCGCGCGGCCCATAACCCGGTGGATGGGTCCCGCAAAGAGGAAAAGGATCCCGGCGATCAGGACATTGAGGACCACCGCCGCCGCCGTGGGGAGCATTCCGTACTGGTCCAGCAGGAGGAGTGACGTGGTAAGCACGGCGGGACCCGCCATCAAAGGCACGCCCAGCGGGACCGCACCCAGGCTCTCCACG
>CAYTRL010000601.1:0-2602 GCA_964439795.1 uncultured Thermodesulfobacteriota bacterium
TGTTGTCCGAGATCGTTGAATTGGTGATGGTCAGGGCGGCCCCGAGGAAGCAGGCGATCCCCCCTCCCCCTGTACTCGATTGATTCCTCTCGATCGTACAGTTTTCGACTACCGGGGAGGACTCCATGACACAGGCCAATCCTCCCCCATATGCATTTGTTCTGTTTTCGGAAATCGTACAGTTTACAATCGTTGGAGAGGCCCCCAGGCAATAGATCCCGGCCCCTTCACCATCGCTATGGCCGTTACGGATGGTAAACCCATCCAGAACCGCTTCGTTTGATTCTCCGCTTTTAAATGTCACCACCCTTCCGGAAGCGTTCCCATCGATACTCGTGACGTCCGGACCAGAAGCAGACCGTACCGTGATGTCCTTTCCGGAGAAATCGATATTCTCCAGATACGTCCCGTCAGAAACCAGACAAGTATCGCCGTTTGACGCGGCATCGATGCAAGCCTGAATCACCGAAAAATCCCCAACACCACCCTGGTCTACAATCCATATTGTTTGAGAAAAAGAGGTATCAGGCAAGAAAAAAGAGAGGAAGAAAGACAAGATGACAAAGATTCGATTTTTCATCATGAACCCCTCTCCTCATAAAAAGGATGAAACCCGTTCCCGCGAGAGACCTAATAATGCAGGCAGGGTGCGACGCGAGAATATGAGTACTCCCTGAAAAAAGCAGGAAAAGAAGGTGGATCAGGGAAATACGGATGATACAATGATCCATAAAGTGCTTATCGAAGGTCAACAAGCAGAAACATATTTCTATTGTTTGAAAATGCTTCGTACCTGTGGCCAAGAATCAAACATAATACCGGTGCAGCATTCTTGAGAGGCTTGGGAGGAAAACTTTTTTCTGTACCTGCCCCGACTTCCTTCCGGGATGTTGGAGTCTCAATATTTCATACGATTCCTCGGAGTTCTGCTCCCTGTTCGCAACTCAATAAGTTCGCTAGGAAGTTTACGGTCAGCCATCTTTCAAATTTCGAAACCCGATCTTCCTCTCATGGGGCGCCACACTCACCCTGCCCCGTTTCGATTGACCTTCCAGCACCCTGTTGTTACCCTGATTCTATTTGCTGACCCCACCCGCCTCCCTCGCTCGCATGGGATCCCTTGTAAAATGAAGGTGCTTTTCCACATCCGCAACTCGGAATGGCTGGGGGTCGAAAGCCTCATGGGCGTGCTGCGTCGGGACGGGCACGAGGTGGACCTAGCCTTTGACTGCGGCGCGGGCGATCAGGACATCCGGATCCCCGGGATCAATCGTCTTCTTGGCGTCAACAGAACCCTTCGCCGCAAGGTGAAATCGTTCCAGCCGGACCTGATCGCTTCCTGCGTGCTCACCAACACCTGGCAGGCAGCGAAAGAGACGTTCGCCCTCTTCCGGGAGGAGAGTTCCGCCCCGATCATCGTGGGCGGCCCGCATGCCACGGCCGCGCCCGAGGAGATCCTTTCCCACGGGGAGGTGGGCGCCGTCTGCATCGGGGAGGGGGAAACCGCGCTCCAGGAGTTCTGCACCAGGATGGACCGGGGAGAATCCTGCCAGGACGTGAGGAACTTCTGGGTCAGGCAGGACGGGAAGACCCACAAGAACCCGCTCCGGCCCCTCATGCAGGACCTGGACGACCTGCCGTTTCCGTACAAGGAACCGTTCTTCCAGCGGGGGACGTTCCTCCACAGGAGCTACATCATGACCGGCAGGGGATGCCCGTTCCGCTGCCGGTTCTGCTCCTCCGGCTACTATCAGCAGCTCTACGGAAACCCGCCGGGGTATGTCCGCAGGCACAGCGTGGGCAGGGTCCTGGAGATGTGCAGGGAGGAGATGCGCCTGTTTCCCATCCGGGAGTTCTTCTTCTACGACGAGACCTTTATCCTGGATGCGCGATGGGTGGACGACTTCGCACAACGTTACAAAAAAGAGGTCGCCCTGCCCTTCAAGGTCCTGCTGCGGCCGGGAACCTTCAGGCAGGAGACCCTGGAACACCTGAAAGCCGCGGGCCTCCTGTACGTGGACGTGGGCGTGGAGGCGGGAAATGAGAGGATCCGCAGCGAGGTGCTGGGCAAAAAGATCTCGAACGCTACCGTCCTGGAATCCTGCAGAATGATCCAGAAGGCGGGCATCGGGCTGACCCTGCTCCTGATGGTGGGCTGTCCGGAAGAAACCCCGGAAAACATGCGGGAGACCTACGAAACGGTGATGAAGATCCGACCGGACGGCGTGGTCATGCACTCGTTCTATCCGTTCCTGGGCACACCCGCCTGGGACCTGGCCCGGGAGGCGGGATGGATCCGGGACAACAACGAGAACGGCTTTCGAGAGGGGATCGGGAGCTACCGGGAGGCGGATACCCTCCTGAACAACCCGCACAGAAACGAAGCGAAAAGGTGGTTCATCCTCCTTCCCATCTGCACGAAACTGCCGCCCTGGACCCACCGGGTTGTGCTGCGTCTCCCCGGGGTCCTGCCGGTCCGGATCCTCTCCAGTTTCTGCACCTCCATCCCCCGGAACGTGTGGATCCGTTTCCAGGAATTCCTGTGGATGCTCTACCGGCAGTTCCGGCTTTCCCTGCAGGTTCGATTCGCGGAGCATCGAGC
>CAYTRL010000602.1:0-2600 GCA_964439795.1 uncultured Thermodesulfobacteriota bacterium
CCCCCACTGATGGTAGGCCAGAAAGCCGGTGACAAAAGGGGCCGCCACCACGGCCAGGAGCAGGAAGTCCGACGCGGACGTCACGTTTCGTACCTCCGACTGCGTAAGGCGCCGCACACCGAAGAAGACGCAGGAGAGGATAACCAGCACGGTCATGACATCTGCCACCGTTTCCGGGATGCTCCACCACTGGAGCGTCCAGGACTCGTACCACAGGACCACGTGGGCCAGCAGGAACAGGGGCAGCAGCAGCAGGCAGATGTGAAAAACAAAAGAAACCACGGTCATCACCGGGCGCATGCGCATGTTCCGGCTTCCGAAGGGTACGATCCAGTGCAGGATCGACCGGAGGCTGTGCTTCCAGCTCATGTACGGGTAGACCACCTTGTCCTTCTTCCCTTCCAGGAGCATGGACAGGATGCGGTAAAGACTGCCGGCAAGAAAGAGGATCAGAGAGGCCCATGCCAGCGGGCCTCGTACCAGTTCATAGAAATCCATGTTTTCCCCCTTGTATGTTCGCTTGTGCGCCCGGGACGATTGGAAGCGTCCCGGGGTCAGGCTGCCTGACGAAACGACTGGAGTTCGGAAAGGGAAACCACCTGTCGGGAGTACTGCCCGTTGTTCAGGGCCCGGATCAGAACGTTCTGGCCGTCCGGGCTGAAGGCCGGGTCCCAGAGTTTGTCCGCCGCCAGGGACGTGGCCGCCCCATCCACAACGATCGTATACTTACCGTTTCGTTCGGCTTTTGCAAGAACAGAGCGCCCGTCCTGACTGAACACCGGGGCCCAGATCCGGTCAAAGTTTTGACCCCAGGCCTTGCCGTCCACGCAGATGCTCCAGGCTTCCCCGCTCTTGACCACAGCCGCCACCCGTTTCCCGTCCGGGCTGAACACCGGGTCCGTGACCGCGGATGTGAACGTCTCTTTCCAGGCCGTTCCGTCCACCGCCAGGGTCCACTTCCCGAAGGAGGGGGCCACCACCGCGGCGATCCGGGAGCCGTTCGGGCTGAAGACGACGTTCCAGAGCTGGGTATAGCTCCGGTCCCACATCGGATTGCCATCCTGCACGAGCTGCCATCCGCCGGCGCCCTTGACGGGTGCCAGGACGCGGTTGGTCCCCGGGATGAAGCGGGGTTCCCAGATGCACCCGAACACCTTGTTCCATGGCTTTCCGTTTTCTGCGATGGTGTACTCCACCGTGCCCAGGCGGACTTCAGCGGCCACCACCGTCCCGTCGTCGCTAAAGGCGAGCTTCCAGACGTTCCAGAAGTTCCGGTCCCAGGCCGCGCCGTTTACGGCCACCGTCCATGTCCCTTTCTGAAAGCCGACCGTGTCACCTTCTGCCAGGCTTTGGACCTGTGCCGTGGAGGCCGTCCTGGTCCCGTCCGCACTGATGACGAAGTTCCGTGTCTGCTCAAAACCCTCTTCCCACGGTGTGCCATCCACGCAGATCCCATAGCCTTCGTCCCCGTTCACCTGGACGGCGATGGCCGGAGAGGCGGACGCGAACTTCATGTCCCATACGTACTCGAACGTCTTTTCCCAGGGGACTCCGTCCACGCACACCGTCCATTCGTCATCCGCCATGACAACGGCGGCGAACCGACCGTCCGGGGTGCAGCGAAGCGACCAGATCTTTTCATAGCGGGCTTCCCAGGGGTTGCCGTTGACGCACACGGTGAGCTGGTTGTCCTCGCCCTGGACCACCGAGGCGATCTTCTCACCGTCGTGACTGACGATCAGGTCATGGACGGCCTGGAAATCCTTGCTCCACTGCCCGATGTCCGCCATGGACTTCTTTCCTGCTTCCCAGTCCCAGTTGGCTTCCTTGTTCATTCCATACCCTCGCATTTCAGTTTTTGTGGGAACCTGCGACCTTTGATTATCTTTTTTTCGTTGTGGACGTACGTTTTTTTGCGGGCGGGCAGGGGCCCATGCCGGCGTACAGTTTCCCGCGAAGGAATGCGGCGAGTACGTCCTCTGCCTCCCCGATGACACCCCAGATCACGCCGATGTTCCGCAGGCGGAACTCCCGCTGGTAGTCCATGTTCATTCCGCCGCTCAGCACCAGGTCGACCCCTTCATGGGCGAGATGTTCCGCGACCCGTTCCGGGTTTTCCACTTCAAGGCGCAACGTTTGCCGGTCCACCTCCTGCTTGGATTTGAGTTCCACCAGCAGAAATTCGCTGGCAAATCCAAACCGGGGTGCGACCCTGTTTTGATATAACGGTATGGCGACTCGCATGATGCTTTCCCTGTGTGCTGTGTTCCATTTATTTAATAGCAGGAATAATGCCAACCCACCGGCATCACTGGAACCTATTGAAAAAGCTGAAGAATTGATTGTCAAACGAGGAGGGGCACATTACGGGGAGTGTTGCATATACGCAACAAATTAAATATTTATCTGTGTTTTCAGGATGTTAAGAAAATGTTGCAAAAATGAAAGCCTTGCCGGATTGCAACATCAGGAGGGCTGGATTCCGTATTTTTGGATTTTACGCCAGCGCGGGGTGTAACCTTACGAGGGCTGGATTCCATATTTCTGGATTTTACGCCAGCGCGGGGTGTAACCTTACGAGGGCTGGATTCCATATTTCT
>CAYTRL010000603.1:0-2598 GCA_964439795.1 uncultured Thermodesulfobacteriota bacterium
GGGACAAGGCCTACCGGACGAGGGCCGACCGGAGCTGTTGCCGGGAGCCCGGGGGTTCCTTTTCGGCGCTCCCGGAGGCGGGGGCGCGGGCGGCGACCCTGGGCCGGGTGCGGGAGGACCGAGGGGGGCTGAAGGGGTCGGTCATGGTCAGCGACGCCTTCTTTCCGTTCCGGGACGGAGTGGAGGTGGGGTTGCGGGAGGGGGTCCGTGCCGTGGTCCAACCCGGGGGTTCCGAGAGGGATTTCGAGAGTATCCAGGCCTGTAACGAGGTCGGCGCCACCATGGTGTTTACCGGCCAGCGCTGCTTCAAGCATTGAACCGCGGGCGCCGAACGCTGCCCGCGAATTGGAGGGAGGGAAAAGTCATGTGCGAATCCCACGCTTATGTCCTTCGAGGGGACCAGGAAGAGAAGGTTCTGGATGATGTGACCTTCATGCAGCCCGAAAACGGATCGGTGCTGCTGAGAAACCTCTTCGGGGAAGAGGTCAGGATCAACGGAAAGATCGAAAAGATCCTGTTCATGGACCACAAGATCCTGATCAAGGAGACCCCCTGACGATCCGGCCGGAGGAGAGGCTCCTGCGGGTTCCGGGGTTCCGTAAACCGCCCGGAGATCGTTTTTTTCCTCCCCGCCCCGCTTCGGGCGGGGCACGGTGCCCCGCCTCTTTCCTTTCCCCCCTTTTCTCAACCTGAACGCTGCACGGAACAGGCCGATGTTCGAGCGGTTCGCACAGGGGGTCTTACGGACCCCGAAGCTGATCATCCTCTTCTTTCTTCTCGTCACCCTGCCGCTGGCTTTCCACGCGTATCCCCCTTCGGACAACTCGTTCGATATCTGGTTCGATTCCGGGGATTCCACCTATCGATCCTATCTCGAGTACCGCGAACAGTTTGAGAGCGAGGAGTTCATCGTCCTGGTCTTCGAGGCCAAGGACGTCTTCACGCCGGAGAGCCTGGCGGCCGTGCGGCGGCTGGCCCGGGGACTGGAAGAAGTGGAGGGCGTGGACCGGGTTCTGAGCCTGGTGGATGCGGAGGATGTGCAGACCGCGGGAGACGGGGTGGTGGAGGTCCGGTCCCTGGTCGGAGAGAAGATCCCCGAGGACCCGGCCGAACTGGGGAAGATCCGCGAACGGGCCCTGGCAAACCCCCTGTACGTGGACAACCTGGTTTCCCGGGACGGTACTGTCACGGCCATATACGGCATCGTGAACGACCGGAACGTGCCCCTGCGCAGGAAGATGCAGGGAGCCGTGGAGGAACTGGTCCGCACGGAGACCGCCACATCCGGGATCCGGATCCACGTGTCCGGCAACCCGATCCTCGATGCCGAGTTCGACCGGATCAGCGAGAGCGACAGCCTGACCTTTTCCGCGCTGACCTGCGTCATGATCGTGCTGGTGCTCTATATTCTGTACCGCAGCCTGCCCGGGGTGCTGCTCCCGGTGCTGGTGGTGGCCCTGGCCACCCTCTGGACGCTGGGCCTGTACGGGCTCCTGGGGAACAAGCTGAACATGCTCAGCGCCATGCTGCCGGCAGTGATCCTGGCCATCTCCGTGGCGGACGCGGTGCACCTGATGTGCCAGTACAACGACGAGGTGCTGAGCGGGGGCCTGAGCCGGAAGGAGGCCCTGATCCGGACCCTGGGCAAGGTGGGCCGTCCCTGCCTGTTCACCAGCCTCACCACGGCCATCGGGTTCGGTTCCTTTGCGGTGAGCCGGGTTGGGCCGGTGCGTCTCCAGGGGATCTTCACGGCCATCGGTATTCTGCTGGCCTTTGTGGTCACCGTGACCCTGCTTCCGGCCCTGCTCTCCCTGATCCGCAACCCGAAAACCGCACACCGGGAAGTCCCCGGAGGGGACTGGGTTTCCAGGGGCCTGGATGGAGCCCTGAAGATCGTAAACCGGTTTCCGGTGGTGATCCTCCTGATCGGCGCGCTGGTTCTCGTCCTGAGCCTGGCCGGTGTCCGGCAGCTGAAGCGGGAGACCAACGCCATCGAGTTCCTGAAAAAGAGCAGTGAAATGCGCATGGCCCTGGAGTTCATCGAGGAGAACCTCACCGGGGTGTTCACGCTGGAGATCGTCCTCCGGGGGCCGCCCGGATCCATGAAAGAACCCCGGGTCCTGTCCCGGGTGGAAGAGCTGAGAACGTTCCTCCACAGGGAGCCGGAGGTGCGGAAAACACTGCATGTCAACGACCTGATCATGGAGATGAACCGGGTCATGCACGAGGGGGACGAAGGATATTACGCGGTTCCGGCCACCCGGGAGGAGGTTGCCCAGTATCTGCTCCTGTACGAGATGTCCGGGGGGGAAGAACTGGAACCGTTGCTGAGCGCGGACGCTTCCTCCGCCCGGATTTCGGTCCGGAGCACGGTCATGCCGGCGGAACGGGGAAAGGCGCTCATCGAAGAGCTGGAACGGAAACTGGCCGGCATGTTTCCGGGCACGGTCCGGGCCACTGTTACCGGGGTCGTCCCCGTCTGGGTGCAGCTGGACACCTACCTGCTGCAGAGCCAGATCCGGAGCTTTTCCATCGCGGCGGTGGGCATCTTCCTGATGATGTGTCTCCTGATGGGGTCCATCAGGGTGGGACTGCTCA
>CAYTRL010000604.1:0-2598 GCA_964439795.1 uncultured Thermodesulfobacteriota bacterium
GCTCCTGCGAACAAGAAGTGCTCGTATGCAAGGCGGGCGAAGGGCCGGGTCGCGAGACAGACCATGTAGGTCGTCGCAGCGGAACGGACCGAGCCCAACGCCGCAGACGGGTGCTTCTTGTTCGCAGGATCAGACCAGAGGATCCCAGGAAAAGTATGACGCCGATGTTTCCATGGGAGTGAAGTGGGATTTCATGGTCTCTTCCAGCATGGAGGAAAGGCCCTCCACGCTCCACCCGTCAGCGTGGTGGATGCTTCGTACGATCCGCGGCTGGGAGAACAGGTAGATCTCCTTGCCCCTCACTCCGAAGATCTGGCCCGTGACGTTCGCTCCGGCATCGCTGGCCAGGAATCCGGCCAGGGGGGCCACATCCGCCGCGGTCATCTTCATGATCTTCTCCACGCGCTTCTTCTGGTCCTCGGTGTCGGTGGGGATGGTGGCGATCAGGCGCGTCCAGGCAAACGGAGCGATGCAGTTGGAGGTGACCCCGTACTTCTGCATTTCGATGGCCAGGTTGCGGCTGAATCCCGCGATGGCCATCTTGGCCGCTCCGTAGTTCGCCTGGCCGAAGTTTCCGATGAGCCCCGCCGTGGAGCTGAAATGGATCAGGCGACCCCCTTTCTGCTCACGCATGTGCGGGACCGCCGCCCGCGTGCAGCTCACCGTGCCCTTCAGGTGCACGTCCAGCACCGAGTCCCATTCCTCTTCGCTCATCTTGAAGAACATCCGGTCGCGCAGGATGCCGGCGTTGTTCACCAGGATGTCGATGCGTCCGAACTGATCCAGCGCGGCTTGCACCACCCGGCGACCCCCTTCCCAGGAGGCCACGGAATCGGTGCTGGAAACGGCCTCACCCCCCCTGGACCGAATTTCCCCGGCCACCTGTTCCGAAACGGAACGGTCGCTTCCTTCTCCCCCTGCGGAACTCCCCAGGTCGTTGACCACCACCCGCGCGCCTCCTTCCGCCAGGAGAAGCGCGATCTCCCTGCCGATCCCCCGGCCGGCGCCGGTGATGACGGCCACCTTGTTCTGGAACGTCTTCATCCTTATCCCTCCGGCAAACCTTTACTTTGATTTTCGTAGTATTTATAATACGTACCTCCCATCCCCATCAGGATTCAATCATACATACTCACCCGGGATCAAACCAACAAAAAACGCAAAAAGGAGACCGCTCGGCATGGAATTCAGCCTCACCGAAGAGCAGAGGATGTTTTACGAGACGGCACTGAAGTTCTTCAAGAACAAGGTGGCTCCCTACGCGGAGGAGTACGACGACAAACACGAGTTCTGCTGGCCCGCCTGGAAGCTCATGGGCGAGCAGGGGTTCATCGGCCTCCACCTTCCCGAAGAGGTGGGAGGGAGCGGCGCGGATGTTCTGACCACCTGTCTCGCCCATGAGGCCGCGGGCCGCGCCGGGGTGGACGGGGGACTCACGCTGGCATGGGGGGCCCACACCTTCCTGTGTATGGACACGCTGTACAAGTGGGGGACTGAGGCACAGCGGAACAAATACGTCCCCAAGCTGGCGTCCGGAGAGTGGGTGGGCGCCATGGGGCTCACCGAGCCCAACGCCGGGTCCGACGTGGCGGGTCTACAGACCACGGCCACGAAGAAGGGTGATTCCTACGTGCTGAACGGAACCAAGATGTTCATCACCAACGGGCCCATCGCGGACGTCCTGGTGGTCTACGCCACGTTGGACAAGGCCCAGAAGCACACGGGGGTCACGGGCTTCATCATCGAAAAGGATTTCCCGGGGTTTTCCGTGGGAAAGCAGCTGAACAAGATGTGCGTTCGCACCTCCACCACCTCGGAACTGATCTTCGAGGACTGCGTGGTTCCGGCGGAGAACCGCCTGGGGGACGAGGGGGCGGGGTTTCTCATGGCCATGGGCACGGTGGAGTGGGACCGGAGCGCCCTGCTGGCTCCCATGGTGGGGGCGGCGGAGTTCGTCCTGGAGGAATGTGCCCGTTATGCCAGGGACCGGCATCAGTTCGGGCGTCCCATTGCATCGTTTCCCGCGGTCAAGCACATGCTGGCCGATATGAAGATCTTCGCGGAGGCGGCCCGCATGCTGGTGTACCGCATCGCCTGCAAGAAGGACCAGGGCGCCGACCTGAGCCACCTGGAAGCCTCCATCACCAAGCTGTTTGTGGGGGACTGGGGCATGATGGTAGCGGACCGCGCCGTGCAGCTGCACGGCGGCTACGGGCTCATGCACGAGTACCCGGTGGAACGGTTCTTCCGTGACACCAAGCTCGGTATGATCGGGGGCGGAACATCGGAGATTCAGAAGACGATCATCGCCCGGATGCTGATGCAGGAGCTTCCGTAGCAGCCCGGTTGAGCCAACCCAGGATGCAGGTCCACATGGATCGATGCCCGGTAAGGAGCGGAACATGAATTTTTCCTTCAGCAAGGAGCAGTTGCGTACGCTGGAAAATGTGAAAGAATTTTGTGCCAGGGAGATCGCGCCGAAAGCGGCGGAACTGGACGAGGCACCCCCGGAGTCCTCCGTGCCCATGATCCGGGACCGGATCAAGGCCCTGGCCGATGCCGGGCTGCTCGGCCTGGGGTTTCCCTCGGAGGCCGGCG
>CAYTRL010000605.1:0-2587 GCA_964439795.1 uncultured Thermodesulfobacteriota bacterium
CTTTTTTGTACGTAGACCGACGAGGGACGAGCGGAACGCGGCAGATGGTGCTTTTTCATTGGCCTGCTTAGATCCACTTCAGAATCCCCATGAAGACAACCAGGCAGACGATGTCCACGGCATAGATCAGGGCCAGGGTCCGGATCTGCTGCTGCCGGGTGGGCATGTCGTAGACGCGGAACGAAACCAGGAAGAACGGGAAGTAGCCCAGCAGGAAGATCAGCCAGGGCGCCTTCGCACTCCACCAGGGCCACTCCCAGATGAGCGCGTCCGCGCGGTTCAGCAGGACCTCCACAAACACGCAGAAGGCGGAGCCGAAGATCGCGAAGAACAGCCGGTTCGGGATACCCAGGACCTTCTCGGTGCGGTCCTTGGGCAGCATCTTGCAGAAGGCGATGCCCGCGATGGCAAACATGAAGCAGATCTCGATATTCAGCCCGATCAGGATGATGTACGCGGAGCTCTTTGCCACCCCCCACACCGGTGCGTGGTTGGTGAAGTGAAAGAACAGGCCGTTCCAGATCTCGTTGAACCAGTCCATGCCCCAGTAGGCCAACCCTGCGAACACCAGGCTCCAGTTCTTCCGCTCGATCTCCACCGCGTACACGTACACCACCAGTGCGAACAGGGGAATCACGTACCACTGGTAGAGACTCCCGTCCCGCAGGACCGCCAACGTATCCAATGCCGCCTGGGTGGGTTGCATGGCTCCCTCCTTGTTCATCACGTTTCAACCGGAGCAACCCGAATGTATCAGGAAGGAGGGCTATTGCCAACAGGGTCCGCCGGCCTGATTGACAGCGGCGAAAAAAACGTATAGATTATGATACTTTAACTGGTTTTTCATCCTCTCTTTTCCCCCTACAGCGGACTCGGGAGCCTTCCGGTCGCATGAGCTGGTTTTCGAAAATTTTCAAGAAGGAACCGGAAGAGCCGAAACCCGACCTGACGGCCCTCCAGAACAAATTTTCCACCTTCCTCGCCATCCTGGACAACAACAACCGTGTCCTGAAAAGCATCAGCGACATGGAAGAGAAGTCCCAGGGGGAATACCTGTTCGACATCAACTACATCCGTTCCTCCCTCACCGATGTGCGGGAAGGCGTTCTCGGGATCACCCAGGAGATGATCGCCCTGGGTGGGAAAAAATACGCGGAACTCCAGAACCGGTACGATGCCATCGACCAGATTCTGTCCCAGATCTTTCCTGAAAACCGCCCCGTGGAAGAAGATGCGTACACCCTTCCCCTGGAGGAGGTAGGCCGGGACAAGAGTTGGAGCGTGGGAAGCAAAAGCGCCCAACTGGGCGAGATGAAGTCCCAGCTCGACCTCCCGGCCCCGGACGGGTTCGCCATCAGCGCTTGGGCCTATAAACACTTCGTGGACGCCAACGACCTCCAGTCCAGGATCAGCGACTGCATCTCGTCCGTGAATATCAAACACTATGACGACCTGGTACGGGTGAGCGACCGGATCCGAACCATGGTGACCTCCGGAGAGGTGCCGGAGGACCTGGCCGCGGCTATCCTGGAGAGCTTCTCCCAGCTGAAGGGAAAGGTCGACGGCCCCGGGTTCGCCCTTCGATCCAGCGCCATCGGGGAAGACTCCCTGTTCAGCTTCGCGGGCCAGTACGCCACCTACCTCAATGTACGGGAGACCGACCTGATCGACCGTTACCGGGCGGTGCTGGCCAGCAAGTTCACCCCCCAAGCGATCTATTACTATTTGAGCCACACCTTCTCTGAGACCGACCTGGCCATGGGCGTGGGCTGCCTTGCCATGATCGACTCCCGGGCCAGCGGCGTGATCTACACGCGGGACCCGGTGCTTCCCCACGACGACAGCCACGTGATCTACTCGATTTACGGCCTGGGGAAGTACCTGGTGGACGGAACGCTGATGCCGGACGTGTTTCGCGTGTCCCGGGAAGACGGACGCACGCTGGAATCCACTGTAGTGAACAAACCGGTCCGGCTCGTACTCGGGGAGCGCGGCGGGACCATGGAAGAGCCGGTCCCCGAAGCGGAACAGGATCTGCCCTCCCTGGGCGAGGAACAGATCCGTAAGCTGGCGGAATTCGCAAAAAAGATCGAGGAACACTACGGTTCCCCCATGGACATCGAATGGGCCATGGACCCCCACGGAGAACCGTTCATGCTCCAGGCGCGGCCGCTCCGGGTGATCGAACCCCGGGAAACACAGGAGGAGCCGGACGTCTCGAATCTGGAACTTCTTCTGGCCGGGGGGACCACCGTCTGCCCCGGAGCGGGAAGCGGGCCGGTCTTTCACCTGAAGTCCACGGAAGACCTCTCCCGGGTGCCCGGCGGGGCCGTCCTCGTCTCTCCGCTCCCCTTCCCGGGCCTGGTCACGGTCATGAGCAAGGTGGCGGCCCTGGTCACCCAGGTGGGCAGCACGGCCAGCCACATGGCCACGCTGGCCAGGGAGTACCAGATCCCGACCCTCGTGGGGCTGGAACATGCGGACCAGCTCGAGAAGGGCAGGAAGGTGACCGTGGACGCCACCGGAAAGGCGATTTACGCGGGCCGGGCCGCGGAGGTCATCGAAAGCCGCCGCACGGAAGGGGAAG
>CAYTRL010000606.1:0-2560 GCA_964439795.1 uncultured Thermodesulfobacteriota bacterium
GAAGGCTGAAGAGATTTCTTCAGGAAAAGATCGCCTGGCGAAAGACGCCGGGAAAAGAGGTCAATGGCCCCAAATTGAAAAATTCTCGGCCGACGACGGGGAAGGCACCCTTGAAGCGTTTCTCGCCGGACGGTTTCTGGTGAGGATCCAAGGCAAGAAGATCAAAAGCCCAGAGGTCCTTCACACATATCTTCAACTCACGGCAGCCGGTCTGCTCCCTGTGTCGAAGGGGATCAAATAAGATCCGGAGAATCCTTCCGTACTAGGAGCCCGGCTTTTCCAGGAAATGGAAGGCAACGGAATCATGGTTTCCGGCCCCCCGGAAGAAACGCGTCTTTTTCATGAACAGGACCGGGAGAGCGACCCGGTGAGCGAGAAGACCGCTCTCTTGATCCTGGCGATGCTCACCGTTGCCGGGGCGCTCTTGAGGCTCTACCATATCGATGTGCAGAATCTCTCCCACGATGAGATCGGCCGGATCGGGTTGGGCCGGATGGGAATACAGGCCCTGTTTGAGTTCATCGTGGATGATGGGCATGCGCCCGCCTATCCCCTCCTGCTGAACGGCTGGATGCGGCTGTTCTTTTCAGAGATCTCCTCCCGTTACCTGTCTTTTACTCTGGGCTGCCTTTTCATCCCCGCCGTGTACATCCTGGCGCTCAAGCTCGCCGACAGAAAGACGGCCCTTGTTGCGGCCTTGTTGACGGCTCTCTCCCCTTTTCCCATCTGGTTTTCCCAGCAGGGCAGCCCCTATACCCTGGTGATGCTCCTTTCCGTCATCGCTGCGATTTCCTTTGTTCAGATCCTTTGCGGAGGAAGTCGCGCCTGGTGGGCGATCTATTTTCTTTCCGTGACCGTCGGCCTTTACACGCACTTGTTCATGATCGCGCTTCCCCTTTTTGCCACTCTTTTCCTTCTGTTCAGGTGGAGGTCCTGCACGAGGGTGCTCAGAGGGTGGATCGTGTGCCACGTCTCGATGATGCTCCTGTACCTCCCCTGGATCCTTGTGATCATCCGGAATCTGGACAAGACCACCGGATTCCAGAAGTCGGTGGGTCCCATAGCGGTTCTCTACTCCTTTTTTACCTACAGCGTGGGCTTCACCCTGGGACCGAGCGTGGGGGAGTTACAGCAGAATGCCTCGTTAGAGTCCATCGTCCCGTACATTCCCATTGTTGCCGTATCTGCGGCGGTTTTCGGGGTGACCGGGCTCGCCGGAGTTCTCGGGTTGAAGAAAAACAAGGATTCTCTCCTGTTCCTTCTGCTCTATCTCGTAACCCCGATGGCGTTGGTTTATGGGATCTCTTCCTTCACGAACGTGACATACAACGTGCGCTATGCGTCCACCTCGTTTCCCGCCTTTCTCGTCCTTGCGGCGCTTGGTCTGGCAAGGATTCGGGTACGGGTCGGGATCGTCCTGGGGGGGGCGGTGCTCTGCCTCTTTGCCGTTTCCTTGAAAAACCACTATTTTGACAGCCGCTACTTCACCGAGGATATGCAGAGTACGGCCGCTTATATTGAAAGTGAAGCGACGCAGGATGATCTGATATTCGTCATCTCAACGGTTGTGCCGTTCCTCTACTACTACGACGGCCGGACACCGGTGAACGGGCTCGACCACATCGATATGACGAGTGAGCAGAACGTGATTTCAAAACTCCGGCGAACGGCCGAAGGGCGCAGCCGGATATGGCTTGTCCTGGCAAAAGTCCGCTATCGTGACCCGTACGGTGCCGCGAAGCGATACCTAGACCAACATCACACCCTGCTCGGTGCAAGAAAGTTCCCAGGCACGGAGATCTACTGCTATCAGCTTGAATGATTAGAGAAAAGCCGGGAAGTTGTACCTGTACCGGTCCTCTTGAGAAGACCAGGGTCAGATGATCAGTTGCTGGGCGAAACGCTTGACGGCATGAACCGTCTTTCGCGGAATGGAGAGTGGGTCTTCTCGACATGCCTCGAGAAATAATTTCGCTCCCATCTTGAAACCCTGGGTGACCCGGAGCCGAAAGAGGAACCGGCTGGTTTCGCGGTAGGCGCGCCTGCGATCCTCCAAGCTGAATTCCGGCGTTTCAAAAAGAGGTATCTTCCGGAAGTTGTGGAATCGGTAGTAATCCTTCATGACAAATCGGCCGTTGCGCTCGATCTTCTCCCAGAGCTGGGTCCCGGGATAGGGGACCGCCAGGGAGAAGTCCGCATCCGTAAGCCCAATTTTCTTCGTGTAGGCGATCGTTTCACGGACCGTTTCCAGGGTGTCGCCGGGATTGCCGATCATGAAGTATCCGAACACGCGTATGCCCGCCTCTTGCAACGCGCGTACCCCATTCGTAATCTCCTCGAGGGTCTCGCCTTTCTTTATGTTTTTCAACACCTCTCGGTTTGCACTTTCGATTCCAAGTCCCACGAAATCGCACCCTGCACGTTTCATCTTCATGGCCAGCGAGGAAGGTACACGATCCGCCCGGATGCCCGTGTTGAGCCAGCGGATTTGAAGTCCTGCGCTCATGATGCCGTCGCAGATCGCCTCGGCCCTCTCCACGTCGAGGTTGAAGGTGTCGTC
>CAYTRL010000607.1:0-2556 GCA_964439795.1 uncultured Thermodesulfobacteriota bacterium
CCTGGCGGCATCTCCCACGCGCCGGGAAGAGATGGACCGGCCGACCCTGGACCTGATTTCCAACGCTGCGGACGAAATCAAGCCGCAACGGGTGGACATTACAGGGGGCGCCCCGGAACTGAACCCCTGTCTGAAACCGTTTATCCACGACCTGCACCAATCCGGACACTCCGTTCAGGTACGCACCAACCTGACGGTGATGCTGGAACCCGGCATGGAGGACATGCCGGAATTCTATCGCGATCATCATGTTCAGCTTGTGGCTTCACTTCCCTGTTACCTCGAGCAAAATGTCGACCGGCAACGGGGGGTGGGAACATACGAAAAGAGCATCGAGGTCATCAGGCGGTTGAACCGCCTGGGTTACGGAATACAGGGCAACCAGGGACTCAACCTGGTCTATAATCCCGTCGAGCCGATCCTGCCTCCGCCCCAGTCCTCCCTGGAAGCGGATTATAAACGAGAATTGAATGACCGGTTCGGGGTCACGTTTACCCGGCTGCTGACCATTGCAAATATGCCGATCGGCAGATACGGGGAGCGCCTGCGGCGTGAGAACAAGCTTGCTGCTTACAGACAGGTCCTCAAGGATGCGTTCAACCCTTGCACGGTCGAGGAACTGATGTGCCGCCGGCAGATCTCCGTGGGCTGGGACGGAACGCTCTATGACTGCGACTTCAACCTGGCCCTTCATCTGCCCATCAACCACGGTGCACCCCATCACATCAGAGCGTTCGAACCGTCTTGTCTCGTCAGCCGCCGGATCGTCACAGGAGAACACTGCTTCGGCTGCACGGCCGGCCAGGGCTCTTCCTGCGGGGGGGCCCTGGCATAGATGCACGGGAAGAAAGGGAAATCGGCGATGAAAGCATCCGATCTACTGGTCAGGTGTCTGGAAAATGAGGGGTTCGAGTTCATCTTCGGTGTTCCCGGGGAGGAGAACGCGGATTTTATGATGTCCCTGCAAAAGTCGGAGACGATCCGCTTCATCCTCACCCGGCACGAGCAGGGCGCGGCCTTTATGGCCGAGATCTACGGCCGGCTCACGGGGAATCCGGCCGGGTGCCTGGGAACGCTCGGACCCGGGGCCACCAACCTCATCACCGGCGTGGCCGACGCAAACATGGACCGGGCCCCCATGCTCGTTATCACCGGCCAGGGAGACACCGAGCGTCAGCACAAGGAATCCCATCAGATCATGGACGTGGTTTCCATGTTCAAGCCCGTGACCAAGTGGGCACATTCGATCCTGCACCCGGACAACATTCCCGAGGTCGTGCGTAAGGCGGTGAGGCTGGCAAGAACGGAGAAGCCGGGAGCGTGTCTCATAGAGCTGGCCGAGGACATGGCCAAGGGGGAGGCAAAGACAGAGCCGATCCCGGTACGGCGGTTCCGGCGTCCGGTCCCTGACGACAAGATCGCGGACCGGGCCTTCGAGGCCCTCAAGACCGCCCGCCACCCTGTGATCATCGCGGGGAACGGGTGCATCCGCAAGCGGGCCAGCCGACAACTCCGTGCGTTCTGTGAGAAGACGGGCATCGGGGTCATCAGCACGTTCATGGCCAAGGGAGCCGTGGACGTGGACCAGGAGTACTGCCTCTTCACGATCGGACTTCAGGCCAGGGATCTGGTGGCCTGCACCATCGATGCGGCGGATCTCGTGATCACACTGGGGTACGACATGGTGGAATACCACCCACGGCTCTGGAACCCGGACTCGGACAAGCGGATTATTCACATCGACTTCCTGCCAGCGGAGATCGACGAGAACTATCAATACGAAGTGGAGGTCGTGGGGGACCTGGCCCATGCCCTGTGGATGTTGAACGAACGCGTGGACGCCTTCCAGAGGGCGGGCGGGAAGTTCGGCTTTGACCTCTCACAGCAGGCGGCGGTACGAAGGGAGATGCTGGCCGATTTTGCCGAGTACAAGGACGATGACACCCAGGGAGCGATCAAACCGCAAAAGGTAATCTGGGACGTCCGGCAGGTGCTCGGCCGAAAAGACCTGCTTCTGTCGGACGTGGGTGCTCACAAGATGTGGATCGCCCGCTACTACCACTGCCACGTACCTGCCACGTGCCTGATCCCCAACGGGTTCTGCTCCATGGGGTTCGCCCTGCCCGGAGCCATCTCGGCCGACCTGGTGCACCCCGACCGCCGCGTGCTGGCCATCTGCGGGGACGGCGGCTTCCTGATGAACGTCCAGGAGATGGAAACCGCACGACGTCTCAATTCGAATATCACGGTCATGGTGTGGGAGGACGGAGGGTACGGCCTGATCTCGTGGAAGCAGGACACCCAGTTCGGGCACCACACGGACCTGGCCTTCGGAAACCCGGACTGGAACAAGCTGGCCGAAAGCTTCGGGTGGCACGGCATGCGCGTTGAAAGGTCGACGGAACTTCGGGGAGCCCTGGAGAAGTCTTTCGAGATCGAGGGCCCGGTACTCCTCTCCGTCCCCATCGACTACCGGGAGAACCCGAAGCTGACCGAACGCCTGGGGCACATCGCCTGCCCCATATGAAAAGCAGGATGAACATCCTGTCCAGACAC
>CAYTRL010000608.1:0-2546 GCA_964439795.1 uncultured Thermodesulfobacteriota bacterium
ATGAACCGGGGCTGCTGGGAAAGGTCATGGCCTCCCGTGCCTACCGCCATGCCGTGAGCCCGGATGAACGGACCTGTCCCTCGTGTCGCTTTGTGGAAGATTGCAGAAAAGACGGCCTTGTTCGGCCGTCTGTATGGTACCGGGACGTGCACCCTGAAATGCCCTATTGTCAACAGGTCCTGGAACGGGGGAAGCCGTAATCCCGGCAGCTGTTCGGTCTCGATATAAAGAGAATTTGAATATTGAAAAATCTCTTGAACAAATCCTCTGACCGTGCTACACGTAGCAAGTCCATCCTGGTATTTTGCATGGTAAATTTTTTGGATCGGGCCTCAAGTACGGGCAAGTACAGAGAAGCGGCTGCGCCGTTACGCCAACCCCCGAGTACGGCTCGATTTCTTCTTTCTGAATCCATTTGACAAGGAGGGGGGATAAAATGGGAAGAGATAAAGGACTCATTGAGCTTATCGAGGACATTTCAAAGATGGACAATGATGTTTTAAGGAACGCGTTTTTGCTTTCCCTGGCCAATGCGGCGGGGGACGAGAGCAAAGCACCGAGTGTTTTAGCCGTGGTTTCGACCGAGTATCCAGCGATTACCGATAAGGATTGTGAAGCAATGATACGCTCGTTCACTAACGTGTACTCGCAAGTGGGTACTTTAATGTATTGATTCCTTCCCCACCTCCGTTTCACAGGCTCGCGCGTCTGCCAAAGCCTGCAGGAAAATCTATCCAGGCCCGTTCCCGGTGCATGACGGGCTGCCGGACAATCACTTCCTGCAGTGGATATGAATCCACGAAAAAAAACCCCGGCAGGATGGGCCTACTTCTTCCAGGTACCCCCGGAAACGGCCCGCTTCCGGACGTTTTCCAGCACGGTGGGGAGCTGCCGCTTGGAGAGAAGCCGCTCGATGAACTTGGGGATGAACCGGCCCGAATCGATGTAAACGCTGTAGTTCACCATGGTCCGCTTGCCCCCGTCCAGGGGCTGCAGGTCCCAGGTGCACCGGGTGTCGGAAATCCCGTGGGGCCGGGATTTGTCCAGGGCGCCGTCCACATGCCACGTATCCCGGTCGTAGTCCAGCTTGAGAAAATACGCGATATCGGCCCAGGCCACCTTCAGGTTGTAGGAAACCACGCGGGAGGCGCCCTGGTCTTCCACGATACTGCACTCTTTCACGGACGGCATGAACTCCTCAAAGCGGTTGTGATCCATGATGGTGTTCCACACCCGCTCCGGGGGAGTATCGATGATCACCATGGCGTTGCCCCGGAGCTGCTTGAGTCCGTCCGGGCCCGTTACCGACGTGTCGGATACGATGACTTCTCCCTCTTCCAGCTTTTTCATCACCTCCGGGTCCGGCAGAGGCGCGGCAAAGCCCGCATCGAAAACAAGGGGAGACAGCAGAAGGCAGACAGCGGCAAAAGAGAGCAAGAATTTTTTCATCAGATTCTTCCCGGGCGGGGCCGCTCGTCCGGGAGTAGATTCCTTGAAAAACACTCCGGGACCGGCCCGTGGAATAGAGGGGGTCGATGCCTGAAACGGGTCCCGGCAGGATCCCGGGCCGTTCCCTCGCATGATACATGCCGGCCGGGTTGGTGTAAAATGTTCGCCGTTTCGAGAGACAGGCGCAGGCACAACCCGATGATTGACTCCAGGACGAACCCCATGATGCAATAACCATACGGGGGTTTTTTATGGAACCGGCGGTTTCACTTCCATTGACATCATACGAGAAGACCGTGTTCGAGCTCATGGACCGCCTGGAGGTGGCGCCGGTCCTGGCCGAACAGAGCCTGGTGCTTCTCAAGCCCAACCTGGTGACCTCTTCCCCGCCGCCGGTGACCACGGATGCGGAGATGGTGGCCGCGGTGGCGAAATGGTGCCGATCCGCGACCCGGGCGACCCTGCTGGTGGTGGAGGGGAGCGGTGAGGGGGATACCCACCGGAACTACCGGGAGCTGGGGTACCGGAAAGTGCCGGCCGACGATCTGGTGGACCTGGACCTTGAGGAGCCGGAAGAGTTCGAGCACCCGGACGCGGTCCGGTTTCCGAAGATCCTGCTTCCGCGGCTCGTGATGGACGGGTTCCTGATCTCCCTGCCGGTGCTCAAGGACCACTCCATCTGCGGGATCACTCTGAGCATCAAGAACATGGTGGGGATCCTGCCCGCCTCTGAGTATGCAGGCTACTGGTCCTACAAGAAGTCGGAGGTGCACAACGGAAGCCTGGACCGGGCCATCACCGACATCTGCCTGTACCGGCGTCCGGACCTGGCCGTGATCGACGGCCGGATCGGTATGAAGGGGAGCCACCTTGCCGGCACCCCCTGCCATCCCCGGAAGCAGGTCCTCATCGGGAGCCGGAACCCCTGGGCCGCAGACGAGGTGGGGGCAAGGACCCTGGGTTGGGACCCGGACCGGATCGGGCACCTGCAAACCACAAGGTCATTGTTTTCATCGCCAGGGTAAACCCTCACCAGCTGTAGAGCACCTTGTACTGGAACTTCTTTTCACCCTTCTTGGGAACCTTCACCTCGAACT
>CAYTRL010000609.1:0-2541 GCA_964439795.1 uncultured Thermodesulfobacteriota bacterium
GTGTCCGAGCCGTCGTACCCCTGCCAGGCCACCCGGCCCGCGTTGTTGATCTGGGGCCGGAGGTCGTCCTGGTCGTTGTCCGTGATCCGGGTCGTGGCGGTGCCGTTGAAAAGAGCGATCTCCGCATCCGTCCATTCCCGGACCTGCCAGACCACGGCCCCGCCGTCGTTCATCCGGGGATAGGCATCCTCCAGGTCGTTGTTCGAAATATTGGTGATGCCGGTGCCGTCATGCAGGTAGATCTCCACGCCGGTTTCCTGATAGCCCCGCCACACCACGGTCCCGCCCGCGTTGATCTGCGGGTCGAGGTCCCACTGGTGGTGCGTGGAGAGCATGGTGGTTGTCGTCCCGTCGTACAGAAAGACATCGTCCGCCACCGCCACCCATCCCCCCATATCATGCCGGACGCGCTTCGACCAGACCACGTGTCCGTTCCCGTTCAACTCGGGGGAAAGGTCCGTATACTCGTCGCTGGTGAGCTGGACGACCTGGGTTCCGTCATACAGGAAGATCTCCGTAACCTCGTCCGCTGCCTGAACAGTGGGAGGGGAGGAGACCAGGAATCCGGCCAGACACAGGATAAAAACAGGAATCCATCGGTTCATCTTCTTCTCCTCCCTCAATAGCCCCAGTTGGAGGCGTCGCGTATGATCTCGCAATCCACCACGTTGTTCCCCGTCTCGTTGTCATAGGGCGAGGCGCAGAGCTGCAGGAACGCGGTCATGTCCTGATACGGGATGCGCGTGCCGGGCTTGTAGGAACGGCGGCCGTCCCCCACGGAATCGTCCCAGAGGTCCCAGTGCTCGTAGTCGTTCCAGACCTCCATGGCCTGATCGTAGGTTTCATGGATGAACCGGACTTCCCGTGCCAGGAGCGGCAGGCCGCAGGCGGCGTACTTGACCAGGCTGCCGGCCAGATGGCCCACGTAGCTTTCCCGCTGGTCCTCGCTGTCAAAGACGTCGTTGAGCCGGTTGTAGTCGGCCAGGCTCCGGTTGGCCAGCCCCTCCATGAGGGCGTACGCCACATCGTTGTGCCCGAAGTTCATGCTGTGCAGCAGGGCGGCCATGTGGAAGTTGCGGATGATCTCCAGGTTGTACTTGTTCTTGAGATTCGCAATGAATTCGTACCACCAGATGCGGCCGTTTCCGCAGTCGATGCCTCCGGGTTCTCCGTAGGCATAGAGCTGCGTCGCCAGGGTGGCTGTGCATTCGGCCTCGGGGCCGTAGAAGAGCAGGTCTGCCAGGTCGATGCCCGGAATGAACAGGGTTCCGTCCAGGTCCACCGAGCGGATCTTGAACCCGTGGTCCACCATGTCCCTAGCAAAAGCCTCAAGATCGAAGTAGGCGCCCCTCACGCCCGCACGGACCTGCGGGTCCGGGAAATCGTCCATGAAGTGCGGAATTAGCCCGCCCGCCCGGAACAGATGGCAGATGTCGTCCTGGGAGCGCATGTTCTGGATGTAGATGTCCCCCCAGTAGGGGTTGTTGGGGACGTTCATGAACCACGTGTTCCACCGGCGGATGTCCCGTATTCTCCATGAGGAGTAGTCCACCGCGTACTTCCTGCCGTCCTCCAGAACGCCTTCGTAGTTGTTGTTGACCACGGACCGGGCCATGACGTAGCGGTCTTCCTGGGGAACGCTCTCGTCCCACACGGACCCCATGAGCTGGGCGCTGATCCCCCGTGCCAGTTCGTCGGCCAGCCGGGCGAGCTTCTCGTCGCCGGAGAACCGGTACGCTGCGATCACGTTGGTGAGGAGCACCGGGTTGGGGATCATGATGTTTTCCGCGCTGCCCCCGTGAGCGTGCCGGAAGATCACCCGGTCACCCTGCTTGAAGGGCGTTACGCCGGACCAGTAGACCGAGTAATAGGGCATGCCCCGGGCGTTGTCCCTCTTCATGCCGTAGGTGATCGAGGCCAGGTGATCGAACACGCGCGCATCCCGCCAGGCCGCCACGATCCGCTGCGTGAACGCCGTGATCTCCTCCTGCGGCACGGGGGGGCCGATATCCTGCCGGGTGAACTCGAAAGGAAGGGTGTTCGGGAGCGCGGCCAAACCCGGGCTGCCGGCAGGCCCCGCACTCCCCGAATCGTTGGAGCCGGGTGAAAGCAGGAAGATGACAGCCAGCAGACAGGCCGCGAGAAGGAAGGGGCGTCTCTTAATCATGAAAACGTCTCCTTGGGCGGGTTGGCGTGGAATACGTATCGTGAAACGGCCTCGTGCGGGGCCGAACACGGCGGATGAGGGCCGGCCGGCAACCGTTTCTGCCTAAAGTACAGGATACAACGGAATTCAACTGGATATCAAGGTTGAATTAAAACATGTAATCGGCGGTGCTTTCGACGAGCACAGGGAGGGCAGATGGCGGCGAAGAGATTCCTGCTTATCCACCCGGTGAATGCCCTGTTCAGAGGCCTCTCCTCGAACCGGTACGGACGCTTCCCTCCTCTGGGATTGGGATATATCGCGGGCCTGTATGACGCTCCTAGTGTAGTGTTTCATAAATATCTGTACATATAGACGGATTTATAGTATCATGC
>CAYTRL010000610.1:0-2532 GCA_964439795.1 uncultured Thermodesulfobacteriota bacterium
CCCCCCCCCCCCCCCCCCCCCCCCCCCCCCCCCCCCCCCCCCCCCCCGCCAACAGTGGGAGGGCACGGGCTTCTGTGAGTACGGAGATTTTTCCGGGATGTTGGCGGCCGGAAACAGCTCCGTTGCCCGTGACACTTGATTTTTCGGTTCGCCTGGTTTCCTTTGCCGTGAAACGGTCCCGGCTTCAGGCACCTCATTTCCCTTGCCGTTCAGGCACCAGACGGGCGAGGAGCGCCTTGTACGCTTTGGTGACCCGGATGAACTGTTCGTGCGATCCTCCCTGGTCGGGGTGACACTCCATGGCCTTTTTCCGGTAGTGCCGTGAGAGCTGCCTGGGTGAAAAACCCTGGTAAACCTTTGGCGGGATATCCAGGATCCTGCAGGCTTCCTCCCTGGACAACCTCGGATGGTGTGGGGGCGGCTCATGGTGGGCCCGATGCCGGTGGATGAAGTCCTCGATATATGCGCTGTCCCCACCGAATGACCGGAACTCGCTGTCGAAGTACATGATCACGTATCGCACCAGGGACGGGTGAAGGGGTTCGGTCGAGGTTGACCCGGCAAAGAGGTCCTGATCCTGATGGATTTTGCAGATCTCTTCCAGCAGGGCCTCGTCCATGTGCTCCGGATCCATGGCCTGCGGATATCGCCCCGCCAGCGGGCTCGAAAAGTGGCGCTGAAGATAGAACACGGTGTAGATATACGTTTTGTGGTCCCCGGGACGAAGATGGTTCTCCATGTTCTCGATCATCTGTTCTATCTCGTCCCTGGACTTCCGGAGCAGGCGGTTGTACAGGCGGAGGGGGCAGGCATCGATCTTCCGGGGATCGGCCCGACCGTATCGGAGGTGGTGCAGCCTCCTCTTGTCGAAGATGTGCACGCCTTGCTGCATCCTGGCCAGTTCCGAGCGGGGGATGCGTGGAAACGGGTCTTGAGAGCGCTGCTGATGAAAACGTTCGATGACCCGACGTACGTCCTGGGTCAGGAAGGGCCAGAAGATCACCTCCAGCTCTTCCTGGGAAGGGAAAACCCCCTTTGCGTTGAGGGTTTCCTCCACACTTTCGTCAATGAAGTAGGATGTTTCCCCGGGATAGTGGATCCAGTTCGCTGGGTCGGGACCCAGGGGAAACAGGTCCCGGCTCTCCCACCGGTGTCCCTTCTGAAAGGATTCCCGGATGAAGTAGCGGGGTTGTCCTTGGATGGTTTCCCGTGCCAGGTACAATTTCACCTCACAGAATACGAACGGTCTGATGTTGTTGGGATGCGATTGTAATACGAGGGGTTGCAGGGAGAGGCTTCAGGGGATACGCTTCTTTCTGCCACCGCAGGAGGTCCGGGAAGCAGACGGAACCATAGAGAAATCTTTTCGGCGCCAGACAGATTCAAGAGCCCGGGAAGGGGTTTCTCATTCCCCCTGCTTGCCCGTGGCCTTTTGTTTCCGGAGTTCCAGCCGGAGCGCTTGCAGTTCCTCCACCGGGGCTCCCTGTTCCTGGGCCTTCTGGAGCCGGGTCCGTATCTCCCTTACCTTACTGATGCCGGGAAGGAGGGGGCCCTGTTCCGAGTACCGGTTCTTTTTCTTGGGGTTCTTGTTGCGTGTTTTTTTCGCCATGATTTCGTCTCGCATTTTGGGTCGGGGGGAGAATTCGGGACGCTGACATTCCGAACAGAGTGCGGCCCGAAGGTCCAAAACAACAATATAATGAAAATCCTGAAACCGGTCAAAAATAATTCGTTGCCATGGGAAGGGAGGTTATGGTACAGGTGTTTACCACGCGGTAAATAACTGCAGCGGGGGAATTTGAAGTGCAAAAAAGGCAGGAAGAATCGGTGGAGACCCCGATCGGTCAAACGCCCGAGCCCGGGGCCCCGTTCAACCCGGTGGAAAGCGTGATCTTCAACCGCAGGAGCGTCCGCCTGTACCGGAACCGGCAGGTACCCGAAACCCTGGTGCGCAGGGTCCTGGAAGCAGGCCGGTTCGCGCCGTCTGCGGGCAACGCTCAGCCCTGGAAGTTCGTCGTGATCCAGGACCGGGAGATGATCCAGGATATGACGGTGGACGTTGTCAAGGTCTGCAAACGGATCAAGCAGTTCGCAGACTACACCGAGCCCGGGAAACAGGGGAGGCAGTGGCGGGCCCAGTCCCTGCAGCGGTTGCTCCCCAACATGTTTCACCCGATCCCCTTTGGTGCCATGAAGCTCATTGCCGAGGGAAAGCTCGGTGTCTGGCACGGGGCTCCCACCGTGATCGTGCTTCTGGTGGACGTGCGGGCTCCGGGCAAGCCGTTCGTGGATGCCGGGATCGCGGGGCAGAACATGGTGCTGGCCGCCCATTCGCTGGGACTGGGAAGCTGTTGGGTGAGCTTCATCGAGCCGCTGTCCAACATGCCCCGTTGGAGAAAGAAGCTGGGCATCCGCTTTCCCTACAAACTGGTGAGTTCCATTGCCCTGGGGTATCCCCGCGGGGACCCGGATGGGGAGGTCAAGCGGGAAACACATGCCGTTCTCTGGTACGGTGAAAACGGAGAGTCCCGG
>CAYTRL010000611.1:0-2513 GCA_964439795.1 uncultured Thermodesulfobacteriota bacterium
ATACGTAGGTGTCCTGCACCAGTTCGGAAAGGACCTCGGTACCATACTCCTGATCGGTCCAGGAGAAGACGGCCGTGACAAACAGGCAGAACAGGTCGTGCAGGGGGCGCCACTCACGGTGCTGGAGAGAGATCAGGTCCAGAATGTCGCGGCGGTCCTGATCGATACGGTGCAGGGCGCGCGTGCAGCGCGGGGTCGCCCATCGGATCCGTTCCTCCCGGGAGAATAAAATCTTCCCTCGCGCCGGGTGTTTGGAGAAGAACATGCGGCAGAAGCCGGGGCGGTTGGTGTCAGGTTCCACCCTCCAGAAAGGGCGGCCGGCCGCCTCGTTCACGGCCCGGCGAAAGTGTTCGCAGATCCTGCAGAAGACCGGGGTGCCGGCGGAAGTTCTGGGATATCGCTCCGGAGAGAGGCGGTCCCATGCTTCCAGCTGAAGCCGGCCGCCGGAGCCGCAGGGAGACAGATCAAGAACCACCTCGTCCCGGGTTTCTCTCCGTGGGATCACCGGAGACAACTGCATGGACCACAGGGATGTGATTCCGGCGATGGCGGCTTTTTCCCCCTCCTCGTCCCGGAGGTCCGCAGCCAGGGGCGCGACGATAAACCGGGTCACCCGGGAAAGAAGTTCTTCGAGGCAAGGCTCTCCATGGTCCAGAAGCACTTTCCCGGCCAGACGGGCAAGCCAGTGGACGTAACCGCCGAAGAGCTCGAAGTGGCCCACAGACATCCTGCCGAGCAGGAAACGCAGACGGGGGAGGTCTCCGGCCTGCAAGGCCTCGGCGGCCCGGTCACAGAGCGGGCGGCTCGCGGCCAGGAGCTGTTCAGGGGTGAAAAGCGGGTCCGGCATGGGAGCACCCCGGGGCGGTCTGCACATGCGGTATGGGCGGGTGGATGTCCCGCCAGCTTCGGCGCAAGGGACATTCTGGCACGTTGATGATCAACAATCAATTTTCATCATCCGGGTTCGATGGTATGATCCAAGGACCTTGGATATGCAGGGAAACAGGTGCTCATGGACACGGCTGCACGAGAAATCTTCTGGCTGATCAACGGTACGCGACTTTTCTACGGACTGGCCGTGATCGGTGTACTAGGATTCGTACTGGGCGTGGTACGGATGGTGGGGTTCATACGCCGCGGAGCTGTGGTCCCGCTCCCCGGGGCACGGGAAAAAGGCTGGCAGGAGGCCCTGCTGGATGGGATCTCCCACCGCTGGTCCAGAGACGATCCCTTCATCCTTTTCTGGCATTTCCTGGTATTTTCCGGCTGGTGGACCCTTTTCCTTGTTACCCTCTGCGTCATGTTCTCCGAGCATGTCTGGCCGGGGCTGTACCAGGGCGCATCGTATCGGGCCCTCTCCCTGGCCGGGGATGCCGGCGGGGTATGCCTCTTTCTGGGCTCCTGCCTGGCGCTGGCGTCCGGGGCCCGTGATCGAACGGGAAACCGTGCCACAGAGAGAACGATCGTCTTCACGCTTCTGATCGTTTTGGCTTTCTCGGGATTTCTTCTGGAGGGGGTTCGAATCTACCTGTGCGGGGACCCCAGCCCCGGCTGGAGCCCGGCAGGCCGCGGGGTATCCCTCCTGTTTTCTCCGGGATCCGAACCGGCGGCGGAACGGTATTATCCCGTGCTCTGGTGGGCGCACAGTGTGCTTGCGCTCCTCTTCCTGGCGTGGATCCCCTTTTCCAGGAGCCTGCGGCACCTGATCTTTCTCCCCGCGCACCGTGCACATCAACCCGTGGAACCCCGGGTACTCCTGCCGGAGCTGGATTTGGATAACGTCCGGGACCGTCATCCGCAAGATAGGGTACGTCTGGGGCTCGAGACCGTTGACGACAGCACTCCGCGGCAACGGCACGGGGCGCTTTCCTGCATGGATTGCGGGCGATGCGAATCGGTCTGTCCCGCCGACCGGAGCGGGCAGCCCCTTTCACCGAGAACGATCCAGAACGGTTTTGGGGATCACTTGCTTCGGTGGCAACGAAAACCGGGGAGAGGAAGTTTTTTCGGGCAGGTCGAGGGACATAGCGCAAAAGAGGGGAGAAGCAGCCCGGTGGTGCAGAACAGCCGGGCCGCCCCCCGTGTGATGGAGGCCCTGGAACCGGAAGCGCTCTGGGCCTGCAGGACCTGCCTGGCGTGCGAGGAGGTCTGTCCCGCGGGGATCGGACATGTTTCTCAGATCCTGGAGATCCGAAGGGCCGAGGTCCTGAATCACGGGCGTCTTCCCGAGGAAGCCGCCGCCGCTCTCCGGAACCTGTCGAGAACCGGGAACCCGTACGGAAACGGACCGGAAGAAAAAATCGCCTGGATGCATAAATACACCCCGCCCGGAGGCGCGGCGATAGACGGAAGGGCACGGATTCTCTGGACAGGATGTTTTCCGCCGGGGGACCCGCAAAAACCGAGAGTCCTGGACTGCCTGGTATCGCTGCTCAACCAGGCGGAGGTGTCCTTTTCCTTTCCCCCGGAATCCGTGTCCTGCTGCGGGGAACCGGCCCGGGTTCTGGGAGAGG
>CAYTRL010000612.1:0-2507 GCA_964439795.1 uncultured Thermodesulfobacteriota bacterium
GGTGAAGCGGTTGAAGCTTCCGTGTCCTTCGCCCAACTGAACCTTTCACCGGGCCTGCTGCGGGCTGCGCAGAAAATGGGCTACACCCGGCCCACCCCTATCCAGCACAAAGCGATCCCGCTGCTGCTGGAGGGCCGCGACCTTCTGGCATCCGCTGCCACCGGAAGCGGCAAGACAGCCGCCTTCCTGTTCCCGATCCTCCAAAGTCTCCAGGGCAGGCGCCGCGGCACCACCCGGGCCCTGGTTCTTACCCCCACCCGCGAGCTGGCCGCCCAGATCCTCGACCACTTCCAACAGCTGGCCGCAGGCACCGGATTCCGGGCCGCGGCTGTGTATGGCGGCGTGGCCCCGGCCCCCCAGGTGAAGGCGTTCCGAGCGGGCACGGATGTGATCATCGCTACACCGGGCCGTCTCTTGGACCACTTCCAGCATTCCTACGCAAAACTGGCCGAGCTGGAGTTCCTCGTCCTGGACGAGGCGGACCGGATGCTGGATATGGGCTTCCTGCCGGACGTTCGCAGGATCTTGACCCATATCCGCGGGAAGCAGCAAACCCTGCTTTTCTCCGCCACGATGCCCCCACCGATCGTGGAATTGGCTCAGCGGATGCTTCGTAATCCGGCCGCCGTACATATCGAGCCCAAGCCGGTCCCGGCCCACGGCATCACTCACCGCGCCTATGCGGTACCGCCGGAACTCAAGACCCGCCTGCTACTGGAGATCCTGCGGCAGGAGGCGCCCGCCCGCGTCCTGGCCTTCACCCGGACCAAGCACCGGGCCAACCGCCTGGCCGACTTCCTGGACCGGCGCGGCGTTCCTTGCGGCCGAATTCACGGCAACCGCAGCCAGGCCCAGCGAACCGATGCCCTGGCCGGGTTTCGGAAGGGCCGGTTCCAGGTTCTGGTGGCCACGGACATCGCCGCTCGCGGCCTGGACGTGGTGGCGCTGGATATGGTGGTGAATTTCGACATCCCGGGCGACGTGGAGGATTACATCCACCGGGTTGGCCGTACGGCCCGGGCGGAAGCCACCGGGAACGCGTACACCCTGGTGGCCCCGGAGGAGGAAGGGGGTCTCCGGGCCATTGAGCGGGGTATCGGCCAACGGATACCGCGAAAAACCTTGCCGGGATTTAACTACCGCCAGAAGTCCGAAGGCCGCTTCGAAGTCCCGATTGCCGAGCGCATTGCGCTCATCCGCGCCCGCAAGAAAGAGGAGCGGTCCCGCGCCCAAGCCAAGGCCCAGCGCCGGGCGAACCAGGCCTGTCCGGCTACACGAAGCAACGAGCTTGCCGGGAGAAAGGGAGATCCCGCTCCAAGCCGCCGTTCCCGAGGGGGACCGTTATCACACCGATCGCGTCCGGCCGCGTCCTCCCCCCATTCTCGGCCCAGGAACAACCGGTCTTGAACGAAATTCAAAGCCTGTTTCATGCATGCTTGCCGGAAGGACACGATTTGTTTGCCCGTGACAGGAAACCGGAGGATCCTGTTCGCATGTGCAAATCGACGCTTCGAGGTTGGGTGAATGACCGAGGCACCCGCGGCAGATCTGTTGTTAAAATGACCTGAATCTCTTGAATGGCCCCCGATGGCATTCGTCCGGGTCTGGACTCCAGCACGGAAATACGTTCACTTGCGTTGAATAACATAGTGTCTCTCCGTACCTGCTTGAGCACTTTTGTAACCGCTTACGGTTCAAAGATCCTGAATATGTATTGCAGGGAATAGATGAAACGACTCCAGAATAAAACCGCAGAAGTGGAAAGACTTGTCCATATCGGGAAGGAGAAGGGCTATCTTACCTTTCATGAAGTGAATGAACAGTTGTCTTCCGGCAGCCTTTCCCGAGATCAAATGGATGATGTGATGTCTATGTTCCGGGACCTGGGCATTGAAATCATCGATTCCGCCAAGAAGATCAAACACCGGAAAAAAAAGGACACGGAAACCCGGGAAGAAGATTCAAGGGGGGAGGAAGAAGAAAGGAAGCCGGACGCCTCGACGGCAGGCAAAACCAGTGATCCAGTCCGTGTCTACTTGAGGGAGATGGGAAAGGTCAAATTACTGACGCGTGAGGGGGAAGTTGAAATCGCCAAAAGAATAGAGTCCGGCGAACAACAGGTGCGGGAACAGGCGCTCAACACCCCATTGGCTGTCCAGGGATCGTTTCTGCTTGCCGAGCGTGTCCGATCCAGCCAGATACAAGTAAAGGACATTCTGAAGAGTTCCCACAAGGAACAGGAGAGCGAAGAAAAAGAAAAGGCCCGTCAAAAATCGGTTTTATCCTCACTTGAAAAGGTGAGGGGGCTTTATCAGGAAAATTTGAAACTCCGGGTCTCTCTGAAAAAGAGAACGTTTTCAGAAACACAGCATAAGGCCAAGAAGACGAAAATTACAAAAAACAACTTGCTCATCCGTGAACTCCTGATGAAGGTTCCCTTTCATACAAGACAGCTTGACCTGATTGTTCAAAGGCTGAAAGCATATTTGCTGAAGATTGAAACATAC
>CAYTRL010000613.1:0-2477 GCA_964439795.1 uncultured Thermodesulfobacteriota bacterium
GAGTCCCGGAACGCTCTTCGTTTCCGGGCCCGCGGCCTTTGTGTGCCTGGTTTTCTCTTCCGTCTTCTGCTGCCTGCTTGTGGGTTGCCGGGCCATGTTCCCTCCAAACGGTATCTGCTATTAAAAACTCGACTGGACAGGAAGGACAAAGTACGAGTAGATCGTGTCCTCGAACTCTTCGATGAAATGTTCCCGAACCCGCCGCTCCTCACGGAGTGCCGCAAGTGCCTGCCGCATGGTCTGCATGCCGTAGGGCCGGCCGGCGGCCATGGCGGGACGGAGAAGGTGCAGGCGGCCGGGGCGGCGGATCAGATCAGCCACGACCGGGTCGCTCAGAAGAACCTCACAAACGGGATGGAAGCCTGTGCTTTCCTGCCGGGGGAGAAGGTGCTGCCACAAGGCAAGTTTGAGCGTGCCCGCCAGTTGGCTGCGTGCTTCGTCCCGGCGGGAGGCGGGATGAGAATCGATGATGCTCTTGAGCGCTTCCGCCACGCCGCCGCTGTACGTCAGGGATGCCAGGACCAGGCGACCCCGGGCGGCGGCCTCCACGCCCAGGGAGATCACCTCGGACCGGGGCAGGCCGTCCAGAACGATCAGCTCCGCTCTCTTCAGCAATCCGGGGAGCGTGATCCGGGTGCGGGTTTCCGCCCGCCCTTCCCACGCCGTCTGCCGGATCCGGGAGCGGCGGTTTTCATGACGGATCTCCACGGGGTTTTCCAGGGTGAAAATCTGTCTGCACCGGAGCTGGTTTACCTGATTGACCAGGGAGGCGAGCGTGGTGGACTTTCCGGAACCCGCGCAGCCGATCACGAGAACCAGTCCCTGTTCCAAAGAAACCACCTGTTTCAGGATCGGAGGCAGGCCCAGGCTTTCCAGCGAAGGGATCTCCTCGGGAATGAGCCTTGCGGCCAGGGTCGGGCCGTTCAACCCTTCGGAAATCGAGATACGTACCGGTTTCGGGCCCGGGTCACCCCGGGTGGAGAGGAATGTTTTTTCGTGGGGCCGGGGAGGCTGGCGGCCTTCGGGAACCAGTTGCTCCACCAGGGCTTCCATATCCTCACGACGTATGGCCGGAGTTTCTTTCAGGAAGTGTAGATTCCCATGGACCCGGATCCCGGGCGGTCGGCCGGCGGACAGGTAGATGTCGGTTGCGTTTTTTTCTCTGGCCGTCCGGATGTAGGCTTGAAAATCAACCATGAACACCTTGTCCTGCTGTGGGGATGCTTTCCGAAAGCAAGCTAATCAAGACGGGAGAGACGAAAGCTGCCCCGTCCCGAGGAGAATACAGGGCGACCCTTTTTCCCCTTGCGAAGGTGGTGCACCGTTTCCAGGATCTCGTCATCGGACGAGCGCAGCAGGGCATAGAATCCGGCCAGGGCCAGCTCCGACTTGCTGAGCGTGATCCCCTGTTTGAGCAACCGGTCCCGTACCCGCCGGATCACCTGCGCGTCTTCCCGGGAGATGGCCGGCCCGTCCGTGAAGAGCAGGTCCCTCACTTTTGAGGAGGTACGAACGCCCGAGGAGCCGGAGGCTTTTTTGGGTTTTTTCTTTTTGGGTTTCTCGATCAGAGCCTCGACGCTGGAGAATCGTTCTTTCACCGCTCTGTCTTCCGCCTGGACAGAGGCTCTCAACCGGTTCTGAATGTCTTTTTTCACTATGACCTTCCTCGGGGAGTCTGTTGAAGAAGTCCCGCCTGTTTGGTTCCAATTGTTCGGTGCGGTCGCAGGGTGCGATGAAGACAGGGAGAGGGGGGATCAGACCTGGCTGGTCAACTCCAGATTCGGTTCCGAAAGGCCGTGCAGGGTCGTTTCTCCCAGGAGATCCAGCACCTCGTCCGCGAGCGATTCGATCTCTTCCACGGCCTTTTTCCCCTTGCTGCCCACGTTGTGCACGGTCCCCCCGTACACGGCGCTCTCCCTGTAGGCCGTCCGGTGTCCCAGCTGTGCTTTTGCCAGGGGCAGTCCGAATTCAGCCAGGATCTCGATGGCGTCTTTGCCCAGGGAGGTCTGCTGCACCATGTTTGCCACCAGGCGGGATTCCAGGGTTTCGTTGAAGTCCTGTACGTTTTCAATCAGCTGCTTGATTCCGCGGCCGGCCCAGATATCGGCCGGGGAGGGGATGATCGGGATGAGCGCCAGGTCGGCGATGAGGAGCGCCGACTGAGGGACCGGGGAATCCACCGCGGGAGGACAATCCACGATGATGAAATCGTAATCGCCCATATATTTTTTCACTTCCCGGTGAACCTTCCCTCCCGCGGCCGCCAGACCCGCCACCGAGGCGGGAAAAGGCTTGTCATCCTCCACGGCGGAAGATGCCCACCGCGTCGCCGTTCCCTGGATGTCCGCATCCACCACCAATACCCTCCGGCTTCTTCGTGCAAGGGTCCCGGCCAGCTGCATGCTCAATGTCGTTTTTCCGGATCCCCCTTTCTGGTTTGCAACGGTGATGATCTTTGTGTCCATCGGCATACCGTA
>CAYTRL010000614.1:0-2466 GCA_964439795.1 uncultured Thermodesulfobacteriota bacterium
TGCATCCCCGTGCTTTGTCGAGGGCATCAATACCGCGGGGCTCTATGTGGGAACGTTCTACATGCCGGGCATCACAAGGTTTTCCGAATACGATCCGAACGGCAAGCCGGCTCTGAGTTACATAAACCTCGTTCCCTATCTGCTGGGGACTTCCGGCACGGTCGAAGAGGCGCTGGAGAACGTGGGCAAGTTTCAGGTCGTCATGGGTGCTGCTCCCATGCCAGGCAGCGGTTATGAAGCACCCGTCCTTCACTATTCCATCAGGGACAAATCCGGCAAGAGTGCTGTGATCGAGTGGCTCGAAGGAGGACCGAGGATCTATCTGGACAAGCTGCTGACATACAACATCAACATCCAGGAACTGGAAGCGGCCACCCATGGGACGGTGAACCAGGACTATGAAAACGCCGGCAAGGTGGTGACCAACAACCCCACCTATGACTGGCAGAACGCCTGTTTCCAGAAGCAGGACAAGCATTTTCAGTGGACCGGCGACAGAACGGACCGGGAATGGGACGGAAGCCATCAGAACGCCTCCGGGACCTATGGGCTCCGCGGCGACTGGACGGCACCGTCCAGGTTTCAGAGACCCATGGCCCTGTTGAAACCCGGGATCATGCCTGTTCCTTCCACCACGGCACAGGCCAAGTACCTGGCATACGGCGCGATCCTGTCTCTGATACAGCCGGCGGGGGTGTCCGTATGTCCCACGATCTGGATCTCGATCTCCGACCTGAAGAACGGTGAATATCAGTATCGCCTGCTTTGTCTGCTGGGAGAATCGGGGGATCCGTACGTCACCAAGATCGTGATTCCGGACAACCCGGGGAATTTTGGGTTGGAAAAGTTCTATGTCAAGGAGGTGAAAACCTATATCAGCGAAGGCAGGGAAAACGTCCAGCATATTGTTAATACGTTTACGGGATTGGTGCCCGCGGACCAGAGGGATCAGATCATTAACACCTTTCAAGCGCCCACGCCGGGTGCCACCCCGCTTTTCACAACGTTTTGAGGCCCCTGTTCCCGTCACGGCCTGCCGGCCACCGAACAAATTCCATAGCGTTCTATCGTGGCGGGGCGTTGTGCAAGGGGAGAAAGCGACCTCCGGGAACCACCGGAAGTCGACGAGGGCCGGTCATGTCCGCCCCTCACCCGTTCCAGACCCATCCGATTGCGCGGGGAAGCTGTGTTCCCGGAACTTCTTCAGGATGAAACCCAGGGTCAGGTTGTAGAGGGCCTCCTCCCTCTCCGCCTCATCCATGGATTCGAGTCCCTGCTTGATCTTTTCCGCTTCCCCCCGCAGCCCTGCATCCTGAAAATCCCCCAGCGTGCGAAAGACGCCCCCGCGGGCCCCCACCCGGAACAGGAACCTTTCTTCCGGAGACAGGGCGAAAAAGCAGTCGATCACGGCCAGCAGCCGGTCCTTATCTCCGGGAAGCCGGCCCTCCACGTCCCGGACGAGGTTGAACACATGGTCGCTGACCACGCAGCTTGAAATCCCCTCGAGGCCCTGAATGAGAATGCGCAGCTCCCGAACGATCTCTTCGTCGGAAAGGGGTTCGAAACCTCCTGCCTTCCACCTGTCGTAGAGCACAGTCCCCGGCAGCAGGAGGCAGGAGCGGACCCGGATGAAGTCCGGGTCGATCTCGTTCAGCACTCGCGCCGTTTCCCGGGCATGCCCGTCGGAAAGGGGACGGCCCCCGAGCCCGGGCATGATGTATCCGGACAGTTCGATGCCGGCGTCCCGAACGTTCCGCCCCCCCCGGATGTGTTGCTCCGCCGTACAGCCCTTCTTGACATGGACCAGGACCGCATCGCTCCCCGACTCCAGGCCCACGTGAATCCGGTTCAGCCCGGCATGCAACAGCTCGTCCAGTTCAGAAACGGATTTTCGGACCAGCGTGCTCGAACGCGCGTAGGCGGTGACCCGCACGATGCTCGGGAAGGCCCGTTTCAGGGCGGACAGGATCTCGAGCAACCCGGGAGTCTTCACGATCAGGCTGTTCGCATCCTGGAAAAACACACTCTCCATACCGGCCGACACCCAGGTCGCGACATTTCGGAAACTGCCGCAGCGCATTTCATCGGGAAAGAAGGACGCCAGTTCGCGCAGGCCCGGGGCACCCTCGATCCCTTCCCTGCTGCACCGCTCTTCCAGAACCTCCACGATCCGCCGGATCGTGTCGATATCGTTTTGAAGATCCCTCACCGGCCGGTTCGAGAATTTCTTCCCTTTATACACGGCACAGAACTCGCACCGGTTCCACGGACAGTTCCGGGTGACGCGAAGCAGAAGGCTCGATTCCTCGCTGGGGGGACGGATGGGGCCGATTTCGTACTCCAGTGCCATGGGACAGCGGTTCCTTTCTGAAGGTTAGGGGTCGCTGAAGGTTAGGGGTCGCTGAAGGTTAGGGGTCGCAAAAAATAACACCAAACAATAAAATAGAGAAGAAAATATAATTAAGC
>CAYTRL010000615.1:0-2464 GCA_964439795.1 uncultured Thermodesulfobacteriota bacterium
CCTCCCCCCTGCGTCGGTTGCTTCTGGAAAATGTTTATCGGTGCGTGGACCGGATGTCCGATTTTCTGCTTCCGGAAACGATCTGTATCGAAAACCTTCCCTCCTTCCCCATGGAATTCCTCGCCCCCATCGTGGAGAAAACGCACGCATCCGTGTGTCTGGATGTGGGACACCTGGCCCTCCGCGGTGAACCCCTGAGCTCTTTCCTGGGACGATATTCCGAGCGGATCCGGGAGGTACACCTTCACGATGTGGAACGGGTGCATCATGGGCCGAACGCTCTGTCGCAACAGGACCATTTGGCCCTGGGAGAAGGTTCACTGGATCTGGAAGGGATCGTCCGGGCGTTGCACGAGTACGGGTTTTGCGGGCCGGTGGTGCTGGAAGTCCTCCGTGGAGAAGGGCTGTCTTCCATCGCCAGGCTGAAACATCTGCTGCAGGCGCAGGGAGCTCTCACGTGAGGGCCGTGGTCCAGCGCGTATCCGGCGCAGAGGTCGCGGTGCAGGGAAGGTGCACGGGCTCCATCGGCAGAGGGCTGGTGGTCCTGCTGGCGGTGGGGCATGAAGACACGGAGCAGGACGTTTCCTTCCTGGCAAGAAAGATCCTCAACCTGCGCATATTCGAAGACCCCGACGAAAAGATGAACCTCTCGGTTCAGGATGCCCGCGGGGAACTGCTCTTGGTCTCCCAGTTCACGCTTTACGGGGACTGCCGGAAAGGCAACCGTCCTTCTTTCGTGGCCGCCGCCCCGCCGGATCGTGCCAACCGCCTGTACGAACTGTTTTTGAAGGAGATCGATTCGTCGGGCCTTTCCGTGGCCGCCGGTCGTTTTCAGGCCCGCATGGAGGTGACGCTGACCAACGACGGCCCGGTCACGATCCTCCTGGACAGCCGGAAGATGTTCTGAGGTTGCACCGGGCGCTCGAGGCAGAAGAAATGCAGAAGAAAGACCCGGTACCGGCCGGGGTTTCTCCATCCCGAATCAAGCGCTCCCTGGACAGGCTGTACCGAGCCTACGGTGCGGACCATCTGCACTCCGATCCGTTGCAGTTCGCCCATGCCTATTCACATCCCGCGGACCGGGAGGTGGCGGGGTTTCTGTCCGCGGTGTTCGCTTACGGTCAGGTTCCGCAGATCCTGGCGACCCTGGAAAACCTCTTTTCCCCCTTTCCCGAGCGGATCACCCCCATCCTGCTGGACACCCCCACCTCCCGGTGGCAATCCGTGTATCCCACCTTCTCGTATCGGTTCCAGACGCGTGAAGACCTGGTCCAGCTGCTGGGGATCCTGAAAGGGACCCTCTTGGAATACGGATCCCTGGAGAACTCCTTCCTCCCACACTACCTTCCGGTACGGGGTCATCCCGAGGCGATACGCCTCTCCCTGACCGGGTGGGTCGGTTCCCTTCGAAACCGTCTGCCGGCCCGCAGCACCGGCGGACAACGGACTCCCGGCAGGGGGATTTCCCACCTGCTTGCCGATCCGGCCTCCGGCTCCCCGTGCAAGCGATGGAACCTCTACCTGCGGTGGATGATCCGGGGCCCGGACGGAATGGACCTGGGCCTGTGGAAGTCCGTGGACCCCCGGCAGCTCATCCTCCCCCTGGACACGCACACGGCGCGAATATCACGCTACCTGGGGTTCACCCGCCGGTCGACGCCGACCTGGGCCATGGCCGAGGAGGTTACACGCGCGTTGAGGGGACTGGACCCTGACGATCCGGTGCGATATGATTTTTCCATGGCGCGGCTGGGCATCCTGAGCCGTTGTTCCAAACGGGCGGAAACCTGCCAATGCAAAGAGTGCGAGCTGGAGGGGATCTGCCACCGGGAGGACCGTCCTCTTCCGGCCGCTTCCGGGCCGGGCCGGGAGGAACGAGGGACACCGCGCCGTCCAAAATGATAGGGCTCATTGAACATCGAACAATCCCTTTTCAGGGTTCAGCATTCAAAACCGACGGAACATATGAAACACAGGACCTCATCTCCCCATGAAGCCCCCCCCGAAAGCCCCAGCCTCTTCCTGGACCGGGAAGGCAGGTGGTTCCACGAGGGCGTGGAGATCACGCATCCGAGAACACGCAAACTCTTCTCCCGAAACATTTCCAGGGGCGATGACCAACGGTATTATGTCCATGTGGGCAGGGAATACGCCGTGGTGGAGGTGGAGGACACCCCGTTCCTCGTCGTGTCCGTTACAGTGCAGGAACAAGCAGGTGACAGAGGTTGCACGTATCAGGTCCTCCTGAACGACGGGTCCGAGGAATGCCTTGACCCGCGCACCTTGTCCATCGAGCAGGACCATGTGATGTACGGCCGGGTGAAGGGGGCAACCGAAAAGGCTCGATTCGTGCGGTCAGCCTATTATCAGATCTGTGCCCGGATCGAATACGCCGAACAAGAGGACCGTTATGTTCTTCCCTGGAAAGGAACCTACATCCCGATTCAACAAGTCGGGGTTTCAC
>CAYTRL010000616.1:0-2451 GCA_964439795.1 uncultured Thermodesulfobacteriota bacterium
CGTTTTTTCGTGCGAATGGGTTTATTCAAATAATACCTTGGAAGGATGCGTACTTCGGAAGTACGCCTCCTTCCTCGGTCTTTCGTGCGCCTTGCATACAGCACTTTTTGAACGGCCTGCCCCTATGGACTTATTCATAAACTTCTAAAAGAAAACCGTCAGGCAACTACGGTAGCATGTTTTTCAAAAAAAGGGCTGCCGGTTTCCGGTTCAGACCTGTGGGACCTGGAGCCAGGCCTCCAGGGGATCGGTGGATCGCACCAGGTGTATGCCTTCATCCCGGAAGGCCTGAAAGGAGCGTTCCGCCTCTTCGGTGAAGTCCGCTCCGGAGGGGATCACAACCGGGGCGGTGCAGTCCTCCAGGATGTAGACCTTTCGCGCCAGGGCCGGGTCTCGGGCCTGGATCTCCCCCAGCAGGTCGGTGATGCTCTCCTTGACACAGTGGCTGGAGGCCAGGCCGGCCACGAGGACAGCGTCCGCACGGAGCAGCGATTGGATCAGGTCCGTGTTCTTCTGCGCACCGGGGATCGGCCGGCCGTCCCAGCAGGTGGTGACCTCCTCCTTGAAGATCGAGTAGCGTTCCGAAAGGGGGTTGTCGCCCTTGATCTCCGGCAGGTTGGATGCTCCCCGCACGAAGCTGTGGAAGAGGCGGACTTCCTCCACCAGTCCCGCGAGCCGGTGCCCCGGCGAGCCGAGCATGCAGTGATAAGGCCAGAGGTAGAGCCGGTACTTCCCGGACGCCTCCAACTGCTCGCAGTAATGGACGAACTGTTTTTGGAGCCACCTCGTGTCCGTACCGATCTGCCTGGCCATTGCGGGGTTGGGGCGGTACCGGCCCCGGCGGTACTCATCCGCGGAGATCACCGTGTGTGGGGGCGGATGGCGCCCGTGCTCGTCCAGGTGCGCGCTGGGGAAAAAGACCTGGTACGGGTGGTGCGTGTCCAGGGTGCAGGTGATCTCGGAGATGACGTGCAGGTGCGAATAGATGAACTCCACCAGTCGGCGGTGTGCGTCCATGGCTCCGGTCCCGGACCGGCCCGCCACGAACAGCGCGCCCTCCGGAAAGCTGAAGTCCACCTGGTTATCGATCAGGAGCAGATGGATGCGGGCAGGGTCCCCGTGGGTGGCGGAGATGCGATGCCGCCTGCGCCATTCCTCGGCCGCCTGCTGCAGTCCTCTGGCGTCCGCCACGTAATGGTTTGCGTTGTCCCCGTGGTCCGGATTGTAGTGGGGTGGAACGGGCAGCGTTCCGGGGGCCGTCTTCATGACGCGTTCCTTTCGTCACGGGGAAATGGTGTATGTTTGACACTTAGTATGGTGTCTTTTCGACACTATGTCAAGCGTTTTTTTTGCTTGAAGTGGTCCCTGCCGGAATTCAACCGAAGGGTCATTAGATGCCGGATTCAGGGGAAGAAAAAACGGGGTTCCTGCTTGCACAGGACTCGATAACGACAGGCTGCCGAAAACGGAAAGAGAGAGTCGGCCCGGGTTTATTCCGGCCGCCCGGTGAAGACGGGTTTCCGGCCCTCCAGGAAGGCGCGGACCCCTTCCACGGCGTCCGGTTCCCGGATGTTTTCCCGGAAGGCCGCCTGTTCCTCGGCCAGCCCCGCGGCGAACCCCTCCCGCAGGCCGGTATTCACGCACCGCTTGATCCGGCCCAGGGCCCGGGTTGCCTGGCGCGCCAGCCTCTGCGCGTAATCCAGCGACCGTTCGTACAGCTCATCGCCCGCGAAAACTGCGTTGACCAGGCCCGCTTTTTCCGCTTCCTCCGGGGTGATCTGCAGCCCCTTGTACATCATCTCCAGGGCCCGGGCCTTTCCCACCAACTGGGGAAGGCGCTGCGTGCCCCCGAAGGCGGGGATCATGCCCAGCCGGATCTCCGGGAGCCCGATACGGCCGGATCCCTTCCCCATGAAGCGGAAGTCGCAGGCCAGGGCCAGTTCCAGCCCTCCACCCAGGGCGTGTCCGTTGATGGCGGCAATCGTGGGAAGGGGCAGGTCCTCGAGCCGGTTCAGCAGGGCGTGGACCCTGGGCAGGGCGGCGATGGTCTCGTCGTCGATCTCCTGCAGGGAGCTCACATCGTCCCCGGCTGAGAAGAAGCCCGGGCAGGCGCTGGCCAGAAGAACAGCACGCGCGTCCTGTTCCTCCCGGAGGCGGCCCAGTACCGTTTCCAGGTCTTCCAGGAACGGGATGCCCAGGGCGTTCACGGGCGGATGGTTCATGGTGATCACGGCCACCCCGTTGGAGAGCTGGAACTCGAGCACGGTAAGGTTCATGAGAGACTCCTCTTTTGTTTGTAATTCAATTTAATTGGGAATAAATTGAATGTCAATATGAAAAATAGAGAAAAATCATAATGAGACTTCAGAAAAGGCTTGACATATTGTATCACATTTTGTATTTTATCCTCAATGTCATTGTGGCCGCTCTGAAAATGGGCATGGGAGAAGG
>CAYTRL010000617.1:0-2437 GCA_964439795.1 uncultured Thermodesulfobacteriota bacterium
CGGCGATGGCCTCGCAGCACCCGCAGGTGGTCATGGGGTCTTCCATGATGCTGTACAGGTTGTAGCCCTCGATCTTCTGACGGGACGCCTTGTGGACAAAGTCGTTGATCCCCTGGAATCGTCCCAGGCGCTCGTCCAGGCATTCGCCCTTCTCGATGGGCTGGTTGGGGCCGGTGGGGTTGATTTCGAAGGAGGCCTTGCAGTCCAGCCAGTTGTAGGCCCCGCACAGGCCGGTCCGTTCCGGGCTGATGGCGCACACGTGGGTGGGGGCAAAGGACTGGCACAGGGTGCAGGAGTAGTAGACGTCCTCGCTCTCATCGGTCATGCCTTCCACGCGCTCGTCCCGCGTCTTGTAGATCTCGCGGGCCTTGGCGGTCATCTCTTCCACCTTGTCCAGGTCGGTGTAGAGGGTGACCTGCACCTTGTCCAGGATGTTGCCGAAGTCCTGGTGGAACTTGGCGTGCAGTACCGACCCGATGTGCTTCAGCTCGAAGCCCTTTTCGACGGCGGCCTTTGCGATCCGGACCCAGGCGATGTCCCGCTGGCCGATGTGCATGGTGCCCTGGGCGTAGTTGATCAGGTGGTGGATCTGGCGTTCCAGGATCGGCTCGAAATCCTCCTGCATCTTCCGGCCGGCCACTTCCACGCCGATTGCCAGCGGGATCTTGGCGGGGGCTTCCACGTCCTTCAGGTCCGGGCCCACCACCGTGATCTTGCCGTCCTCGATGTCGTTCATCTCCCGCATCTGCACGAGCTCCACGGCCAGGGAGCGGCCGCCGCCCATCTCGGCGTAGATGTCTTCGCCGCGGACGCGCTCGCCCTCGAAGGCGGGGCCGTAGGCAACCGGCACCGGAACCTCGGTCACCTGCACCTTGAGACCGCGAACCTCGATCGCCTTGCTGACGATCTCCTTGTGCGGGATGTTGGAGCCCACGTGCTCGTAGGTGCAGATCCCCGTGGGCAGGATCTCGGGGATGTCCGTGTCCGCGATGACCGGGAAGCCGTAGTTCACGGCGCCGGTTCCCTGGGCGTACCACTCGTCGGTCACTTCCCCCATGGTCAGGGCAAAGGCGAAGACGCGCTCCTTGTTGTACATGAGGATCTTGCGGAAGTCCCCGGGCTGCACGCCGCCGAAGCTCATGGCCGCGCGGGTGGCAAAGCCGATGGCGAATACGGTGGCGCTGGTGTCCGGGCCGAACGGGACCAGCCGGGTGTTCCAGCCGATCTGTACGCCGGCTTCCACCAGCTGTTCGGAAAAGGAGGTTCCGTTGCTTCCGGAGGCCATGAACACGTACAGGTTCTTCTGCTGGAGCTCCAGGGCGATGTCCGCCGCGATCTCCTTGGTCGGGGCGGCGCCCAGGATGGCCGCGAATCCGGGGGCGGTGCCGTCCACGAACTCCACGCCGCGCTTCCGCATGATGATGTCGTCCGCGGCGCCCAGCCAGAGGTGGTTCTCATCGGGATCCTCGGCCGGCAGGTAGAAGTCCGGCTCTTCCAGGTACCGGATGGCCTCCTCGCACTCCTCGGCGAAGAAGGTGGCCATCCCCGCGTCCAGGGCGGGTCCCAGGTAGGGCAGGTGCGTGACTTCCTGCGGGACCGGCGGGAGCAGATCCTTGCACTTGTCCAGCACGGTCTTCATGTCGTCCAGCTTCTTCACCGGGAACCCGGTGATCCCGTAGATGATCGGGAGATAGTACCCGGTGTTGGGGTACTCCACTTCCTGGTTGGCTCCGAACTTGTCCATGGCCTTCTGCCACTTCTCGTCCACGCGTTCGATGATCTTGTGAGCACCCCGGATGGCTGCACTGGCGATGATCTTTGACATAACGCTGACTCCTTCTGCTGTTGGAACGTTGACTTAATAAAAAGAAAAACAGGGGGGAACCCCTGTTTCATACGTTTCAGTTCAGGCAAGCTCCTCGACCAGTTTCCGGATAAGGGAGACGGTTTCCGGATGCCGCAGAACCAGGATGTTCGCGCCGGCCACGAGCAGGGTCTCGGCGGTGAGGGCCTCCAGGAGAACGCCGCGGGACATGGGGTCACCCAGCTCGGGAGCGTCGGCCGCAGAGAGCTTGGCTTCCTTGCTCTTCCAGGCCTCCTTGCCCACGTTGCAGATCATGGGCTGCTGCAGCTTGTCGTCTTCCTGGACCAGGGCGGCCATGCGGATCCGCTCCATGACGGAGTAGGAGTATTCGATGCCGTATCCGAGCCCGCCGGTGGTGGGGTCGATCACGATCTGATCTTCCGGAACACCCAGGTTCCCCAGCAGGATGTTGAGCTGCTTGGCCAGGTTGATGTCGATGGGGGTGTTGGCGATGATGGTGTGCTTGTACGCGATGGCCGCGGCCCCGATCTTCTTGTAGTTGCCCTCCTGCACGGGCCCCACCAGGAGGTGTTTGCCCTCGCAGGCCTCGCAGGCCATGCGAAGGACCTCGGC
>CAYTRL010000618.1:0-2435 GCA_964439795.1 uncultured Thermodesulfobacteriota bacterium
CCTTCACGGAACTCCCACAGAACCTTCCCGGCCCGTCTGAGGGCCGGATATCGTATGGCCGCCCCCTATCCATGACCACAGGAATGTATCCGGAAAGGAGAGCAAGCATGTCTGAGGTTCCCAAAGAGTTTGTAACCATGGTGGAAACCGGAATCGATTTCGTCCGACGGATGGGCCTCAAGGTCGTTGAATTGAAAAAATGCTACGTGGAGCTCATGGCGCCTCTCGAGGGCAACCTGAGCCACGTGGGGACCATGTACGCGGGAGCCCTCTTCACCCTTGCCGAGATTCCCGGCGGCGCGCTTTTTCTCTCCACCTTCGATGCTTCCAAGTACTATCCCATCGTCAAGGAGATGACGATCCGGTACAAACGCCCGGTGGTCACGGACGCAACGGTCAAGGTCCGGCTCTCCGAGGAAGAAGCGACACGCATCGCTGCAGAGGCGGACGAGAAGGGAAAGAGCGAATTCATCCTCCAGGGTGAAATCTTTGATGCCAACGGTCAATTGGTGGCTGAAAGCGAGGGGATCTACCAGCTGCGAAAGGCAGGCTCCTGACAGGCTCTCTATTGCGTTGATTCTTCAGGGAATGGTAGGAAGATCAATGCGGGACGGGTGGAGCCGGTTTCGTTGAAAACAGAGCGTGGGTGGATCGCCTGGAGGCTGGGCAAACTGGTCGGCGTCCGCTCCGGCAATCGCAACGCGGACGGAATGGCCGGCCCGGAAGAAGTAGGAGGTTGGGAGCAGGTCGAACACCAGTTCTGCGACCTCCCCCGGCACGAGGGGCATGGCGTCCTCCCGCTTATACGTCCGATAGGGAACCACCTGCCTGTAAGGCGGCTCGGCCGGGCTCAACTTCCGATGAATCGCTCGTAGCTGTCCTTCTGTCACATAGTTGACCCGCCCCTTCTCATTCACATCCTCGAGGTAGACAATGAAATTTCCGTCGTTGGCCGATGAAGCCGCGTAAAGGGTAACGATCGGATGGCCGGTCACCTCCATCCCCCGCAGGAGCGGTTCCGAGGTGTAAACGAGCAGTTTTTCGTCTTCCCTGCTTCTTTCAGCGTACCTGACCGGTGCATCCACGGCGAGTTGATTCCTCCACCTCGTCTGCTCCCCGGTTCCGGCCGTCACATCCACCCGAATCGTGTCCGTCCAATCTTCCGCAGACGGTTTCTTTGTGGACAGCAGGTGGTTTTCCCTGAAGAACAACGTAAGGATCTCTGACTGCGGCGGTGGCCAGGCGATGCTTGCCTTCCATGACTCCTCCACCATGGTGTAGTAGCGGACAGGCTTCTCGTTCAGGATCCCTGTGTCGATCCCCTTCAGATGCACATCGAAAAAGCGAAGCAATTCGGCTTCGTGGTGGAACCCGGAATGACTGGGCCTGGCTGCCGGGTTGACGTTCCATCCGCCGCCATGGTTCCAGGGGCCGAGGATCAGGCGGCTTCCCGGCGAGCGAACCGAAAGGAACCGCTTGATGGCCGCATGGGGGTAGGCCCCGTCCAGCCAACCGCTGTAACTGTAGACGGCGGCTCCGGACGCCTCCAGGTCCCTCACATAGTTGTGGGGGCTGAACAGCCCGATGCTGCCCGAACCATCCAAAGGGGTCCCTGCGAGTTGAAGGCGTCCGTCCCTGTCCTGCTGAAACGGATCGGTGGGTGTGACATCGTCCCGAAAGGTCAAGGACAACGACTCTTCATGTACGTCGTAGTTGGCGGTGTGCGCCTGGACAGCCGAGGATCGCATGGAGCGATTTTTGTCGACCCGCACGGGCTGAACACCCGTCACGAACAGCTTCACCCACCAGCCTCGAATCTCGTGAGGGGCGTTCCGGTCCAGGGCTCCGTTGACCCGGCCCCAGTTCTCCGTGAACCAGGCATTGTGCACGCCACCGGGGAATGCAATGTCCGCATAGGCATCGAACAGGGAAAAACGCGGCGCTATCGCCTTTACAGCCGGATGTCGGTTCAGGAGCAGGAACTCTGCCGAGGTCCCGTCGTAGGATATGCCCATGGCGCCCACGCTTCCGCTGGACCAGGGCTGAGCCACAATCCATTCCACGATCTCCGCCCCGTCACGGATTTCATCGGGAGACCAGGGGCAGATACGATGTCCATAGGATGCGCCGGAGCCCCGAACGTCCACATCCACCCACGCATATCCCTGCTTGACGAAACGTTTGCGCCGCTTTGCATAGAGTCCGGTATGGTCAAAGGGCGCCCCGCCCAGCAGGGTCCTCCAGGGCCAGCGCAACTCCATGGAGCGGAAGTACCGGGTTTGGTGGAGAATGGCCGGGATCTTCTCCCCTTGCGCAAGCTTTTCGGGCAGGTAGAGGTCCAGGGCGAGTTTCACACCGTCACGCATGGTTATGTAATGCGAGGATTAAACAACCACCTGCTAAAGCAGGTGGATTTAATATTACGGCTGAAAGCC
>CAYTRL010000619.1:0-2432 GCA_964439795.1 uncultured Thermodesulfobacteriota bacterium
TTTGGGGTGTTGGGGTCTGGTATTAATTATAATTTTTTCTGGTGTATGCTCCGTGCCGTAAAACTGGTTCTTATCGCCTAAAATTGTATATTTATTACCTGACCCCGGTAATTTTTAACGTGCCATCTCCCTTGACGGAAGCGGGTCCTGTCGTGATAAGAATAGGAAAAAGAAAGGACTTTCATGGACGTTTATGCCGACATCAAAGAGATGATCGCCAGGCTTTTTTCCGTGGGGGAAGAGGAGATCCGGGAAGATGCGCACCTGCAGGAAGACCTGGGCGCTGATTCCTTGCTTCTGCTCGACCTCGCGGAGGCCCTCTCGAAACAGTACGGGATCGAGATCGAGGCGGACGAGCTGGTGGATCTGGAGAACGTGGCGGAGCTCGTTGAAAAGGTCCGGGAGCGTGTCGGTTCCGCGGCCGGGTCTTGAACACGTCCTCCGGGGGCACCCTCCATTGAATGCGAAGATTTTCCGGAGATCCTCCTTTTTCTTTCCCGCACCGGCCCGGTTTTTTCCCCGGCCTTTGGAAGGATCCATCGATCCCGTTAACAAGGCTCCAGATCTCAGGATTTTCGGCGCTCCATCCGAAACAACAGGGTGGACGCGTCAGCAGGCCATTGAAAAACAAGGATTCTGTTTTTTTCCGTCATTCCGGGCTTGACCCGGAATCCAGGGGCAGGGGCAGGGATATGGTGGGGCAGGGCCCCACCCTACAAGGAGCGAAACACTGCCTCTAGGACGTTTCCAGCAACCGGTCAGGGGAGGGTCATGACACATGGAGCATAAGCGTATTCGAAAACAGCCGCCGGATACGTTCCCGGTGAAACCCAACCTTCCGGATTACGAGAAAGGGGTGGCTGCGTTCACCTGGGAACAGCTTGCACGAAAGCTCGAATGGTTCGACGATGACCACATCAACCTGGCCCACGTTGTGGTGGATGCCCATCTTGAAACACGCCGGAAAGACAAGACCGCGCTCCTGTGGGAGAGCCGCAAGGGAGCGGAGGAGACGTACACCTTTTCGGACCTGGCCCGGCTGAGCAACCGTTTCGCCAACGTGCTGGTCAGGGATCTGGGGGTGAAGAAAGGGGACCGGGTCTTCTTTTTCCTGGAACGGGTTCCCGAGATCTTCATCGGCATCCTGGGAACGCTCAAGGCGGGCGCGGTGATCGGGCCCCTGTTTTCCGCCTTCGGGCCGGATGCCGTCCGGGACCGGATGGAGGACAGCGGGGCGAGGGTCCTGGTCACCAGCCCGGCCCTGAAGAAGAAGGTGGCGGAGATCCTTCCCGGGCTCCCGGCCCTGGAACGGGTTGTCCTGGTGGATCGCGGAAAGGACAGGGCGGAAGGGCCCGACCTTTCCTACGAGGAGGCCATGGCCGCCGCCTCCGATTCCTTCGAGACGGTCCGGACCCACAGGGAAGACCACGCCGTCATGCATTACACCTCCGGGACTACCGGGAAGCCCAAGGGGGCCGTGCACGTTCACGGGGCCGTGCAGGGACACTTTGCAACAGCCCGGTACGTGCTGGACCTCCAGGAGGACGACGTGTACTGGTGCACGGCGGACCCGGGATGGGTGACCGGAACCTCCTACGGGATGTTCGGTCCCTGGTCAAACGGCGTGACGCAGGTGGTGTATGAAGGGGGGTTCAGCGCGCGGCACTGGTACGAGTTTATCCAGAAAAGAAAGGTCACGGTGTGGTACACGGCCCCCACGGCCATCCGCATGCTCATGAAGGCCGGGGACGAACTGCCCGCAAAGTACGATTTGAGCTCGTTGCGATATTTGTGCAGCGTGGGTGAGCCCCTGAACCCCGAGGCCGTGGTCTGGGGGGAGAAGGTCTTCGGCAAACCGTTTCACGACAACTGGTGGCAGACGGAAACGGGATCGATCATGATCGCCAACTACCCGGTCCTGGACGTGAAGCCCGGGTCCATGGGCCGTCCCTTTCCCGGGATCCGTCCCGCCATCCTGGATGAAGATTTCAACGAACTGCCCCCCGGGGAGGAGGGGAGCCTGGCCCTGGAGCCCGGCTGGCCCTCCATGTTCCGCACCTACTGGAACAAGGAGGATCTGTACCGGTCCCGGTTCAAGAACGGCTGGTATATCACCGGGGACAAGGCCCGCAGGGACGAGGAAGGGTACTTCTGGTTCGTGGGCCGGGCGGACGACGTGATCAACACGGCCGGCCACCTGGTGGGGCCGTTCGAGGTGGAGTCGGTCCTGATCGAGCACCCGGCGGTGGCCGAGGCGGGGGTGATCGGAAAACCGGACCCCATTGCCATGGAGGTCATCAAGGCCTTTGTATCTCTCAAGCAGGGCCATGAACCCTCGGAAGACCTCCGGAAGGAGATCCAGCGGTTCGCCATGAAACGCCTGTCCAGCGCCGCCGCCCCCCGGGAGATCGAGTTCATGGACTCCCTGCCCA
>CAYTRL010000620.1:0-2431 GCA_964439795.1 uncultured Thermodesulfobacteriota bacterium
GCCCGCGGCCGACGGCCTCTTCGACTCCCTTGTGGAAACGGTGGACGTTTCCGGGGTCGATGTTTCAACCCGGCCCGAGGGCCTGTACACGTTGTATATGCGGTTCCAGGACAACCTGGGCCGGTGGGGCGCGCCCCGGGCGCACCCGTTCACCGTGGGCCGGCCTCTGGGCTACGCACCCACGGATCCGGTTCAGCCCGGCACGGGCGACGGCCGGATCCCGCTGTCGGTGGTGGTGGCCGATGAGGCGGCCAGCATCACGTGCAAGCTCCGTGTGGAGTATGAACTCGATGATTCCGGGGACTGGGCCAACATCCGGATCGAGACCGGGAGCGTGACTGCGGACTACGGCGGCCCGGCCCTGGACAACGGCGCCGAGTACCAGATAGGCAGCTCGGCCGGCTGGATCGACGCCTCCTCCGGGCCGAACACGGTCAATTTCGTGTGGCTCTCGGCCCACGACCTGGGGCCGTTCGAAGCGAGTAGTGTGAAGCTCCGCTTCACCGTGCACAACGGCGTAGACGGACACGAGGTGACCACCGAGACCGAGTTCTTCATCGTGGACAACCGGGCCCCGGGGATCCCGGTGCCGGTGCCGTACGCCCCGGACCCCACCGGGGACCTTACACCCACGCTCGTCTGGCACTCCGTGCCCGGCGCCGCGGGTTATGAACTTGAACTTGCCACTGTTGGCGGCACGGACCTTGTGACCGGGATCGTGTCAACGAGTTTCACACCCCCGGCGCCGCTCCCCGAGGGGGAGGTTTGCTGGCGTGTGCGTTCAATCGACGGTGCGGGCAACACCAGCGCCTTCTCGGTGACGGACTGCTTCACCGTAACCTTGGATTCGGACCCCCTCACGGTAACCCTGAGCTACAGCGCGGCGTCCCCGGTGGAGGCCGGGCCGCTGACCATCACGGCGGTGTTCAGCGAGCCGCTGGTCACGGTGCCGCGAATCGCCGTCGATCAGCCGGGCAGCCAGGACCTGCCTGCCAGCGAGATGACCGGAAGCGGCGCCGTCTGGCAATACGCGTACACGGTCCGCTGTGCGGACGGGTCCGCCTACGTGGACGGCCCGGCCGTGGTGACCGTGACTAACGGGTTCGATTCCGGGGGCAACGAGAACCAGCCGGCGGTGAACAATACGTTCCAGATCGACACCGGCGCCTGCGGCTCGCCGGATACCATCACCGCGGCGGAGTATTTCTTTGACACGGACCCCGGAGAGGGCAACGGGACTCCACTATCGGGTGCGTTCGGGTCCGAACAGGCATCGGTGGATCTTGCCGAAGTGGACCTGTCGGGACTTAAGATCGGTGCACACACCCTGTACGTGCGGTTCAAGAACGCGGAAGGAGTGTGGGGCCTGGCCCGGCCATTGGCCAATGATGGTACGTTCCTGAGCCCGCGGAACTTCTGGATCACGGGCGAGAAGTGGGTGGCCGGGGCCGAGTACTTCATCGACATGGACCCCGGGGAAGGAAATGGAATCGCGGTAGATGCTTTGGACGGAGTGTTCAACAGCGCGGTGGAAGATCTGGACCTGAGCGGGATCAACGTGAGCAGCCTGGGCCCGGGCATCCGCACCCTGTACGTTCGGGTGATGGACAACGAAGGCACCTGGGGCCCGGCCCGGGCGGTGCCGTTCGAGGTGTACCAGTCGCAACCTGTGACAAAGATCCTGGCCGCAGAGTACTTCTTCGACGAGGAACCGGGCGAGGGCCTTGGCGAACCCCTGTCAGCGGCGGACGGCCTGTTTGACTCAGCCGTCGAGCAGGTGGACGTTGCCGGGATCGACGTTTCGACCCTTCCCGAGGGACGACACGTGATTTACGTCCGTTTCCAGGACGACCGGGGGATTTGGGGTGGTGTCAAGGGGGAGGTTTTCTACGTAGGTGACTGCCCGGACGTTGATGGCGACGGTTACGACCTCTGCGCGGGTATGGATTGCGATGATGACCCCACCGACGATCCACCGGTGTGTGACACCTGTACCTGCGGAGAGGAAGATTGCGCGCCCTGCGCTGCCTGCATCCACCCCGGGGCCGAGGAGATCTGCTGGGACCACGTGGACCAGGACTGCGACGGGCATAACACTCCGCCTAACGATCTGGACTGTGACGGTGTCCCGGACGCCGAGGATTCGGATGACGACGGGGACGGTTTGCCGGATTACTGGGAAGAAGAAAACGGGCTGGATCCCCGGGACAATGGGAGCATCGAGCCGGTGAATGGGCCGGACGGGGACCCGGACGGAGACGGAACACCGAACCGCGACGAGTACGAGTACGGCACCGATCCCCGGCAGGCGGAGGGTGTGGCTTTAGATCTCCAAACCAAAGAGGTGACGGTTTCCCTGACCGGAGACAACCGGCTATTCGTGGGCATCAAGAGCGGGTACTTCACCTTCAAGCAGGTGGATTACACCCTG
>CAYTRL010000621.1:0-2430 GCA_964439795.1 uncultured Thermodesulfobacteriota bacterium
CCTCCTGTTTTCCCGCACCGGGCGGTTCGTCCTGGTCGGCGGGATGCTGGGAGGCATGAGGGGTGGAGGCGGCATGCGGCGGGGAGGGTTCGGGGGCGGCGGATTTGGCGGATTCGGAGGTGGCGGGGGAGGCGGCTTCGGCGGGGGCGGAGCATCCGGAGGCTGGTGAGAGAGATGAAAGTCAAAAAGATATTCACCCCGGAAAAAGAGAAGCGGGTGGAAACAGCCATCCGCAACGCTGAGATGCGGACCTCGGGCGAGATCGTTCCCCTGGTGGTGGATCAGTCCGACGCCTATCCGCACCTGCCGTTCGTGGGCGGGATACTGGGACTGCTGGCGGGTTCCCTGGCCGGGGTCTGGTGCCCTGCTGCCGGCAATACCCTGCTCCTGATTTCCTGCCAGGCGCTGGGCTTCATGGCGGGGTTCTTTTCCCTGCGGCACCTTTCTTTCCCGAGGCGGGCGCTCCTTTCCCCGAAACTCGCGGAGGAGGAGGTGTTCGAACGGGCCCTGCGCGCCTTTCGGGAGTTGGAACTGAACCTCACACAGGACCGGACCGGGGTCCTGATCCTCGTATCTCTGCTCGAACACCGCGTTCAAGTCCTGGCGGATTCAGGGATTAACGCCCGAGTGAAGCCGGGAACGTGGAACGAGGTGGTCGATATCGTGCTCAGCGGAATTCGGGAGGGCGACCTCTGTACCGGACTTTGTGACGCCATCGAACGCTGCGGAGTGATCCTGGAGCAGGAGTTCCCGAGGCAGGAAGACGATCAGAACGAACTGCCCAACCGCCTCCACAAAGACTGAACCGCTCTCTGAAAAAAACTTCCCGTTTACTTTATCTCATCATATTCGGCATCAAACGTTTCAGAGACCCGAAGGTTTATTTCGGGAACTTGGGAATATCTCGTTCTGTTTCGGCTTTCGAGAAAGGTCCATATGCAAGGCGCCCCGCAGCCGAGGAGCGGAGGCGTACTTTTCGTACGTTGGAGCGACGCCGGCAAGGGGGAACGCAGCAGATGGGCGTTTATCGGAAGTCGAATTATATGACCGAGCCCACCGCGCGATAGTGCCGCTCCCGCGTCTCCTCGGACTGCTCCATAAACTCGTCCACGGTCTGGAGCATGGCCGCCTTGTCCTCCATAAACCTCCCGTGCAGGGACAGGTAGTTGTTGGCGTGGTCGCAGGTCAGGTAGGTTCCGTCTGCTGAAATCTCCTCCACCATTCGCCGGAGTTCCCGAACCGTTCCCTCCGGGATCTGCTCCTGGAAATTTCCGGCTTCCACCTCACGGCCGAGCCGTGACTGGGGATGGATCCACAACCGCCGAACCCGTACGAAGTGAGGGACAGTCTCGTTGATCACATGCGCGGTCTCCAGGGCATGCTCTTCCCAGCGGTCGCTGCCTCCCAGCCCCAGGAGCACGTAAAAACTGAGCTCGATACCCGAGTCGTGGACCTTCTTTCCCGCCTGGATCAGCATCTTCCGGCTCGCGCCTTTTCGCTGAAACCACAGCACGCTGTCGCTTCCGGACTCCAGGCCCACATGAATCCTGTCCAGCCCGTGCTCCGCCAGGGTCTTCAGCTCCTTCGGGGTTTTCTTGTTCACGCTGCTGGCCCGTGCATAGGAGGTCACCCTTTCCAGGGAAGGGAACCGGCTGCGCAGACGGTCCAGGACAGGAACGAGGAACGAAACCGGCCGCTCCAGGGGATCCGCGTCTCCCAGAAACGCGGTGCGGGGCCGGTCTCCCCAATACTCTTTCAGCAGATCCACATCCTCCAGGACGTCCTCCAGCGGACGCGTCTCGAACGCCTGCCCGTAGAGATCGTAGATGCCGCAGAAACGGCACCGGTTCCAGTGGCAACCCCTGGACACACGCAGCAGCATGCTGCCTGCCTCGCTGGGAGGTCGAATGATCAACGGTTCGGGGGCTCTCATCTTGATCCTTCCATGTTTCTATATGCAGGGAGGTGTCGATTCATGACTTATGTTTTCATGTCCGCCACCCTTAGATCAAGTCCCGGGCAGGCACGGGTATCCCTGCACACCATTTTTTCCGGATTCCGAGTCAAGCCCGGAATGACGGGAAAAACAGAATCCCTGTTTTGCTACAGGCTGTCAGGCAGGGACCGCCCGATCATTCACTCACCGTTTTCGACGGCCTCACCCACCGGAAACGATCATCGGACCGGGTGCATCACTTCTTCCTGGCCTTTTTCCCGGCCGCCTTCTTGGCCGCCTTCTTGGGGGCTGCAGCTGTCCGGGTCTTCTTGGCCGCCTTCTTGGGGGCTGCAGCTGTCCGGGTCTTCCCGGCCGCCTTCTTTCCGGCACCGGCTGCCCTGGCGGGCGCTGACTTCGGTTTGGGAATGGCCTTTGGGCTGCACAGGAGCGACCGGGTGGTGGCAAGCCGCCCGCAGCCGTCGCATGCGTATTTC
>CAYTRL010000622.1:0-2405 GCA_964439795.1 uncultured Thermodesulfobacteriota bacterium
GAGATGAATTTCCACTGAGGGGAATTATACAAGGCGTACTTTTTTGTACGTAGACTGACGAAGGATGAGTGGAACGCAGCAGATGAGCCTTTTTCAACGGTCTGTTAGGGTGGGATCAGGAGACCAGCCGGGCCTCCACTACGCGAAACAGGCTCCGGGATCCGGTCCTGGGCAGGGCCAGCGAACCGGCGTATTCGTGCGGGTCATGCAGGGTGACATCCTGGAAACCCGCCCGGATCATGGTGTCCTCGGTGTCGGCAGGATCCAGAAAATCCAGGTAGGTGGTTCCACGGGTGAACAGGCCGATCATCCGGATCCACGCATTGGAAAAAACGTCGGGGGGGACCAGGGACCGGATATGCATGTCCGTGAGGTAGAGGCCGGCCGCAGGGCCCAAAACCCGCTGCAACCGGTTCCACATGAGGATAAGGTCTTCCTTGGGGAAATAGTTTACCAGCCCCTCGGTCACGACCGCCACCGGGGAACCGTCCAGGAGCGGCGCCACGGCCTGTTGGAGGCTCAGGAGGCCGGTAGAGTCCAGGATATCCACCGACACCACGCGGTGCCGATCCTGGCGGGAACCCTGTTTCCGGAGGATCGACCGTTTCCTTGCCGCCATGTCCGGCAGGTCCCCTTCGATGTATAGGATCCTGTCGCCGAACTCCTTCTTGAAACGGTATCCCCGGGGGGAGATACCGCAGCCCAGCTCGAGCACGGTGCGGAATCCGCCGTTCTCGATGGCTTTTCGCAGCAGGTGATCGATCAGCCCGTGACGCTGGAGGAGCATGGCCTCGGGGATCACCCCCCCGTTCCACCTTGCCGCTGTCTTCACAAGGGGCTCCACCGCGGCGAAGAGCGCGTGCCCCTTCCGGGTGTAGAACGCCGGGGCGGCCAGGCCGTTCCGGTACCAGGTATGACCCGTGTAGTAAGCCGTGGGAGAGATCCGGGCGCTGCCCGGCGAAGCAAGCTTTACCGCTGCGTTCATGGAAGATCACCGGCCGGGGACACCACCGTTCACATGCGTTTGAGGGCGCTGTCCCCTTCATCATGGTTTGTTTTGAAAGTTAGGCTTATTTTATCACCTTAAAACTTGCTTGGCAAAAGGAAAAAACCCCCTGCCCGGCTCCCGGCCCCCGGCAAGAGGAGTTCTGGAAACACTCCCGGCAGGAAGCGGAACTCATCCCGGATCCGCAGGTGTCTGGTGTGTAGAACGTTCCATGCCTGGTTCGTGTTCATCTCGCAGATCCGAGGGCTCGATGATCAAACTCACCGTCCAAACACGATCCGGGACCCGGTCCCTGGAGAGCGTTTCCCCTCAGAAGGGGATCATGATACCATGCTGCTACGAAACAGCACTGATACGGCTTCCATTACCCGGTCCAACGAGGAACCTCCCATGCAGCAACCCTCTCTCCCCCCCACATTGCCTGCCCACATGCAGCACGAGAGCCCCGCCGCCCGCGACCGGGCCATCACCGCGAGTCTGATCCTTATAGCCGTCTTCATCCCCTACGACCTGTACCAGTACGCGCGCTTCTTCCTGTCCGGCGGAAGCCCGTTCCTGAACATGGACTACGCCTGGCACTCCCTGCTGGGGAACGTCCTGGTGCCCGTGACGGCCCTGGCCTGGCTGCTTCCCAACCTCCTGTGGAGGCGCAGGAACCGAAGCGTGACCAGCCCGTTCTACTATCCGTCCTTTGTAGCCACTGTGACCGCCCTGTACGCGGTCATGTTCTACCAGATCCACCTGGTGGGCACGTTCAACACGATCGTCGTTCTCTACAACCTGGGCCTGTTTCTCATCATCTCCTGGATCCTGCGCTGGCGGGATGCACTCTTCTTCTTCTGGGCAAGCAACGCGGCCCTGGTGGCGCTGACCCTGTGCGAGTACCTTGGGATCATTGGTTACGCGCCGCTCTCTCAGCAAAACGAGTTCCTGGCATCCATCTACCTGAACGGCGATGTCCTGGCCATGAACCTGGTGATATACGGGGTCATGGCGGCCATCATCGTGGGTACCGTCACCTATTTCAAGCGTTCCATGGAGCGGATCAACACGGAGCTGCTCTCCAGCAACCAGGCGCTGGCCGGTGAGATCCGGAGCCACCGGCACACACAGGCGCAGAACCTGCAACTGATCGCCGACCTGGAAACCGCCCTGTCCGACGTGAAGACACTCACCGGGCTTCTGCCGATCTGCTCCCACTGCAAGAAGATCCGGGACGACAAGGGGTATTGGAAAAAGCTGGAAGCCTACCTGCACGAACACTCCGGAGCCACGTTCACCCACTCCGTGTGCCCGGAATGCCTGGATGCCCATTACGGCGACCTCTTGGACAATGGGGCTTCGGGTCCGGAACCATCCGGCGGGGATTGATCTGCGCAACGAAGAACCCTCCCGGCGC
>CAYTRL010000623.1:0-2394 GCA_964439795.1 uncultured Thermodesulfobacteriota bacterium
GATGCTGGCGTTCACCACGATCCGGTCCCCAGCTTCCTTGCGTACCTGTCCGGCGGGTACCCCCCGCTCCCGGGAGAGAACGATGACGCTTCGATCACGGGGACGAAGAGTGACAAAGGGGGGCTGCCGCTTCGGCGGGGCTTCCGTATCATCGTGGATCGCCGCATCAGGGGTAGCGCCTGTCGCGGTCCCGGCAAAGCAGGTGACCCAGCAGAAGACGGCAGTCGCCAAGAACAACGTTCGAACCAACGCGGTTATCACGGAACCCGGAAAGGTGCGGTAGGACTCGAGCCCCCCTCGCGGACACCGGGCATCCCTCGAGGGGGGAAAAGCGGGTTCCGAGAGCAGGTCTCGATCGGTGGAGGGGTCGGATACACGGGCCGGGCACGCCGGGAGGCGAGCTTGCTCGGACAGCCCCCTCATGAAATCACCTGCAGGTCCTCATCCGTATCCTCCCGCAGGAAGGCGTCCAGGCTTCTCCAGAGGGCGTCCCGCAGTTCCACCCGGGGCTCCCACCCCAGCAGGCGACGCGCCTTGTCGATCCGGGGTTTCCTCACCGAGAGGTCCTGGTAGCCGTCGCCATAGTATTCGTCGGCGGGTATCGTCACGATCCTGCTCTCCCGGTCTCGTTGTTCAACGGAGCTTCGCAGCGGGTGCTCTCGGAACATCTCCTGCAGCAGGCGCGCCAGGTCCTCGATGGAACAGTCGTTCCCCGGGTTACCGATGTTCAGGATCTGGCCGTCGCAGGTCCCCCGGGGGTCCTGCAGGATGCGCATGAGTGCATCGATCCCGTCGTCGATGTACGTGAAACACCGACGCTGCCTCCCGCCGTCCACCAACCGCAGGTCGTCTCCCCGGATCAGCTCCCCGATGAACTGGGTCACCACCCGGGAGCTGCCGATCCGGGCCGTCTCCAGGGAATCCAGGCGGGGCCCGATCCAGTTGAACGGCCGGAACAGGGTGAACCGGAGCCCGGAATCCCTGCCGTGGGCCCAGATCACCCGGTCCAGGAGCTGCTTGGCGCACGAGTAGATCCACCGCTGCTTGCGTACCGGGCCCAGCACCAGCGGGCTCTCGTCCTCATCGAAGGCCTCGTCCGCGCACATGCCGTACACTTCGGAGGAGGAGGGGAACACGAGCCTTCGCTGATACCGGGCGCAGTACCGGATGATCCGCAGGTTCTCCTCGAACGAAAGGGAGAAGACCTCCAGGGGGCGCTCCACATAGGTCTTCGGGGTGGCGATGGCCACCAGGGGAAGGATCACGTCGCATTTCTTCACGTGGTATTCCACCCATTCCCGCTGGATGGAGATATCTCCGTCCACGAAGTGGAAGCGGGGGTCCTTCCGGAACCGCTCCAGCCGGTCGTCCTCCAGGTCCATCCCATACACCTCCCATCCGGTGTCCCGCAGGATGGCCTCGGTCAGGTGATGGCCGATGAACCCGTTGGCGCCCAGAATCAGAACTTTCATCGAAGGATTCCCTCCGCCGTGCTTTACGATTTGGATCCTCTCTGCAATAATATTCTATGACAAAATGAAAAGATTGAAACCCCCCATGCATTTTCTGCTGAACATGAACGCCCAGACCCCGCGAATTCACAAGCGGGAGGATCCCTTTCCCTTTCTCCCCCTTGCCCCGGAATGCGTTTTCCCCGACGAATGACGCTCCGGAAGGCTCTGGGTGGGTTTTTCAAAACTCGATTCCTGGACTACCCGGCTGAGCCGGGTTCATCCTAGAGAAACGGTGGGAGGAATACTTCAGGATGAAACGTATGGAGCGGGGTTGGCGCGTTTCTCGGTGGTCCGGCCTTTTGAGCAATCGGTATGCTTTTTCCGGGATTCTATTCGTATTTGTTGCCCTTTGCATGTCCTGGAGGCTCTGCGCTTCTTCGACTCCGAAATTGAGCTTGATCCAGCGCCCTCAGGGCGACGAAATGATGTCGTATGTTCATATCGAGGTTCCTTCCATGCGCGGCGTTGTCACTGAAATTCAGTGTTTCGAGGACCATTTTGGCGGCGGCATAGGCGACCTCAAACAGGACGGCAGCCTTGTGTTACATCATTATTGGGGTGAGGTGGAGTTGATTTCCCACCTGATTCCAGAGCCGGGAGCCTTGCTGTTCAAGGTTTCGATCCGGGCGGCGACGAAAGAGCAGGCTTGGAAGGTCGCAACGATTGCTCCCTGCTGGCAGTTTACGAAAACAAAGGGCGTTGGCGATGGTCGTTTGATTGAGGATTTCGTAAATCATTGCTTCATCTACACCGTCAGCGGTTTTACCTTCCTCAAGGATACGATTCGCTTCGAGGACAAGACGTATATCCCCAACAAGGTTCCCCTGCCGGATGATGACCCTCAAAAACTTCGACCCCATGCTCAAGTCTATGTTCCCGT
>CAYTRL010000624.1:0-2393 GCA_964439795.1 uncultured Thermodesulfobacteriota bacterium
CCAGCAGTTCCCGGAAGTTGTGCGGGAGGATCCTCGTGGAAAGGCCCACGGCGATCCCCTCCGTACCCAGCATCAGCAGGAGCGGGAGCTTGGCGGGCAGGGCCGTGGGTTCCTGGTTGCGGCTGTCGTAGCTGGGCACGAACCGGGTCAGGTCCTTGTTGAAGATCTCCTTCCGGGCCAGTTCCGTGAGCCGGCACTCGATGTATCTTGGCGCTGCGGCCCGGTCCCCGGTGAAGATGTTCCCGAAGTTGCCCTGCCCCTCGATCAGGTAGCCCCGGTTGGTGAGCGTGACCAGGGCGTCGGTGATGGAGGCGTCTCCGTGGGGGTGGTACTGCATGCAGTGGCCCACCACGTTGGCCACCTTGATGAACCGGCCGTCGTCCTTTTCGAACAGGGAATGGAGGATGCGGCGCTGCACGGGCTTCAGGCCGTCCTCCAGGTTCGGGATCGCCCGGTCGCAGATCACGTAGGAGGCGTACTGCAGGAAGTTTTGGTCGATGAGCCCCTGCAGGGGGTCCCGTCCGTCGGGGGGGATCGGCATGCGCTCGGCCGGACCGGTATCATCCGGGACCGGCCCGTCCGGCGGGGGGCCGTCGGGTCCGAAGTCGAACTCCAGCTGCTTGGTCATGCCGTTTCGTCCAGGATCAGGTTGTTGATGATGTACTCGCGGCGCTCCTGCGTGTTTCTTCCCATGTAGAAGCTCAGGATTTCCGGAACGGACCCGTTCCCGTTGACCACCACCGGCGTGAGCCGGATGTCGCTGCCGATGAACCCCTTGAACTCCCCGGGCGAGATTTCCCCGAGCCCCTTGAACCGGGTGACCTCCGCGCCCCGGGAGAGCGATTTCATGGCGTCATCGCGCTCGTCTTCCGAGTAGCAGTACAGGGTCTTCTTTTTGTTCCGGACGCGGAACAGGGGCGTTTCCAGGATGAACAGATGCCCTTCACGCACGAGGGTTTCGAAAAAACGGAGAAAGAAGGTAATCAGCAGGTTCCGGATGTGCATGCCGTCCACGTCGGCGTCGGTGGCCAGCACCACGTGGTGGTACCGGAGCCTGTCCACCGACTCCTCGATGTTCAGGCCGCGCATCAGGTTGTAAATCTCGTCGTTCTTGTACAGGGCGTCCCGGTTCAGGTCGCACACGTTCAAAGGCTTTCCCTTCAGGGTGAAGATGGCCTGCGTGTTCACGTCCCGGCAGCTGACCAGGGAACCCCCGGCGGACTGGCCCTCGGTGATGAAGATGGTGGACTCCAGCCCCCGGTTCTTCTTCTTGTTCAGGTGGATCTTGCAGTCCTTGAGCTGGGGGATCCGGATGGAGACGGCCTTGGCGCGCTGCCGGGCCATCTTCTTCACCGCCTGCAGTTCCTTGCGGAGCTTGTGGGTTTCCTCGATCTTGGTCAGGAGCTTCTCCGCGCTCTTCGGGTTCCGGTGGAGCTGGTCCGCGACCACCTCCCGGATCCGGTTCACCAGGGGGGAACGGATCTCCGTGTTGCCCAGCTTGTTCTTGGTCTGGGACTCGAACACCGGCTCCTTCAGCCGGATAGCCACGGCGCCCACGATCCCTTCCCGGACGTCGTCCCCGTCGAAGTGCTTCTTGGAAAACTCGTTGATCCCCTTGAGCACGCCCTCCCGAAAGGCGCTCAGGTGCGTGCCCCCGTCCCCGGTGTACTGTCCGTTGACAAAGGAGTAGTAGTGTTCGTTGAAACGGTGCGTGTGCGTGAAGGCCAGCTCGAGCATCTTGTCCCGGAAGTGGAACGGCTCGTAGAGCTTCTCGAACTGGCGCTCCTCCCGGATCAGGTCCAGCAGACCCTTCCGGGACAGGAAGGTTTTTCCGTTGAACAGGATCTCCAGGCCGCGGTTCAGGTAGCCGTAGTATCGGAAGCGTTTGCCCAGATACTCCTCGTCGAAGGAGAAAGCACCGAAGATCTCGGCGTCGGGAAAGAACCGTATCAGGGTGCCGTCCGGCTCCTCCGGGCTGCCGCCCTTTCCCTGCTTCGCCAACCGGCCGCGTTCGAACCGGGCTTCCGCGAACTTGCCCCCCCGGAAGGTCCGTACCAGAAAGTGTTCGCTCAGGGCGTTCACCGCCTTGGTGCCCACCCCGTTCAGTCCTACGCTGAACTGGAACACATCGTCGTTGTATTTGGCGCCGGTGTTGATCCTGGAGACGCAGTCCACCAGCTTGCCAAGGGGGATGCCCCGGCCGTAGTCCCGGACGGTCACCTGGCCCTCACGGACCGTGATATCGATCCGGCGCCCGAAACCCATGATGAATTCGTCCACGGCATTGTCCACCACCTCCTTGACCATGATGTAGATGCCGTCCTCGTAGTGGGTCCCGTCCCCGGTACGGCCAATGTACATGCCGGTGCGCAGGCGTATGTGTTCCAGGGAGG
>CAYTRL010000625.1:0-2391 GCA_964439795.1 uncultured Thermodesulfobacteriota bacterium
AGGCGCCGGCTGGACGTGATCCCGGGGCTGACCTGCATCTGGCAGGTGAGTGGACGCGGGGACATCCCGTTCCCGGAACAGGTGGAGCTCGATGTGCAGTACATCGAGAGCCAGAGCGTCTGGTTGGACATCAAGCTGTTGCTGAGTACCGTCCCCGCCGTTCTGTTTGGTCGCGGGGCCTATTGAGTCCAATCAAGCACAGGGCAGGAGGAGACCCATGCCGATGCAGGCCGTGATCGTGCTGGCCGGAGAAAACCCGGAGATGCACCCGTTGAACGAAAGGACCCCGGCGCCCATGCTCCACGTGCTGGACCGGCCGTTTATCCAGCACGTGGTAGAGTCCCTGGTGGCGCAGGGAGTCCTGAATCTGGATTTGATCCTGTGTCACCAGCCGGAGAAGATCGAGGGTCTTTTCGAGGATGGGACCCGCTGGGGCTGCAGCATCCGGTACCATCTCGCCAGGGATCCTGAGCGGCCCTACCGACACATCCGGGCCCTCCGCTTCGACACCGGACAGGACTACATCCTGCTGGCCCACGGCGATCGGTTTCTGCATGTGAACGTGGCGGATTCCCGACCGACGGAGCCGGATGCGGAAAGCGTTCTTTTCTGCACCGAACCGGATGGGGACGGGGACCGAACCGGGGGATCCGTGTGGACGGGCTGGGCATGGATGTCCGCCGCCGGCCTCCGGGATCTTCCGGCGGAGGCGGACGAGGCGGAGTTGAGGACATTCCTGATGTCCGGAACCTCACTCCGTGTCAAACGGATCAATGTGGAAGCGCCCCTGGGCATACGTACCTTTGAGGAAATGTTGACCACCAACTGGAAAATCCTGGAAATGAAAGGGGCCGGGTTGCTCCTTTCCGGCCGGGAGACCGATCCCGGGGTCTGGATCTCCCGCAACGTGAGTTTGCATCCGATGGCGCACCTGGTGCCGCCCGTTTATATCGGAGAAAACTGCCGTATCGGCCTCGGGGTGAAGCTCGGACCCGGGGTGGTGCTGGGAAGGGACAGTGCGCTGGACAAGCGCTGTACCGTGGAAAACTCCGTGATCATGCCCGGGAGCTACGTTGGGGAGGCCCTGGAACTGGCCGACGTGATCGTGGATCGGAACCGGCTGGTGAACGTCCGGGTGGGGGCGGCGGTAACGGTTGCCGATGACTTCATCCTTGGCAGCCTGAAGGAGCGAAGGATCCAGAACTGGCTGCTGGCGGTTTCCTCCCGATCGATGGGGGCGTTGCTGCTGCTGATCTGTTTCCCCGCTCTGCTCCTGACGGCCCTCCTGCTGAAGCTGCGGGGCCGAAACCCGGTTCTCTTTCGGGAGGAGGCCGTGTGTCTGCCTGCGCCGGAAGACGCCTCCCTCTGGAAAAGTTTCCAGCGGTACCGTTTCAACGATGGATCCGGCGGCCCGGGGGAGGGCGGGAGTACAAACAAGGCCGGTGAAGAGGGCAGGGAAGGGGTGGGGGACCTCTTCCTGCGGTTTTTACCGGCCCTGCTGAATATCGTGCAGGGGGAGATGCGGTTCGTGGGGGTTCGGCCCCGGACGCGGGAGGAAACCGCCTCCCTGCCGCCCGACTGGCGCACCCTGTACCTGACCTCCAAGCCCGGGGTGGTCACCGAGGCGTACGCGGTCTACGGGTCCGACCCTTCCCCGGACGAACGCTACTCGGCCGAAGCCTTCTACTCGGCGTCCTCCGGATTCACCCATGATGTAAGGCTTCTGCTACGGTACCTGAGACGGACCCTGGGGGGAACGCGTCCCCTGAGCGGAGGCCGAAGCCGGTCCCCGGGGAGCGCTTCCCTCTAGATCCTTCAGGCAGCCGGCCGGAAATCCGAATTTAACCCTGCGCGCAGAGGTTCCTCACCTGAATGATGGCTTCATTGCAGTTATTGCAGGAGTCGCAGGTAATGGTCGTTCCCCTGACTTCGAAAAAGCATTGACCGTCCTGTTCACAATATTGGCAGTCGCAATCCGGGACTTGAGCGTCGTCGCATTTTGCACAAAGAGCTCCGGAATCGTCGCTCCCGCAGCCGAAAAACAGGACCCCGAGGATACAGAGAGTAAAGAGTATCACTCCGTACCAACATCTCTTCCGGTTCATAGACCCTCCCTTTGGTTGATCGGATAACGGATGAATCGGTGCGCCAGGAAAACGAACCAGCCTGCAGAAACTTAATATTTTCCGGTGATCTTTGTCAAGGAAGGGATCTTTATCCGGCAGTTCAAAAAGGCCAGGTTGTTGTCATCCAGGTGAAAGAGGATGTTGATAAATGGAGCCAGCCAGACTTCTCATGGCGAATGTTGCGAGGAGCCGAAGGCGACGCGGCAACCTCCCGGGAACAAAAGCCTCACGGGGCCGGGGGGTTGCTTCGCTCCGCTCGCAATCT
>CAYTRL010000626.1:0-2386 GCA_964439795.1 uncultured Thermodesulfobacteriota bacterium
GGGCCCGCGCCCGGCCCGGGCCCGCGGACCCCCGCCGCCCGCCCCCGCCCCCCCCCCCCCCCGCGGCCGCCCCGGGGGGGGGCCGCGCCCGGTAAATCGGAACGGAGAGAACGTCCATGAACCCTGGAGGATGGAAACCCGTACCGGGACACATCATGACCCGTTGGGCGGAAGAGGTCGATCCCGGGAATGTCCTGCCGGAATATCCCCGCCCCCAGCTCAGGCGGAAGCGCTGGAAGAACCTGAACGGGCTCTGGGATGTTGCCGTTGTCCCCAGACACCAGCAGAACGTGTCTGACTTTCCAGATCGTATCCTGGTCCCCTTCTGCATCGAATCGGCCCTGTCCGGCCTGAAAAGGCCGTTGCACCCGGATGAACGCCTCTGGTACCGTCGCCACTTCGACGTGCCTGAGGACTGGTCGGGCAGGAACATCCGGTTGAACTTCGGCGCCGTGGACTGGGAAGCGACCGTCCGGATCAACGACGCCGAACTGGGAACGCATCGCGGGGGCGACCTCCCCTTCTCGTTCGATATCACCCAGCATGTTCGGGAAACGGACAATGAACTGGTGGTCTCCGTGTGGGACCCCACGGACACGCACTCTCAGCAGCGGGGAAAACAGGTCCTCAAACCGAAGCTCATCTTCTACACGGCCTGTTCCGGTATCTGGCAGACCGTGTGGCTGGAGCCGCTCCCGGATCCCTTTATCACCGGGTTGAAGCTCACGCCTGATGTGGAGCGGGATCGGCTGATCCTCCAGGTGTCCGTATCCTCGGACCCACCTGTGGAGGTGGAAGTCGAAGCGTACGAACAGGATAAACAGGTCGCCGGAATCCGCGGAGCATCCGGAACGGATCTCGTTCTGGACATTCCGGCGCCGAAACTCTGGAGCCCGGACACGCCCTTTCTGTACGATGTGAAGGTGCGGACCCTGGGTGCGGAAAACCCTCCGGATGAGGTGACCAGCTACTTCGGCATGAGAAAATTCAGCACCGGCGTGGACGGCCGGGGGGTTCCCCGGCTCATGCTGAACAACAGGCCGATCTTTCACCACGGCTTGCTCGACCAGGGGTACTGGCCGGACGGCCTGTACACGGCCCCCACGGACGAGGCCCTGCGGTACGACGTGGAAACCACCAAAAAACTGGGTTTCAACATGATCCGGAAACATATCAAGGTGGAACCCGCCCGCTGGTACTACCATTGTGACAGGATCGGCGTCATCGTCTGGCAGGACATGGTCAACGGAGGAAAGCTCTCCGTGGGCGCCCCGGGAATTGTTCGGGGGATGCTGGACCGCCTGCGCCGGGACGACACCACGCCGGGGCATTACAAGAAGGCCTTTCGAGAGGACCGGAAATCCCGTGACCGGTTCGAGAAGGAACTGATGGAGATGATCGACACCCTGTACAACGTGCCGGCCATCGGCGTCTGGGTGCCGTTCAACGAAGCCTGGGGCCAGTTCGACGCGGCGCGTATCGGCCGCCGGGTCAAGGAATACGACCCCACCAGGACCGTGGACCACGCCAGCGGCTGGATCGACCAGGGCTCCGGCGACTTGAAGAGCCTGCACATCTATTTCTTCAAACTGTGGGTTCCGAAACGCAGGGACATGCGGGTTCTCGTCCTCTCCGAATACGGTGGGTACAGCAGGAAGCTGTCGGGACACGTGTGGGATCAAAAGAAGAGCTTCAGCTACAAACGATGCAAATCCCGGGAGGAGCTCACGGCTGCGTACACCTCGCTGCTGGAGGAACAGCTCCTGACCCGGGTCCCTTCCGGCTTCAGCGCGGCGGTGTACACGCAGACCACCGACGTGGAGATCGAAATCAACGGCCTGCTCACCTACGACCGCAGAAAGATCAAGCTCGATGAGGAAAAGATCACGGCGCTGAACAGACGGCTGTCCGGCATCCTGAAACAGAGCTGATTCGCCCGGCAAAGCGGGCCGAATGCCCGCGTACTCCCGACCCAATCCTTCCTATTGTTCCCCTGCTTTTTCCGGAGAAGGTGTGTCCGCACACTGCAACAGCATCCTGTGTGTTCTTCTTCTTGTTGCACAATTGCGCCCTGTGTTATTCTCTCCCCTGCTTGAAGAAATTTCCTATCCGCTTTCAGTTTTACCGTATGCGTTTTTTAAATGAATACATGAGGTGTTTTTATGAAAATATTTAAAGACAGAAAAGCTGTTGTTACGGGAGGAGCATCCGGTATCGGGCGCGCCCTGTGCGAAACCCTGGCAAAATACGGCGCAATCGTTACCGTTGCCGACATAGACCATGAAGGGGCAAGACAGGTTGCAGAGTCAATCGTCTCATCGGGGGGAAGGGCTGAAGCGGTTGCGCTGGATGTGACAAGAAAAGCGGATGTCGAGAAATGTATAAA
>CAYTRL010000627.1:0-2383 GCA_964439795.1 uncultured Thermodesulfobacteriota bacterium
TCGGAGATGAATTTCCACTGAGGGGAATTATACAAGGCGTACTTCGGAAGTACGTTGACGGACGAAGGATGAGTGGTACGCAGCAGATGGTGCTTTTTCAACGGCCTGTTAACCATCGTCTTGAACAAGTGGGGTTTCAACCAATGAAGGGTCCCTTGCCCGCAGGGCTTTTATTCATTCTCCTTTTGGCCTTTTCCTTCCTTCTTCCTTCCGAAGCCCGGCCTGAAAAGGTGCCCATCTGCTTCCGGGCCGCCGTCACGGCCGACAGCGTGAACATCCGTGCCGAACCCATGGACAGCAGCCCAGTCGTGGGACGGGTCTGGCACGAGGTAGGCCTGAAGGTTACGGACCTTCAATCCGGCTGGTTTTTCGTGGAGTCCCTCACCGGGGAAAGCGGCTGGATCCGGTGCGATTATGTGAAAACCGTCGCTCCCTGCGGGGATACACCTCGGATAACGCAGGCCTGGGCTACGCCCGGGAAGGAAACCGCGGTTCGAAAGGACCAGACCTCTTACCGCATCCAGTCCGGTGACGAACTGGAAATCAAAAGTTACCGGGTCCCGGAAATCAACGAACTTGTTACGGTACGGCCGGACGGATACATTTCCGTGCTACTTCTGGATGACGTGTACGTGCAAGGCCTGACACCGGATGAACTGGACAGGCAGCTGACAAAAGAATACAAGAAATATTTTGCCGACCCGGACATCACCGTCCTGGCGGACAAGATCCTTTCCGTGCTGGATCGCAAGGTCTTCATCGGGGGGGAAGTGAACGCGCCCATGGAACGGGCCCTGCAAACACCGATCACCGTACTCCAGGCGATCATCGCAGCGGGAGGGTTCAAGGAGACGGCCAAGTCGAAAAACGTCGTCCTGATCCGCAAGGATCCGGACGGGCGGCCTCTCTTCTACAAACTGGACCTGAGCGACATCAAGGCGGGAGAACCGATCCCGGACAACCTCTACCTGCAGCCGCACGACATTGTCTACGTGCCTGCAACGACCATCGCCAAAGTCGGGGATTTTGTGGACGCATACATCAACCGGATCGTGCCCCAGACGCTACACTTTGGCTTTACCTGGCTCCCGGGGTCGTTTTAGCGGTCCTTCCGGAACGATACGAGAAACGGTTGAACGGGCTCCTGTATTTACGGAGCCCGTTGTTTCTTTTTGCGGGCCACGTAGATATCCGCTTCCAGCTTCTTTCCTTTCTTCGAGAAGAACGGATGAACGAAATAGATATTTCCTTCCCGGTCCAGGCATGGCTCGCCGGCGAAATGGGAAACGATCTCCTTCGGCTTGCTCCAGCCCTTTTCCGTCTTGATCGAGCGGTAGATGCCCGGTGTTCCGGGCAGATGCTCGCTTTTCTTCGTGAACCAGAGTTGACGGCCGTCATCCGTCAAGAACGGCTGTCCCTCGTGGATCTCGGTATTCACAGCGCTCAGGTTTTGAGGCTCCTGCCACTGTCCCCCCACCCTTTCCGTGATCCACAGGTCCTGCTTGCCCTTTCCGCCCGGCCGATCGGAAGCAAACACCATCTTTCTTCCATCCGCCGTGATATGCAGTTCGCCCACGCGAAAGTCTTCGTTCCACTGCTTTCCCGCGTTCTTCCAACCTTGCCATCGCCCGTCCCGGTGCTCGGCCCACCACATGTCGATGGTCCTGAAATTCCCTCCCCGGATGGAACAGAAACAGATCCTGTCCCCCAGAACGAAAGGGCACCCGTCAAACGCCAGATCCTCCGGCCCCTGCAGGACAACACGCTCCGGAACGCTCCAGCCCTCCCCTTCCCTCTTTGCCACATAGATCCCGGTCACCCCGTCCAGGATCTGTTTCTTGGGGGGGACGTTCATATCGGGGGTGAACCAGAAATACAATGTTTCTCCATCCGGAGTCATAAAAGGCGAATCCTCGACCCCGGCGGTATTCACCGGCCCCTCCAGCCTCACCGGCTGTTCCCACGCTTCCGAATGAACGACCGGCGGGAACGCATCCCCTTCGGGCATCACCTTCTTCGCCGTTTCCGGGATTCTCGCCTCCCGGGGGACCATCCCCGGAGGAGGGACCGGTCCCTGCTTGACCTGGCTGCAGTGAAACACCGCGGAGCCGGCAGCCGCAAGAACGAGGATCAGGAAGACGATTTTCCACCTCATCGGACAACTCCTTGTCATGGCACCCTTTCATTGAGGGCGACAGGTCCCATCAACGTTTCGTACATTCCTTCATAACTACGATGACGTAAAGGGGGGATATTGCGAGGAGCCGAAGGCGACGCGGCAATCCCCCGGGATAAAATGCATCTTTCTGTACCGGGGGGTTGCCGCGCTCCGCTCGCAATCTCCAATTCTGTGTCTCCCTGCATGAAAAAGGTGGCCTGTCAG
>CAYTRL010000628.1:0-949 GCA_964439795.1 uncultured Thermodesulfobacteriota bacterium
GTATTTCAGCTCGACCCGCTTGGGAAAACAGACATGCCGGGGATCCGTTGCCGTCTGCCCGCAAAACTCACAAACGGCCAGAGAGGCTTTCTCGATGGGAATGGGGGTGCAGAGGTGTCCTTTCTGCGTAGTGGTTTTTCCACAGGTTCCGCACACGTGAGCTTTGGATCCGGAAGCTTTTGCCATGACTCTCTCCTCTTTCAAGAAAGCCTCCAGGCTTTCCTTAATTTCGGATTCTATTCCACTATTTAAATTTCTATAACATTCCTGTATGCTGTCTTTAACTGCGGATGTTTTATGCCACGGTTGTGGTATAATGAAGCGGTTTCATAATCGTGGCATAATTATACGTTTTCTTAATGGATGAACACGGTGTAGAGAAAGTTTCCTGTGGCCTGCCCCCTTCATAAGCCCCAAGCCTCCCCACAGCTTACGGCAACGAAAAACATCATCGCCGCAACGGAAAACCGCTCCTGTCCATCCACCCGGCCCCGGGGGACACGGGTTCTTGATCAAGGTCCGGTTTTAAGATAGTTTTTAGATAACTCATTGATTTTATTTTGCTTACCAAGAAAGGAATCACCACATGTTTCAAGAATTTGTCGAAATAGACGGAAAAAAGGTCCTGGTGTCCACGGGAAAAATCGCCAAGCAGGCCAACGGATCCGTTCTGATCCGCCAGGGGGACACCATGGTCCTGGTCACCGCCACCCAGAGCCAGGATCAGCGCAAGGGAATCGATTTCGTTCCTCTGACCTGTGAATACCGTGAACGGACCGCTGCGGCGGGACGCATCCCGGGAGGCTTCTTTAAACGGGAGATGCGCCCTTCGGACCTGGAAACCCTCACGTCCCGGATCGTGGACCGGTCCCTGCGGCCCCTGTTTCCCAAAACCCTGCGGAACGAAACCCAGGTGCTGGCAACGGTGTTGAGCTTCGACCCGGAAGCG
>CAYTRL010000628.1:959-2377 GCA_964439795.1 uncultured Thermodesulfobacteriota bacterium
TCCTCGCCATCACCGGCGCCTCCATCGCCCTGACCCTTTCCGACATTGTCTGGAAGGGTCCCCTGGCGGGGATACGGGTCACCAAGAAGGACGGGAAGCTTTCCGCTAACCCGGGCCTGAGCGAGAGTGAAGGCGCAGACCTTAACCTGATGATCACCGTCAGCGCCGAGGGGATCGCCATGGTGGAAGGCGAGGCCAGGGAAGCCCAGGAATCCGATGTCCTAGAAGCGCTGGAATTCGCCCAGCGGATGGCAAAACCCGTCCTGGAAGCCACCGAAACCCTCCGGGAAAAAGAAGGCAAGCAGAAGGCTCCCTTTGAGGAACCCGTGATGGAGGTTTCTGAACTGGAGGAAACGGTCTGTGAAGCCGCCCGGGTGGAGATGCAGGGCATCCTGGAAGGGTCCATGGAAAAATTCCAGCGTCGGGACGCCCTGATCGCCCTGGAAGAAAAGATGCTCGATGCGTTTGCAGGGGAAGAGGAGGAAGACCGGGAAGAGAAAGCCAAGGAAATCGTAGAGGTCATGGAAAAGCTTCTGTACCGGGAGCTGAGAGGGCTGCTGCTCGAGAAAAACCTGCGGGTGGACGGCCGGGACCCCAAAAGCATACGGGCCATCTCGGGCGATGTGTCCTGGTTGCCACGCGCACACGGGTCGGCTCTGTTCACCCGGGGGGAAACCCAGGCCATGGTGAGCTGCACCCTGGGAACAACGCGGGAAGGGCAGATCGTTGAAAAGCTCGACGGCGAGATCCGGGAACCGTTTCTCCTCCACTACAACTTTCCTCCCTACTGCGTGGGAGAAGTGCGGATGCTCCGCGGCCCCGGCCGCAGGGAGATCGGCCACGGCAACCTGGCCCGGAGGGCCCTGCTCCAGGTCCTGCCCGAGTACGAAGATTTCCCCTACACCATCCGCATCGTCTCGGACATCAGCGAATCCAACGGCTCGTCCTCCATGGCCACGGTCTGCGGCGGCACCCTGAGCCTCATGGATGCGGGGATCCCCATCAAGGCGCCGGTGGCGGGAATCGCCATGGGACTGATCAAGGAAGGGGACCGAACCGTCATCCTGTCCGACATCCTGGGGGACGAGGACCACCTTGGGGACATGGATTTCAAGGTGGCGGGGACCCAGAAGGGGATCACCGCGCTGCAGTTGGACAACAAGATCGGCCAGTTGCCCCGGGAGGTCCTGGAAGCGGGCCTGGAACAGGCCAAGCAGGGCAGGCTCCATATCCTGGACGAGATGGGCAAGACCTTGGCCGAACCCAGGACGGAACTCTCCCCGTACGCCCCCCGAACCACCGTCCTGACCATCCGCAAGGACCGCATCCGGGATCTCATCGGCCCCGGCGGCAAGATCATCCAGGCGATCCAGGCGGACAACAACGTGCAGATCGAGGTGAACGACGACGGCGTGGTC
>CAYTRL010000629.1:0-2366 GCA_964439795.1 uncultured Thermodesulfobacteriota bacterium
GGGGGGAACCCCGTTGGGAAAGCCGTTCACACGCTCTTCTTCCCAGCGGTCTGAATATTCCACCACGGGAAAGCTCAATTCGAGAACGGTGAGGGTGGGGTTGAGCGCCGGCGCTCCCAGGTCTTCCGGAGCCGGGATCCTCCTGGGCGAGGAAAAGGCCAGCCATTCCTGCCACTCCATTTCGGCCAGTTCCTGGTGAAATGCGCCGATTCCGAACCGTCCTTCCCCGGCCAACCGGTGAATAAACGCGGGAAAGCGGGCCGCGTTGGCGTTCATCTCGTAATGATCGGGCGGGTGTGTATGAAAATATTCCCGGACGATCCCCTCCCATTCTTCCGGGGGGAAAAGGCCGGCCAGCACGGTAAAATTCTTCGCGAGAATGTTTCGCACATGTTCCAGTACGAATTCCGGGTAGAGGGTGATCCGGCTTTCCTCGCAGCCCAGCCGGGCGGAGGCCTCGGCAGGGGTCATCTCACGGCGCAGGAGGCTGTGCATGGTCTGAAAGGTCTCGTGAAGGGTCGACCGGGGGGAACCTGCTTCTTTATCTTTCATGATGCCCACCCCCTTTGGTCCCCGCTTCCGGTCCGCCCTTCATCACCTTGAGGGCGGTATCGCGGATCTTTTCGTTCTCGGCCAGCAGCACATCGAGTCCCGGGATTTCGTTGTCCCATTCCAGGAGCGTCCACGCCGGGCCGATCTTTTGAACCGTGTAGGCATAAAGATCGAGCACCTCTTTCCGGACGGGCGTGCTGTGGGTATCCACGATGAAGGGCCCCGATGCGTCGTGCCCTCCGATATGATACTGCAACACCCGTTCGGCCGGCATGGCATCGATAAAGGCCTGGGCATCATAGCCATGATTGGCAGCATTCACGAAGACGTTGTTCACGTCCAGGAGGAGCCCGCAGTCCGCTCGCGTGATCACTTCCCGGGTGAACTCCGCCTCGGTCAGGTCTCCGGGCATGACGGCGTAGTAGCTGATGTTTTCCACGAGAAACGGGATCCCGATCCTTCCCTGGATCGTCTTGATCCTCTCTGCTACATGGTCCACGGCTTCCTCGGTAAAGGGAAGCTGCATCAGGTCGTGATACTCCACACCAAAAGCCGAGGTGTAGCAGAGATGATCGGAAAACCAGGGGGGTTTTACGAACTCGATGAACCCCTTGAGCCTTTCCAGGTAGTCTTCCTTCAGAGGATCCGGGCCCCCGACGGACATGCTCACCCCGTGCACCACGATGGGAAACGTTCCCATGGCCCGCTCCAGCACCTCACGCGTGCGGCCGCCGAAATCCATGAAGTTTTCGGAGATGATTTCGAGAAAATCGATCCCGTCGTGCTTTTCAAAGATCTCATCGAAATGGGGACGCCGCAGGCCCAGCCCAAACGCCGGAGATGGCCGCGGTCGCCGGGCCGAGCCCGGATTTTCCCCAAATTTTCCACCTGACATCGGCGTCCTCCTGTCCGGCTGAATTGTTAACAAAAAGCAGAGGAAACCATCGGGAGCACATCCCCACTGGTTAGGACAACTCAAGGGGCGAATAACACACCTTCATGAATACGATGACGTATCGGGGGAGATCGCGAGAGCAGCCGAAGGCTGCGACGAAATCCTTGGAAAATCCGGAAATTGCGAGGAGCCGAAGGCGACGCGGCAATCCCCCGGCACCAAAAGACCTCAAGGGCTGGGGGGTTGCCGCGCTTCGCTCGCAATCTCCACTTCGTTGCGACTTCACCCCTCTCACAATCTCCACACGTTAATGACCTCGTATTCATCACCGAACTTATGACCCGGAGTACCCCGTTCAGGAAACGAACAGAAGCCAACCCGCCCCCCCCGCAGGGGGGAGGGACCGGGCGGCTTCCTGGCTCTGTTCGCAGCGGAATGCAGCCCGATCAACCGCACTGGCCCGCACCGCAGCTGTGGCTTGCCCCTTTGCTTCTGGCGTTTTTCTCCTGCATCTGCTTTTCCATGGCCTTTTTATCTGTCTGCTCATCCGGTTTCGAGGCCCCGCAGTTGGCGGAGCCACAGTTGCCGCTACCGCATTTGTGCTCGGCGCCCTGCATCGATTTTTGTGCGTCTCCCTTGGTGTTCGAATGACTGTCCGTTCCCGCCTGCACCGAGAGTCCGCCCAGGGTAAGCCCCACTGCCAGCGCTCCTGTACTGAGTATTTTCGCAGCGTTCATGGTGATCTCCTTTTTCTCTTCTGGAGAGAGTGATTACACGTTTCACTCTTGAATTATTCTTTCCTTCTTACGCTTCAGGTGCATTTTTCTCTTTTTTTTTGTTCTTCTCTCCGCCCTCGCTTCCGCCCGTTTCCTCCAGGCATTCTACTCCTTCGTCGAGCCGGCCGGGAAAACCTTACACC
>CAYTRL010000630.1:0-2343 GCA_964439795.1 uncultured Thermodesulfobacteriota bacterium
AAGCGCATCTCGCAGAACTCCATCCAGCGGTCGAGCCGTCTGGGCTCCCTGCTCAGCTCACGCGGCTGCCCTTTCGGATGCATCTACTGCCACAACATCTTCGGACGAAAATATCGCACCCGTTCCCCCGGGAGCCTCGTGGGGGAGATGGAGCTCTTGATCTCCGCGTACCGCATCCGGGAGTTCGAAATGGTGGACGACGCCTTCAACCTGGACCTCCCCCGTGCCAAGGCCATCGCCCGCCTCATCCTGGAGCGCGGGCTCAACGTGCACCTGGCCTTTCCCAACGGGTTCCGTGCCGAGAAGGTCGACGCAGAACTGCTTGACCTGATGAAGAGCGCAGGCTGCTTCCGGATCAACTATGCAGTGGAGAGCGCAAGCCCGCGGATTCAGAAGATGATCGGAAAGGGGGCGGATCTGGAAAAGGTCAGGGAGGCGATGGCCATGACGGCCTCCCGGGGAATTTTCGTGGGAAGCAACTTCATCCTGGGCTTCCCCGGAGAAACCGCGGAGGAGATGCGGGCCACCGTGGACTTCGCCCTCCGCTGCCGCGCACACATCGCCAGTTTTTTCTACCTCTGCCCGTTCCCCGGCACGCCCCTGGCGAAGAACATCCCGCAACTGGCCGAGAAGCTCAAAGAAACCTTTATGGAAGACTACTCGCAGATCACCGTGAACCTGAGCCAGGTTTCCGACCGGGAGATGAGCCGCATCTGCAAGCAGGCCTATCGCAGGTTCTATTTCAATCCCGTCCGCATGATCAGGATCCTCCAGGCCGTCCCCAAGAACTTTCGTACCGTGGTGAACGCCTTTTCCATCCTGTTTCTTTCGATCAAGAATGCGGTGAACTACTGAGGGTCCCTCCTGCCTTTCACATCCCGAATATCTTGAAGGCGAACCGCGTCTTCTCCATGAGCTCCCACACGGACTTGACCTTGGAAATCCGCTTCATGACGTACCTCGGGCGCACATAGTATCTCTTGTACACCTTCCGGATCAGGGCCCTCAGTTCCTCCTCCGAGAACGACTCCGTCCAGAACCGGAGCCTGGCATTGCTCACGGGGTCCCGGGCAAACGCCTGCCAGAAATCGTCGAACAGTCCCCTCTCCATCCCCATCCTGTACAGTTCGGTCCCCGGGTAGGGGGTCGTGATGTTGAACAGCACGTAGTCCAGTTCCAGTTCCACGGCAAACCCGAGGGTGTCGGAGACCTCGCGACTGCTCTCCCCCGGCGAGCCGATCATGAACTCCCCCAGCGTGTCCATGTCGTACCGCTTCGCCAGCCGGACGGCCCGCCGGACCTGGTCCAGGGTGATGTTCTTTTTCAAGAGGTCGAGGACCCGCTGGTTCCCGGACTCGATGCCGAACTGGATCCGCGTGCACCCGGCCTGTTTGAGCCTTGCGATGACGTCCTCGGAGACCAGGTCCACCCGCGTCCGGATGCACAGAACCAGCTGCAACTCCCGGCGGATGATTTCATCACAAATTCGGAGGGTCCGGTCCCTGTCCACCGTAAAGGTGTCGTCCTTGACGAACACTTCGGTGATGCCCATCCGATAGCATTCTTCCATCTCGTCCGCCACGTTCTCCGCGCTCCGGATCCGGAAGCGCCTCCCCTGGGAACGGTCGCAGAACACGCAGCCGTGGGGACACCCGCGGCTGGTCATCAGGGTGGTGAAGAGATGGTTGCCGGCAAGGGCATATTTATATTTTGTGTAGGGGGTGAGGTGCCGGGCAGGGAACGGGAGGTCGTCGATGGGATCGATCCAGGGCCGGTGTCCCGTAAAAACGGTCTCCCCGTCCTTCCGGAAAGCGATCCCCTGAACGGTTTCATACTTCCGGGCCCCTTCGATCTCCCGCAGAAGGTCGAGGAATGCGTATTCCCCCTCGTTCACCACGACAAAATCCACGTTCTCGAGATTCGCCGTTTCCCGGGGGTAGAGCGAACCGTGCCGGCCCCCGAGAACGGTGAGGGTCTCCGGGTTGGCCTGCTTGGCAACCCGGCAGGTGATCAGGGCGTCGATCAGGGTAAAAGAGGTGGCTGGCACGCCCACCACGTCCGGGCGCTCTCTTCGGAGATGTTCTTCCAGCTTCCCCTCGTCCGCATGCTCGATCTGCATGTCGAATATGCGGATGTCATGGTCACTGTTTTTTTCCGCAACAGCGGCAATGTACATCAGGCCCAGGTTCGGGTACCCCACGTCCCGGAACTGGATCATATCTTCGGGGACATTGACCATCATGTTGTCCACAGGGGGGTTGATCAGGATGACCTTCATTCAGTTCCCCAGCCTTTCTCGTATCTTGACCGCCGGACGGAACGTGACATCGAATTCACCGTGGC
>CAYTRL010000631.1:0-2339 GCA_964439795.1 uncultured Thermodesulfobacteriota bacterium
GGTGCTACGGACTGCTTGGCATGCAGGAATCGGCGTTGAGCGCCTACCGGTACATCCTCCGGCAAGACCCGATGGGGGACGAGGCCCCTGCCTGCATCGAAGCCATCATCGAGATCCTGTTCCACAGTGGAAACCTTGCATCGGCTGTTTCATTTTACGAACGGATGGATCCTGCGGGGCAGGAGTTGGCCACTCCGGAAAGTCTCTATCTCCTGGGACAGAGCTGCTACATACTCCAACAGGACGATCAGGCCTCCGCCTTTCTCGAACGGGTTCCCCCGGATTCCGACGCTTACGACCTGGCCCGATACACACAGGTCCAGATCGCCTTCCGAAACGGGGAGACGGCACGGGCGGAAACGGAACTCCAGGCGCTCACCCGGCCAGGAGCATCAGACCGCGTTTCGGACGTTCTCCAGGAACAGGCCCAGCTGACCCTGGCCCGCATCCTGTTTCAACAAGAAAAGTACGAGGAAGCGGCCGGAGCCTTCCGGCAGCTCAGCCGGTCCCGCTACTTCCTCCCGGAAGCCCTGCTGGGTATGGGATGGTGCTACGAAGCGATGGGCAGACCTGCGGGGGCTATTTCCTTTCTCGAGGCGGCGGGAGAGGCCGCCTCCCGGGATTTCATGGCCCAAAGCATAGCGGAACTGGAGAAGGCCCGGCTCTACGCGGAAAGCGGGATCCACACGGATTCGTTCCAGATCTTCCGGCAGACCCAGGCCCGGATCCGGGAGTACATCACCTTTCTGAACGGGGTGGCCTACGACCCGGCCCGGCTTGCAAACCAGGCGAGGCACCTCCTGCCGCCGCAGGTCACCGCCTCCGAACAGGCGGGACCTCCTGCCGCCCTGCCCGCGGACCCGCTCCTCGGACCGGAAATCCTCGCAGCCGCCGGCAAACCGTCCTCTTCCGAAACACCGTTGCCATCCGCCTTCCATCCCGAGGCGCAGGCCTTCCAGGAGGAAATCGACGCGGTCCTGCAGAAAGAGGGACACATCTCCCCTCGCATTCAGGAACTCAACTCGATTCGCGACGCCCTTGTACAGGTCCAATCGCTTCTCGATCGACCGCAAGAAACGGAGTCGGAAGTCCCTATGAAAAGGGGGCTCTCAACGCGTCCCACCCCCCCCCTGGAAATCCGGGACAACCTGCTGAAACCGGAGACGACGCAGCTCCTGGACGTGGCCTTTGCCCTGCTGGATACCGAGTACCGGCTGAACCAGACCACAGGCTCCCTGGGCCTCACAAGCCCGGAGGAACGGAAAGAATATTTTCAGGATTCCCTGGGCTTTTACCGGGAGGCCCTTTGGGCCCTGATCCTGGAGACACCCCGGGATTCTCGGCAGGAAGCAACCAAGACACTCGAACGGCTCATGACCGCCGTCAGGCACCTGCCCGGCTCACTGGAAGACCGCGAGTTGATCATGAAAAAGCTCGTCCACACGCAGCAAACACTGCAGGACGGCGAACAGACCTTGATGCGCTGGGTATATTTGATGGACGAGGCCGGAGCCGGGGACGGCCAACCCCCGCGTCCCCTGCTGCTCCGTTTGTGGATGATCTATGTTCGAAGCCTGATCTATCTCCACTCCTGGGAAGACAGGTCGCCCTCGGTCTTCATGCTTCCATCCATTACCTCAGAACAACCGGCCGGCCCGGGTGCGATCTCTTCCCCTGACGGAAGGCGAGATCTCCTTGCCGGTCGGGTCAACGATTGTCGGGATCGGCTCGGGACCGCTTTGCAAAAGGAGGTCCGCAGGTTCTATGTAGAACGGCTGGCCTCTTTCGAAAAGCTGTTGACGGATTCTGAACTGTATTATGCCGAGGCGCTCCTGAAACATCAGAAATCTCTGCTGGAGGAGCTTCAGTCTCTGCCGCCGGATGCCGAAGAGAAAGAAACACAGGAAGGTCCTCCAGCGGACGTGATCCCCACATCGTCCGAGAGCGGAATCTGACGATCCACCGGTGCCCTCCGGCAGCAGCGGGGGATCGGACCGCAAGGAGAACCGCCCCCCGGATTTTCCCCCGGGGGATGAACGGGAGTGCGTTTTTCATGCCTGATCAAGATTCCAAACTCCACCGGAAGGGCAGGTTCTCCATGGGTCTTCTGCGGGTCGTGGTACTGGCCTGCTGGGTGTGTGCCCTGGGGACGGTCTCTTGCACGTCCAAAAAAGAGGTGATCGCTCCCGTCCAGGAAGATCTTTTTCAAAAAGCGGACCGGGCGTCCGGGAAGATCTCCGGCGAGATGGAAAAAAAGAAATCCGCCACCCGGGAGAAAAGCTCGCTGGAACTGGAAACGATTGAAGAGAGCAATCGTGAACAGGCGATTGAAAAGTACC
>CAYTRL010000632.1:0-2320 GCA_964439795.1 uncultured Thermodesulfobacteriota bacterium
TGCACCTGTTGATCTGTTCGTCTGCATGGGCCACGCTGGCCAGCGCGGCGGCCTGTCCCAGCACGTTCATGTTGCTGAAGATGCGGTGGACCTCCAACTTCTCCACGATATCCTTTCGGGCGAACCCGTACCCGATGCGCAACCCGGTGAGCCCGAAGATGTGGGAGAAGGTCTGGATGTGAAGCATGTTCCTGCCCTCCGCAACGTCCCGGGCCGCCCAGAAAAGCCTCGGCTGCAGGGCCGGGTCCATGAATTCCCGGTCCGAATCGTCGCAGAGGATGACGGTGTCCAGTCCCAGGTCGTGGACGCGGTCCGTGAACGCGCCGAACGTCTCCTTGTCCAGATAGGTCCCCGCCGGGTTGTTGATTACGTTGAAATGCGCAAGGCCGAAGGGACGGCCCTGCTCCCCCGCGGATTTCAATGCCGCGTAGGTGGCATCCAGATCCGCTTCCCAGTCCGCCCGGAGCGGTACGTAAACGACCTCGGCACGGTTCTGCTCGACGCGCTGGATGATGATCCGGTACGTCACCCACTCGGTCAGAAAGGGGATCTCCGGAGAGGTAAAGGCATCGGCCGCCATGAAAAGAAGCTCGGCCGAACCCAGACCCAGGATGACGTTTTCCGTGGAGAGCACCCCCTCCAGGTTGTTGTAGCGGAGGATAGCCTCCTTCAGTTCTACCTGCCGGAAGTCCGGATAGCGGTTGACCCCCCCGTAAGAGAGACTCCGGGCCATGACCTCCCGGATGGCCTCCACCGCCGCGGGATGGGGACCCCACGGGTTTTCGTGATAGACCATCCTCACCACTCCCTTGAAAAGGGGGTCCGGGGGGAAGGCCGTCGAGCGGGAGGGGGAGAGCAGGGAAGGTCCCAGCAGTCCTGCGGTGCCCAGGGCCCCTGCGGACCACCGCAGGAAATCTCGACGTGACAGGGGGGAAAACGTTCGTTTTTTCATGAGGTCCTGTGCGTTTCTCCGGACGGGGACGGTCGCGGGTGCGGAGCGGGAAAGCTCTCCTTCACCCGGAAAAAGCACTGTTTGGTGAAGCCCTGTTCAATAAAATCATACCCTATTATATACCATAATTTCCCATGGAAAAGAAATCCCGCCGCCGGGTCATTCCTCATCCGGGACGACCCGGTTCCAGGGGGCCACGCGGAAGAGAAAGAGCATGCCGGGGAGGGCGATCAGCGTACAGAACAGAAAGAAGTTCTCCCAGCCGATCCCTTTGGCAAGATACCCGGTGGTAGCTCCCAGGAGGACCCGGGGGACGCCCATCAGGCTGGTCAGCAGCGCGTACTGGGTGGCGGTGAACCTCTTGTTGCAGAGGCTGGCCATGAAGGCCACGAAGGCGGAGGTGCCCATGCCGCTGGCCAGGTTTTCAAAGGCCACCACCCCGGCCAGGACGGGAAGACTGTCTCCCGCGCGCGCCAGCAGCGAGAAGCACAGGGTGGAGACCGCCTGGAGGGCCCCGAAGATCCACAGGGAACGGTTGATCCCGATCCGGAGCAGGATTACCCCGCCCGCCAGTCCGCCGAGGATCACGGCCCAGAACCCGAACAGCTTTGCCACCATGCCGATGGACGTCTTGGAAAACCCCATGTCGAGATAGAACGGGTTGAACATCTCGCTGGCCATGGAGTCGCCGATCTTGAACAGGAGGATGAAGGCCAGGATCTCCCAGGCCCCCTTGCGGCTGAAGTAGTCGGTAAAGGGCTGGATCACCGCCTCAAGCAGGGTGGCGGGGGGGGACACCTCCCCCTCGGGATCGGGCGAAAGCAGTGTGGCGATTATGCCGATCCCCATGCATCCCGCCATGACCAGGTAGACCTGCTTCCAGGGGATGATGTCGGCCATGGTGGCGGCCAGGGCGCCGGCCACCAGCATGCCCATGCGGTATCCGTTGATGGCCAGGGCCGATCCCAGGCCCAGTTCCTCGTCCCGGAGAAGGTCCCGCCGGTAGGCGTCGATGGCGATGTCCTGGCTGGCGCTGAAAAAGGCCACCAGGAAGGCGATCCAGGCCACGGACCAGGGGGAGGAAGTCGGGCGGGTCGTGGCCAGGGCGGCGATGCCTGCCACGAGGGCCAGTTGCCAGATCAGGATCCACCCCCGGCGCCGCCCCAGCAGGGGGGGGACGTACCGGTCCATGAACGGGGCCCAGAGAAATTTCAGAGTGTAGGGCAGGCCCACCAGCGAGAAGATGCCGATGATGGTCAGGTCGATCCCGGCATCCCGCATCCAGAGTTTCAGGGTGCCGCCCACCAGCAGGAGCGGAAGCCCGGAGGAGAACCCCAGGACCAGGAGGGACAGCATCTTTCCGCTGAA
>CAYTRL010000633.1:0-2310 GCA_964439795.1 uncultured Thermodesulfobacteriota bacterium
GGGCACCACGAAGTAGGTGTAGGACTGGCAGATGATCTCATCGCCCGGCTGCAGTCCGAGGTTTTTCAGTGCAAGATAGATTCCCGCGCGGGAACTGTTGAAGGCGATGGCGTGCGGCACATCGAGGAGCGCCGAGAACGCCTTCTCAAAGGCTTCGACCGCGTCTCCCTCCCGGGCGCGGCCCCGGAGAAAGAGCCCGAGGAGCCCGAGGGACTGGGCTGTGGTCAGGGAAAACCTTTGCCTTGGATACGCTTTCTGCATGGTTTCCTTTCCTGGACCGCACGCGCGCTTCCGATGAGGGGGTGAGCGTAGATTTGAAATGCAATTTCATTATATTATATAGTTATTTAGTAAACCATTTGTCACGGAAACACAACTTCCACCGGGGAACCGGAAAAACGGCCGGAAGAAAGCCGGGTTGCCGCCAGGGCCTGCAGGAAGATCCGGCAGACAGTCGTACCAGGGAAGGCTGGAACTCTTTGCAGACATCGGATTCAACATACCTGTCCATCATCGTCCCGGTTTTCAACGAAGGCATGAAAGTCCTGGAGGGTCTGACCCGGCTGGAAGCCTCCGTCCTCAGCCGGTATCCCTCGGAACTGATTTTCGTAGATGACGGGAGCGATCCGGACAAGACGCCCCCCTACGAAAAGATTGTCGCCGGGAAGCCCCACATCCGCGTTCTGAGGAACGAATGGAACCGGGGAAAGGGTTATTCCGTGAAACGGGGGGTCGCCGCCGCGCGGGGGGACTTCCTGTTCTACACCGACGCGGATGTGGCCTATGACTTGGCCCTGCTGCCCGAGTATATCGAGACCCTGGAGAACGGGGCGGATCTGGCCATCGGGAACCGGATTCACCCGGATTCCTACTTTTCCCTGCATCCGCGCCACTTTCCGTATATCTATCAGCGTCAGGTCATGGGGGCCACCTTTAATACCCTGGTCAACCGGATCCTGAAGATCCGGATCAAGGATACGCAGTGCGGGTTCAAGTGCATGAAGACCCATGCGGCCAGGGCGCTGTTTCCGGAAGTGACCCTGGAGGGTTTTTCCTTCGAGGTGGAGATGCTCTTTCTCGCGCGCAAGAAAGGCTTCACCATCGAACAGATGCCTGTTCGGCTTCTGTATCAGGGCCATCCCAGCAGCGTGCGGATGATCAAGGATTCCTTCGGCATGTTCCTGGCCCTGCTCCGGATCTGGAAGAAGAACCGGGATGGGCTGTACAATGCTTAGGACCGTGCGACGCCCGAAGCGGCTCTTGCGAAGAGTCATCCAGAACCTGGGCCTCATCGTGGGGACCGTCCTGCTGCTGCTCATCGTTCTCAATTTTGTCTACATGGCACTTCATCGGAGCAAGTCCGACAGGCCCCCGAAAAACGAAACCTTCAGCAGAGTGGGTTCCATCGAGGGTCTTAAGCACGAGTACATCCCGGGAAGCAGGGTCGTGGCGAACGGCGTGGAAGTGGTCATCAATTCCCTCGGGTTCCGCGACCGGGAGTACGCACCCGACAAGCCGGAAGGGGTTTTCCGGATCGTGGCCCTGGGAGATTCCATCACGTTCGGGCAGGGCGTTCCCCTGGAATCCACCTATCCCGCGCAGATAGAAGCTCTCCTCAACGAAAAGGCATCGAACCCGGACAAGTTCCAGGTGTTCAATGCCGGTGTTCAGGGGTACAATACCTTGCAGGAGGCCGTGGTGCTCCGTCAAAAAATTCTTCCCCTTCGGCCGGACCTGATCGTGCTCGGGTTCATGGAGACGAACGATCCGGAGATCGATTCCATCGAGGCCTACTCCATGAAGAAGGCGATGGGGAAAGCCTCCGCCCTCCTCCGGATCCCCCTGATCGCGTACCTGGCAGAGCGGATCGAACGGAAGGCCACCGCGGAGGATCACTCGAACTTCACCCACGAGATCTACCGGCCGGACGGGGCGCCGTGGCAGGCTTGCATGGCGGCCCTGCAGGAGATCCGTGATCTGTGCGCGGAGAACGACATCGGCCTGATCGTGGTCCTGTTTCCCTGTCTGTATCACGAGGACATCTTCCAGGCTGAGAGGGAGCAACTCAAGTCCGCGCTGGCCTCCCTGGGCATCCCCTACCTGGAAACCTTTCCCCATATTCTGGACATCCCGGCCTCGGACCTGCATGTTTCCGAGACGGACCATCACCCCAGCGCCGTGGTGCACCGGCGGTTTGCGGAGTTGATCGCCGGACGCATTCAGGAAAATCATCGTCATCTTTTCCGGATGGATTAGCATGTTCCGCAGAATCCTCCTCCTGGGGAAATACCGGGAGCTGATCCTGAATTT
>CAYTRL010000634.1:0-2310 GCA_964439795.1 uncultured Thermodesulfobacteriota bacterium
GGATCAGCGGCCTGGAGTTCCCCTGCCGGGAGCAGGGCGCCCAGGAGCAGGACGAACCCCGCCGTCCATGCACGGGACATCCGGGTGCGGATCGCTGTGTTGATGGGGTCTCCTTTTTTTCCGTTCCCGGTGCCCCATGGAAAGGCCATCCGTCGGCACCCGGCAGAGCAGAAGTTCCAAACTTTTAAAGATATCCCGCGAGGTCGGAACCAGGAAGCGGTAACAGGGAAGCTTTCGGGGGAAATGGTCCAATGTTCAAGAAAGTATAACATCATCTCCTCCATTTTTCTAGGGGCGATTTTCTGGCTGTCTTTCTTGTCAATACGAACATTTTTGCTTTATTTGTCGGCCTCGGAGGAATTTTGGCGGTGTTTTAATAAATTTCTTGATTCTTCGAGAATGACTTGGTATTCTGCAACACGCATTTTTGGAAAAAAGACCTGGATCCTGCCCTGGAGCACTCACCCTGCTCCTCCTGCCGCGGAAATCGGAGATCAAATTCCGGAAGCCAGACCAGGATCGGCGCGCCTGTACATGATGCGCCGGGAGACAACACTGGAATGAACGCTGTATCCATCCCTGTGGCCGTCATGGCCGGCATCTCGTTCTACGTCGGGTTCGGGCACCTGTTCATCTTCTTCAAGGGAAGGGAACACCGGGTCAACCTCACCTTTGCCCTCAGCTGTTTCGCCATGGGGATCTACGACATCCTGTGCGCAGGCGTGTACAACGTCACATCCGTGGAGGACGCCCTCCAGTGGCAGCGGCTGCAGGTTGCGGTTCTCGGTTTCGTGGGCGTCTGTTTTCTCTGGTTCATCAGCGACTACACCCGGAAGATCCGGAAGAGATGGCTCTACCTCTACTCGGTCCTGCTGACCCTCGCGGGCCTGGTCATGCTGGTGGACCGGAGTGAAATGTCGTGGGTGGCGGGAAAGCCGATGATCAAGGAGATCCGGCTCCCCTTCGGCGGCCGGGTGACCCTCTATGAAACGATGCCCGGCATCCTCACCAACGTGCTGAGCCTCCTGGGGCTGTCGCTCATCCTTTACCTGATCTGGGTCTGCCTGAAGATGCACCGGGAGGGTGACCGGAAGCGGGCCTTGCCCCTGTTCGCCGCCGTGCTGCTTGTGGCCGTGGCTTTCTGTAACGACTTTGCCGTGAACACAGGGGTCTACGACTGGTTCTACATGATCGAGTATGCCTACATGGCCATGGTGGCGCTCATGGCCATGACCCTGGCGCAGGAGGTCGTGGAGGCCGCCGGGATGAAGGACGCCCTGCAGAGGAGCGAGGAAAAGGTCCGCAGCCTGAACGAGGAGCTGGAGCGGCGGGTCGAGAAACGGACCTTTCAAGTCAAGCAGGCCAACCGCAAGCTTCTGAAATCCATGGAGAACGCCCGGGGGCTGGCCAGACAGGCCGAGGCCTCAAGCGAGGCCAAGAGCGAGTTCCTCGCCAACATGAGTCATGAGATCCGCACGCCGATGAACGCCATCATCGGCATGTCCGGGCTCCTGCTGGAGACCGAACTGGACGCAGAGCAGCTGGAATATGCCCAGACCGTAAGAGCCTCGGGCGATGTGCTCCTGGGGGTCATCAACAATGTGCTCGATTTCTCCAAGATCGAAGCCGGAAAACTGGAATTGGAGATCATCCCGTTCGACCTTCACACCTGCCTGGAGGACGTGGGCGACATCCTGGCACAGCGGGCCCAGGAGAAGGGCCTGGAACTGGCCATCCTGATCCACGACGACGTGCCGGCCCGTGTGAAAGGGGATCCGGGCCGCCTGAGGCAGGTGCTGATCAATCTCGTGGGCAACGCCATCAAGTTCACGGAGCAGGGAGAGGTGCTCCTGCGGGTGAGCCCGGCCGGGCTCCGGGGGGGGGTGCAGGGAGTGATGTTCGAGGTGGTGGATACGGGGGTCGGGATCCCCGCGAAGGGGATCGATCGTATTTTCGATTCCTTTTCACAGCTGGACGCTTCCAGCACCCGGAGGTTCGAGGGGACCGGCCTGGGACTGGCCATCTCCAGAAAGATCGTGGGGGCCCTGGGGGGGCAACTCCGCGTGGAGAGCGAGGAGGGAAAGGGGTCGGCGTTTTCCTTTTCGACCTGGTTCGAGAGACAGCCCGAAGAAATCCCGGCCACCGCCCCCGTCCCGGAGGTGAACCTTGAGGAACTCCGGGTGCTGGTGGTGGACGACAACGCCACCAACCGGCGGGTCTTCCGGGAACAGTTCAAGCGCTGGGGGTGTGTTCCGGAGGAGGTGTCCTGCGCCCGGAAGGCCCTGGACGTCCTGCTTCTGGCCGCGCGGT
>CAYTRL010000635.1:0-2301 GCA_964439795.1 uncultured Thermodesulfobacteriota bacterium
GGGTCGTGATCTGCTTCATGGATTTCTCCACGGTGGTAATGTCCTCGGCGATCATGGCGATCCGCATCCTGTCCCCGTAGATCCCGCAGGGGATCTCACAGTGGGCCAGGACCGCGTCCGTCTTCAGAACCGGGATCAAGGCAAGGGCCAGGACCGTGAATATCAGGGGCCGTCTCGTGTGCTTCATGACTTCTCTCCTTTCATGGGTTTCATTCCTTCAGGCTCGTTACCGGGGGTGTCTCCGCCGCTGGAGGCTGTTGCATAACACCTCTCCGGTCAGATGATCGTACCCGATGCCGTGATTCAGGGGAAGCCATCGGCATCGGGTACGACAAGGCCTGATGGATGACCCGGAAGAACCGGAAAAAAAGGGCCCGGATTCCGGTGTTTCAGGAATCCGGGCCCCTTGGAACCAGGATTGTTTGGGCTACGCTACCCCCTTATGGGCAGTTGTACCCCAGGAACTCGCACTGGATGCTGGGATCGTAGTTGGAGTACCGGTAGGGGTCATCAGCCCAGGTACTGGGAAGATCCGGAATCGGGATCGTGGTGCCGAACCGGTCGTTGATGTGCTGGATGATCTCCAGGGCGATGGCCGCGTTCATGGTCTCGGACATATGCAGGTGGTCCAGGCTGAAGGCCCCGCCGTGCTTAAGGAGCTGTCGCTTGAGGGGCGGGCCGAGGTCGTACTCGGACCAGATATCCACGGTGGAGGGGTCGCCGTCCAGCAGGTGGGTCAGCTCGGGGCGGTTGCCCAGGATCACTTCACTGGTGAGGGTGTACACGTCCATCAGGATGATGTTGTTGGGAAGACCCGCCAGGGCGAACGCCTGCTCGAAGATGTCGTAGAGCCCGTTGACCCCCACGTTCACCTCCTCGGCGAACTGGTCGTCGCTGCCGCCCGGTTCCCCGCCCTGTCCGGAGGGGGACATGGCGGGCCAGGGCATGGTGGCCAGGATGATCGCCTTGGGGTTGTCGGAGAGGTCCGGGTCCGCCGCCAGGATGGCGGCCACCAGTTCCGGCGTGATCTCCATGTTCGCCGGGTTGTCGAAGTCGATGTCCAGGTAGCCGTTGCCGTTCACATCGGCCCCGGGGGGGATGACAGCCGCCAGGTCGTAGCCCGGGAGCAGGTAGTCCACCACGATGTTTTCCTTGGGCTTGCTGATCCCTTCGAAGAAATCAGCCGGGTCCTGGAGCAGCAGGTCGATGATCTCGGCCAGGTCGTAGCCCAGATCGGCACACGTGGCCCCGGGCTGGCACTCTTCCGTAGAGGATTCATAGGGCTGGAAGGTACGGGTTGCGGACCCGTCGGTCGTGATCAGGGGGACCCCCCAGGCGCCGTCGTTTTCGCCCACAGGGCACACCTGCATGTTGTAGTAGTTGCTCGTGGAAAGGACCAGCATGGCGAACAGCATCTGGTGGAACAGGTCGTTCTTGGGCGGGTGGCTGAACAGCACCGAGTCGAAGAACCAGTCGAACGCGATGACCAGGTCCGGGTCCGTGTCCGCCATCATCTTGATGGTGGGCTCCCCGAGACAGAACGGGTTGAACAGGGGCGAGGTGGGCTCGAAGATCATCCACTGGAAGTAGTTGAACCCGATGCGGGTGCCGTACGCGTAGTCCACCATCTGGGCACCGGGGATGGCCCAGTTCTGCATCGGCATGCTGGGGTTCTGGAACAGGCCCCCCACTATCCCGTCTCCTGCCAGGATCCCGGCCAGGATGTCCCCGAACACGGCGCCGATGAGCGGCCCGATGGGGATGTTGTCCAGGTCCCAGATGAGCGGGGTGCACAGCTCGCCGGGGGCGGGAATGGACCATTCATCCAGGGCCGGCACGTAGCACTCGCGAACCCCGTCTCCCACGAACATGAGGTCTATGTGGTTCGGCGCGCCGATGGGGGGGACCCCCTCCTCCAGGACGATACGCTGGGGGAAGTAGGCGCCGATCTGCCGAGCCACGGTTGCCGGCACGGAGTGGATCTGTCCCTCCGGTTCCCAGCCCATGTTGGTGATGCCCGCGCTCAGGCTGGGGCCGAAGTTGTAGATCTTGCTGAACTCGGGATAGGGGTTGGGCGTGAACTCGATGGCGTTCGGGGCCGTGAGCGTGATGTTGGTGAGCCCGTAGATCACCTGCACGTCCGCCGGGCCTGCCGCGGGCGCCCCCTGGGGTTTGCATGTGATGGTCGTCGCCCCGTCGAAGTGCACGTTGATCGCCGGGATCCCGCCCACCTTCACCGCTAGCGGGTTGGCCGCCGCGGGCAGCACGTTCTCCACCTCGATCTCGATCTGCTCGTACCCG
>CAYTRL010000636.1:0-2283 GCA_964439795.1 uncultured Thermodesulfobacteriota bacterium
TCTGGCCTTACATCAGTGGGGGGCTTACCGGCCCATGCTGTTCGCGCACATCCTCAACGGGGAGATCATGCTGGTGGCCATCCCGTTCACCCGTTTGAGCCACATGCTCTTCTTCCCGTTCACCCGCGCTTACATGGGTTCGGAGTTCGGCAACGTCCGGAACGCCCGCGACTGGTAACCCCAACGGCGCATGCAACTTGCGCCTTGCCATAACAGGAGACAGCGACATGGTTAACTATTGCACTCGAGAACCCGTGATCGATCCGGGAATGGACGAGACGATCAAGCTGCTCACCCCGGAGATCATCCAGGAAACCATCCAGCGCGTATTGAAAAACGAGACGGCGGCCCGGCTGAAGACCTTTGTGAAGACCTGCGTGCACTGCGGCCTCTGCTCCAACGCCTGCCATTTCTACAACTCTCACGACGGGGACCCCAAGTACGCACCCGTGAGCAAGGTCAAGGACACCATCTGGCAGATCATCCGAAAAGACGGGAACGTTTCTCCGGAGTTCATCCGGGACGCCGCACGCATCGCGTTCACAGAATGCAACGTGTGCCGCCGCTGCAGCATGTACTGTCCGTTCGGGATCGACCTGGCGTACATGCTCCTCACGGTCCGGCGTATCTGCCACCTGCTGGGCGTGGTGCCCCAGTACCTTCAGGACACGGTGAACAGCCATTCGGTCACCTCCAACCAGATGTGGGTGAAGCCCGATGAGTGGAACAGATCGACGAGATCGTGGGCGCGCGCATCCCCCTGGACAAGGAGGGCGCCGATATCATGTACTCCGTGATCGGCCCGGAACCGAAGTTCATGCCTCAGCTCATCGGGCAGATGGACATGATCATGACCGTGGCGGGAATGGACTGGACCATGCCCTCCCTGGACGGCTGGGACAACAGCAACATGGCCATGTACTCCGGGGACTTTGAAATCATGGCCCGTGTGGAACGGGCGCACTACGACAAGGCCCTGGAACTCCGGGTCAAGAAGATCGTCATGGGCGAGTGCGGCCACGCCTTCCGCGGGGCGGCCTACGACGGGCCCAAGTGGCTGGGCTGGAAAGAGCCGCCGGTGCCCCTGGTCCACGCCGTGGAGTTCTACCACGACCTGCTCACCTCCGGGAAGCTCAAGATCGTCAAAAAATTCGATGAGCCCACAACGGTGCAGGACCCCTGCAACATCGTCCGGGGCCGGGGCCTGGGCAAGAAGCTCCGCGAACTCATGAACGCCGTCTGCTCCGACTTCCGGGATGTGGACCCCCGTTTCGAGCACAACTACTGCTGCGCCGCCGGCGGCGGCGTCATCAACTGCGGGCCTCCCTGGAAGAACGACCGGGTGAACGGAAACCGGGTCAAGGGGGATCAGCTCAAAGCCACCGGGGCCAAGATCGTGGTGACGCCCTGTCACAACTGCCACAGCGGTATCGAGGACATCATCGCGACTTACAAGCTGGGGATGCACACCAAGTTCTTCTCCGAAATCCTGGTGGAATGCATCGAAGTTCCGGAACATCTGCAGGCATGAAACTACCACGCGCGAAGGGATGAACCATGAAACAAAGCAAATTGTTGTCGCTGACCGCCGCCGCTCTCTTCCTGCTGCTCACCGCGACCTCGAGCCCGGTTTCCGCACAGGAAGACACGTACGTCCTGGAATACACGGATGTGTTCGGAAAGCTCTCCAGGGCACCCGTCGACTTTGACCATGAAACTCACATGGACGCCCTGGACGAGGAAGGGTGCGGGGCCTGCCACCATGTCTACGATGAAGACTCCGGAAAGCTGATCGACGCGGACGGAGAGGAAACGAGCTGCACGGACTGTCACGGAGCCAAGAAGGACGGGTCCACCCCATCCCTCCGGGAAGCCTTTCACGGCAACTGCACGGGGTGTCACCGCACCATGGCCAAACATCACGAAAAGACGGGTCCCGTGACCTGCGGGGAATGCCACAAGAAGAAGTGAACCGCACCGGATTGGGGACGGGGTTGTCCGGGGTTCGCCGGATACCCCGACACCCTCAAACCACGATAGCTGTATGTTCTCCAACAGCTCGAGGAGGGTTAAAACCATGGCAAAAAAGGTTCTCGTGATCGACGACGAACAGGACGTAATCATCTATTTGAAAACCTTTCTGGAAAAAAACGGGTTTCAGGTCATCACCGCCTCGGATGGTGAGGAAGCGATCAATGCAGCGAAAAAAGAACCGCCGGACCTGGTCACCCTGGACATCATGATGCCCGACATGAGGGGCGTGCGTTTCTTCCGGAAGATGAA
>CAYTRL010000637.1:0-2282 GCA_964439795.1 uncultured Thermodesulfobacteriota bacterium
CGGATGACGGCCTTTACAAGGCGTTGAAGGGCAATGTCGACTCCCTGACGCGGGTGGGCGATTGCGTGGCCCCCCGCTACATGTTGCACGCGGTGTACGAGGGGTACATGGCGGCCAACGCCCTGGAGTAGAGCGGTCACGGCAGCATCGGGAAGATGTTGGGACCGCACGGGAGGTGGACCCGAACGAAATGCCTTATGAGGGTTGCCATGACTTCCGTGGATGAATGCTGGGTCCTTGTGGAAGCACCCCAGGGGAAAATCCTGCGGGAATCCCTGGAAGCCCTTGGCGCTGCCCGCTCCATGCAGCGCCAGTTTCCGGGCCCGCTGGTCGCCGTTTGGATCGGTTCTTCCCCAGAACCTTCGGATCTCGAGCACCTGCAGTCCCTGGGCGTACACCGCCTGCTCCACCAGCCCTTGCGTGGAGAGATCACCTGTCTTGTGGAGGAAAACTGCCTGAACGGATTGCGTGCACTCTACGGCACCCATCGCCCGGCCTGTCTCCTGGCAGGGACCACGACCCTCTCCCGCACCCTGGCGCCGAAACTGTCCGTTCTCGAGGGGGCAGGATACGTACCACGCGTCACCTACCTTCGCCACGTGGGGGACCGGCTTCAGATGACGCGTCCGCTGGTCCGCGGCAAGGTGTCGGAGATCCTCCGTTTTGTTTCGGACACCCCGGGTGTCATCTCCCTGTCACCTGGATCCTTTCCCCTGCCGCGCCCGTCTGCGCACCGGTCCACGGAACCGCTTTCTTGCGAAACACAGCCTGCTCATCCCCCGGACAAACGTGTGCCGCTGAATGTCGAACTCCTTTCCCAGGAAGAGGGACCTCTCGAGGCCCTGGACCTTGAAGATGCCGATGTGGTTGTTGCCGGGGGGAAGGGAATGGGATGCGGGGAAAACTTCCTTCTCCTTCAGGAACTCGCCGCCCTGTTGGGAGGAACCGTGGCCGCCTCCCGCATCGCGGTGGATCTGGGATGGGCGGGCAAGGAGCGCCTGGTGGGACAGACGGGCAGAAAAATCTCACCCGAACTCTATATCGCCTGCGGCATTTCGGGAGCGCCGCAGCACCGGGCCGGACTCCGGGACCCCCGTTACCTGCTTGCCATCAACACGGATAAGGACGCCCCTATTTTCCGTAACGCCACCTGGGCGGTACGGGGAGACGCCCTGCAGATTCTGCCGGAATGGATCCGTCTATTAAAAGAGAGCCGGTCATGAAGGCCTGCGTGTTCGTCAAGCCCGTGCATCACCCGGCGTTTGCCGTCAACGTGTCCCCCGGCGGAACCCTCGAGGCTGGTTCCGGATCCACCCCCATATCGAACCCCCTGGATGAATACGCGTTGGAAATGGCCCTCTCTCTCAGGGACGGGCCCGGACCGTCATGCGTCACGGTCACGCTCTGTTCGGCGGGCACCAGGACAAACTCCGAGCAGATCCTGAGGGATCTTCTCGCCTGTGGTGCGGACCAGGCGCTTTGGATCGATGCTCCGGAAGAACCGGACGGCGAGGTGCTCGTTCGACACCTGGTTCACGCGTTCCAGCTGCACCGTTTCGATCTGGCGCTTTTCGGAGTCTCCGACACGGATACCGAGGCGGGTCAGGCAGGCCCTATGTTCAGTGCCCTCACCGGAATCCCTTACCTGGGTTCTGTGGTGGCTCTTCGTCCGGGCAATAAAAATGCGTCGTTGGAGATCACCCGAAAGGAGGGACGACTGCGGGAAGAGATCCGTGTGGAACTGCCGGTTTGCCTGGGCGTTCTTCGTGGAAGTCCGCTCCGTTACCCCAGCTTCTGGGGAAAACGCAGGGCCAATCGGATGGAAATCTCCAGCCTGTGTATTCCACCCCATCCCCCCCGGATCGAACGACGGAAGATCTCCGGTGCAAAACCGCGAAGATCTTCCGGAAACCCTGAATACACTTCCACAAGCAGCGCGGAGAGGATCCGTCAGGCGCTCGGTGTTTCCCCCCAGAAAGCCCCCCCGGAAAACCAAATCCGCGGCACCCCGGAACAGACCGCCCGGCGGATCCTGGAGGCCCTGGAGCGTGAAAAGCTCCTGCGTCAGGAGCCTCCCGGAACGGGGGAAGATCCCGGGTAGCCGGGTAGGACGACCTGTTTCCCAGGCGGTATGCTTCGTTCGGAGGGGATTCACCGATTCCCGGAGCAGTTCCAGCCAATCCGCCACCCGGAGATCCACATTCCCTGGAAGCCGCCTGCAGGCGTCCTCGAACATGGCAAAACAGAAGTGACAGGAAACGGCCGTGGTTCCCGCCCCACGG
>CAYTRL010000638.1:0-2278 GCA_964439795.1 uncultured Thermodesulfobacteriota bacterium
CGAGGCCCCGAACTCCGGGGTCATGACATAGATCGAGGCGTCCACCAGATCCACCACGGCCGTGTCCCCCTGCCCGATCCCCGCGGTCTCCACGATCACCAGGTCGAACCCGCAGACTTGAAGAACCTGGATGGCGTCGGCCAGGGCCTCGCTGATCTCGCTCCGGGAACCGCGCGTGGCCAGGGAGCGCATGTACACCCGTGGGTTGCCGATGGCGTTCATCCGGATGCGGTCCCCCAGCAGGGCCCCGCCGGTCTTGCGGCGGGAAGGGTCCACGCTCAGCACGGCAACGGTGGCCCCGGAAATGTCGTGCAGGAAGCGGAGGATCAGCTCGTCGGTGAGGGAGGATTTTCCTGCGCCGCCGGTGCCCGTGATCCCCACCACCGGTGGTCCGCCGTCGGCAAGCCTGGTCTTCACTTCCTCACGAAAGGAGGCGAGAAAACCGTTCTTCCCGGCCCCCTCCGTCTCCACGGCGGAGATGATCCGGGCCACGTTCCGCTTGCCGGCCGGGGCGGGGGTCAGAGACTCCAGGTCCGGAGCGTAGGTGTCGGGAACCACAGGAAAATCAATGGTTCGGACCAGGTGGTTGATGATCCCCTGCAGTCCCAGTTGGGCCCCGTCCTCGGGCGAGTAGATCCGCGTGACGCCGTAGGCCTGCAGTTCCCGGATCTCCTCCGGTACGATCACCCCTCCCCCGCCGCCGAACACCTTCACGTGGCCCGCCCCGTACTCGCCCAGCAGATCCACGATGTACTTGAAGAACTCCATGTGTCCGCCCTGGTAGCAGGACACCGCCACCGCCTGGGCGTCCTCCTCCACCGCGGCCCGTACGATCTCCTCCACGGAGCGGTTGTGGCCCAGGTGGATGACCTCCACGCCGGTGGTCTGCAGGATCCGGCGCATGATGTTGATGGCCGCATCGTGTCCGTCAAACAGGGACGTGGCCGTGACCACACGCACATGGTTTTTGGGCTGGTATGCTTCTGTTTCCACATGGATCCCGACTTCCGCCGGCATGGCTTCCCCCTTAATGGTTCGTGCTTTCCAGTTCTTTCAGAATCAACGCCGTCTGGTGTGTGATGTACGCTTCGATGTCAAACCGCCCCCGGAAAACCCACCGCCTGAACGTCCACATGTGACCCAGCACCGCGATGTTCTGGGCCATGAGATCCAGGGCTTCCGGGTCCGGACTTTGCCGGCCCTCGCCGGACAGGTGCGCGCCGATGGCCTTCCGGAACAGTCCGGTGATCCGCACCTCGTTCTCCAGCACCTTTTCCCGCCACCCCCTAGGAAGGGATTTGGTCTCCTGGTACATGAGCAGGATGTGATCGCTCATCCGGTCGCAGACCAGGAAGTACTCCCGGATCACCCCCTGCAGGGCCTCCCGCCCCTCCTCCTCTCCGTTGCGGTTCAGGACGTCCACCACGCCCCGCTCCACCTCCGCATGAATCGCCACGCAGACCAGGTAGAGCACGTCCTCCTTGGAACGGACATACTCGTAGAGGGTGCCGATGCTGAAGCCCGCCGCCCGGGCGATCTGGCGGGTGGTGGTCTTATGAAAACCCTGCGCGATGAACAGCTTCACCGACGCATCCACGATCTGGCGCCTTCGGCGCTCAACCAGCCCACGGTCCTTGACCTGGGTGGGGACTTCAGCTGTGGGGGTCAACGGGGCGTCCATCTCTGGAGAATTCCTGTCAACCGTTTGAATTGAATGATATTTTTCATCAGGGAGACTGCCAGAACAGCGATCATGACTGAGCGCTCGCTCAGAATGATATTATCCACGCACCCCCACCCTGTGTCAAGTCGAAACGGTCGAACTGTCTTGTTCGGGTTCTTTTCTTGAAGCAGAGTCATGATAGAATTCCTGAACCGGGAGAAGTCACAACCCAGGAAGCAGGAGATAAAAACCCATGCAACCGTTCCAGAAGAGAAGCCACCCGTACCGGAAGGTTGGGTTTTCGAACCTTCTTTTCCCTTTCATCGCCTGTTTCCTCATGGCGATCCCGGGGGCGGGATGCCATCAAGAAGCGGCCTCAACGGCTACCATCGACGCGCCCCAACAGGAGGCCGGGGGCGAGGCGTTCGGCCCGGACGCCGAAACGAGCGTACGGGTCACCTATTTCCACACGAACTACCGGTGCCCCACGTGCAGGCGGCTGGAGGAGTATTCCAGGGAGACGGTGGCAAGGGGTTTCGAGGAACAAATCTCAGATGGAAAGGTTCTCTACCGCGTGATCAACGTGGACGACCCGGAGAACCAGCACTTCGTCAA
>CAYTRL010000639.1:0-2274 GCA_964439795.1 uncultured Thermodesulfobacteriota bacterium
ATTCCGGGCTTGACCCGGAATCCGGTTCTTTCAGGTCCCTGTTGCCGTCCGGGCCTGCCCCGGACCTGATCCGGGGTCCACGGGCATGATAATGACATGGTTTTGATCGACACCCCTGGGTAGTTCCCATGAATGCCGCAACGTTTCGATGCAGCCCGCCTCCGTCCTGTGATGAACTCGTTCCCCGGGTCATCCGGCAGGTGGGCTATCCTTCCCCGGATGCGGTGGGCCCTGAGATCCTCTCGGAAATCCAGCGTATCCTCCAGTGGGGAACGGAACAGATGCAACCCGAGGGCCTGTTCCGGATCCACGATCCGGCCGGCTGCCAGGGAAGCCTGCTGCGGGCTGAGGACGTCCGGGTGCAGAGTGAGAGATGGGCACGGCTTGCGGAACGCCTGCCGGAGCCCCGGGTTCTCTGCTGCTTCGTGGTGACCCTGGGAAAGGAACTGGACCGACAGATCCGCCGGGACCAGGACCGCTCCCTGTTCACCGCCTTCCTGCTGGACGCGGCGGGATCCGTGCTCGCCGAGTGGCTGGCGGACCGGATGGAATCACACATCGCCGGGATTCTGCAGGATCGGGGGATGCAGGCCACCGGGAGGTTTAGCCCGGGGTACTGTGACTGGGAGATCCGCGACGGGCAGCAGGCGATCTTCCGATCCCTGCGGCCGGAGACCCTGGGGGTGACGTGCACCTCTTCAGGGATGATGGTTCCCCGGAAATCCATCTCGGCCTGCATGCTCGGTGCCCGCGAGGTGGCACGGCGGTACCCCTGCGTGTTTTGTTCCCGCAGCGACTGTGAATACAGGCGGGAGGCCGCCGGACCCTCGCCGGAATGCCAGCAGTCCGCCTGACGGCCATCCGCCGGGGGTCACAGGGGTCCCCGGGAAGATAGGAGGTTTTTTTGTCCGAAGAGAAACGGACCTTCTGCAGATTGTGCGAGCCCATGTGCGGGATCCGTGTGGAGACGGAGAACGGGCGGGTCCTGAGGATCCGGGGGGATCGCGAGCACCCCCTCTCCCGGGGATGGGTCTGCAGGAGGGGTGTGTCCTTTGCCGCCGTGCACAACGACCCCGACCGGCTCCGGCATCCCATGCAAAGGGAGGGCGATCGCTTCCGCCGGGTCGGCTGGGAGGAAGCGCTCACCGGGGCGGCTTCCAGCCTGTGCCGGATCCGCGACACCTACGGTCCGGATGCGGTGGCCGTCTATATGGGAAACCCCCTGGCCTTTTGCACCTACGGGTCCATGGCGGTACCGACCTTTGTCAAAACACTGGGGACCTCATCATTCTTCACGTCCGGTTCCCAGGATTGCAACAACAAGTTCGCGGCCTCCGAGCGGGTATTCGGTTCCCCGGTCATGCAACCTGTTCCGGACCTGGATCATGTGGATTTTCTGCTGGTCCTGGGGGCCAACCCGGCGGTTTCCGGCATGAGCTTTGTGCAGGTGCCCCGGCCCGCCGAGACGTTGCGGAACATCCAGAAGCGGGGAGGGGACGTGGTGGTTGTGGACCCGCGGAGGACCGAGACGGCGCGTCTGGCCGGCGAGCACATCCCCATCCGTCCGGATACCGACCGCTTTTTCCTGATGAGCCTGCTCTGGGTGATGATGGACCGCGGCAAGCTGGACCGGCGGTGGGCGGAGGAGGACCCGGCGGGCGTTGTGGCACTGCAGGCGGTGGTTCGGCCCTGGTCCCCCGAACGGACGGAACCGATTACCGGCATCCCGGCACGCAAGACAGTGGAGATCGCCCTCCGGATGTCGGGGCCCCGGCCGGCGGCCTGTTACGGCAGCGTGGGGATCAACCTGGCGAGTTCCGGGACCCTGACCTACTGGCTGATCCTGGTCCTGAACCTGCTGTCCGGGCATTTTGACCGGAAAGGGGGGAGCCTGCTATGCCGGGGCGTCATGGACGCGGCGGCCCTCTACCGGCTCTCCGGTGTGGGGAAGGCGAGGCGGCGGTCCCCGGTGGGGCAGTTCCTGCCGGTGATGGGAACCTGGCCGGCCGCCCTTATGGCGGAGCAGATCCTGGGCCGCCGGGAGCCGAAAATCCGGGCCCTGGTGGTGGTGGCCGGAAATCCCCTGCTGAGCGTGCCCAATGAGAAACACCTGAAGGAAGCCCTGGGAAGCCTGGACCTGCTGATCAGCCTGGACCTCTACCGAAACGAGACCGGCAGCTTCGCCCATTATCTCCTTCCCGTCACCGATTTCCTGGAACGGGAGGATTTCAACTTCTCCCACATGAGCCTGCAGTACCGCCGGTACGCGGCGTA
>CAYTRL010000640.1:0-2267 GCA_964439795.1 uncultured Thermodesulfobacteriota bacterium
GGTCCGGGGGGTCCTGCAATCAGCAGGCCGCGCTGTGCCGGCAGCCGGCCTGCAAACCGGGTCCTCCTCCGAAGACCCGGCGAAGAAACAGGAGGCGGTGACCACGCTGGAGATGATCGTGGACGATTACAGCGGCACATCCGCCGGACAGCAGAGCCGTCTCCTGCTGGGACAGGTCTATTTCGAACGGGGCGAACACGATGCGGCGCTGGAGGTCTACCAGGATCTTCTGGAGAAGGGAAAGGTGCCGGTGGAAATCAAGGCCCTGGCCTGGGAGGGGCTGGCATACGTGCACGAGGAGAAGGGGGATGTTGAAAACGCCATCCCCTGGTATCAGAAACTGACCCAGGCCGACTCTTCGTACATCCGGCCGTGGGCGTGGATGGGTCTGGGACGGTGCTACGAACAAACGGGACAACCGGAGCAGGCTCTGGACGCCTACCATCGGTTCCTGGCCGATTTCCCGAACCATCCCCAGGCATCGGAAGCCAAGGCTTCCATCTCCAAGATATCCCAGCAGACTCCTCCGGGATCCGGGAATCAGAACCCCGCGGGTGCGGAGACGCCCGCTGTGGAGGAGGCGGCGGGGAAAACAGGGCCGTGACAGGGTTCGTGCCCGGGAGCGTGTCTCATGGGTAAGTCGATACTGTTCACTCCGTTTGCCGTTCTCCTGTTCTCTACCTTCCTTGCGTCGGCCTTCCTGGCCTTCCGCCTGTTCCAGAAGGAGCGCTGGCAGCGGATCCGGGTGGTCTTCGGATGCCTGGTCTCCGCCGTCGCCGTCTGGACCCTGGGGGATTTTCTCCAGATGGTCACGCCTCCGGAGTACGCAGATCGATGGGCCCTCGTACGGTTTCTGGGAATCTGCCCGGTGGGGGGTCTATGGTTTCTGCTGGCCTATCTCTACACGGGGGGGCGGTGGAGAACGATCCGGAAGTATCTCCCCCTCATCTTTTTCCCTGCGGTGGCATCATACGTTGGACTTCTCAGCAACCCCTGGCACAGACTCTTCTTTCAGGGAAGTCTCGGCCTGTTCGCAGAAAACCAGGTCTTCGGACCGCTGTACTGGTTTCACACCATCTTTTCCTACCTCTTCCTGGGGTTGGGTATCCTCCTTTACGTATTCAGCTATTTCCGTACCCCGGAATCCATCTACCGCAAGCAGACGCTGATTATGATCCTCGGTTGCCTGGTGCCGCTGGGGGGAAACATCCTCTATATTTTTCGGATCGTCCCCGTCTCCCTGGATACGACGTCCCTGCTGTTTTTCATTACGGTGGTTCTGTACGGGATCGGGATCTTCCGCTTTTCCCTGGCGGACCTGAGACCGATTGCCCTGGACACGATCCTGGCAAATATCCGTTCCGGCATCCTGATCCTGGACCACGCAGGACATGTGGTGGGTACCAACCCCTATTTCTACGAGCTGTTCGACTTGCGCAAAGACGTGGTCGGTTCCTCCATGGGCGACATGCTGCAGCAGATCCTGCCTCATGTCATGGAACCGGAGGCGTTCCAGCAGTGGATCCAAAGCGTTCGCGAGAGCCCCAGCCTCGAGACACAGTTCTCGCTGGACCTGGACCTGCAAGACCGGGCCATCGATATGACCTATTCCCCCATCTTCGAGGATCAGCGGTTTCCGCTCGGAGGCGTGATCGTTTTTCACGACATGACCGAGTGGAAACGGCTCAACCGGAAGCTGGAAAAGGACCGTGGTGAGCTATCCACGAAGAACGAAGAGTTTCTCCGAGTGAACGATGAACTCCGGAAAAAGAATGAGGAACTGGAGCGGTTCAACCGGTTTGCCGTAGCCCGCGAGATGAAGATGATCGAACTGAAGCGACGCTTGAAGGAGTTGGAAACGTCTTCAGGGTAAAACCGAAGAACCTGGGAGTACGGCGGAAAACAAAATAGGGTTGTCATCCTGCCCCGGATCCAAGTCCAGGGCATGCTCCGGCCGGGATTCCATGACGGTCGTCATCCCCGCAGACGCGGGGGATCCAGGAGAGGCCGGGCAGGGTGCCCAAGAGCCTCCTGCTTGCCCCTGCCCCTGGATTCCGGATCAGGGGGGGGGAAAGGGTCAGGGGGGTCAAAGGATCAAGTCCGGAATGGCGGAAAAGTACGTAGGCCTGATTTTCCGACAGGCCCTTACGCAAAGAATTCCGGCAAGTGAAGACGGGCCTGCTCCATCATCTCCTCCGGGGAGATGGAGGTGATTCTACCCCTTTCGTACTGATCGTGCACCCACTCGTAGATCTTCAGGACGCCGG
>CAYTRL010000641.1:0-2267 GCA_964439795.1 uncultured Thermodesulfobacteriota bacterium
AAAGATCGTCTACTACGGTCCGGGACTCTCCGGGAAAACAACGAATCTGGAATGGATTCACAAAAAGATGGAACCGGAGAAACGGGGCAAGCTGATCTCCCTGGAGACCAAGACCGATCGGACACTGTTCTTCGACTTTCTGCCGGTGCAGATCGGAGAGATCGCCGGATACCGGATGCGCTTCAATGTGTATACCGTTCCGGGACAGATCTTTTATAACGAGACCCGGAAGATGGTTCTCAAGGGGGTCGACGGGATCGTTTTCGTAGCGGACTGCCAGAAGGAGATGGCAAGCGAAAACGTGGAAAGCCTGAAAAACCTTGGCGAGAACCTTGCGTCCATCGACAAAGAGATGTCACAGATCCCCCTGGTCCTGCAGTACAACAAAATGGATCTTCCGAACACGCTCAGTGTGGAGGAGATGAACCGTTTGCTGAATGCCGGCGGGCATCCGTTTTTTGAAGCCATTGCGGTTCAGGGAGAGGGGGTTCTTACGACCCTGGCTCGCATCACACGCATGGTTGCGGAGCATTTGAAAAACAACCTCTTTCAGGAAAAGCAGACAGAGTCCCCGTCGCTTCCCCCCGTGGAACCACCGGCTCCCACCGTGCCCGTGGCCGCACAGGAACCCGAACCCGCCCCTCGGCAGGCGCCGGCCTTCCTGGCTGCGGAGGCCGCCGCCGGGCCGTCCGTGCATGCTTCCGGTGCTGCCGCGGTCGCTTTGCAGGAAGACACCGGAGAGGCGGGAACAAACCTCTACGATCCCGAACCCATGCGGAAAGACCCTGAAGTCCTCTCCCCTCCCGCGGATCCGTATCTGCATGACACGGCGGGAAACGAGCTGACCGGACTCTCCGCTGAACAGGGCGGCGCATCTCTACGGGAAGGTGCGGAAATCTCCTTGACGTCCTTCCCGTCCCAGAATGCTGCCGAACCCGGCCTGTCCCATGAGCAAACACTGAACATTCCCCCACTGGGAATGGAGGGATCGGAACAAAACGTGCCGCTTTCTACGGAGGCCGCTGCACAGGCGGAAGCCGTCCCCGAAGTCGATGTGGGTGGCCAGACGGATCCGAACCGCTGGGTAGATCCGTCGGTGATCCGGTTTCCTCCGGATGCCGCTTCTTCCCCGGCACCCTCCCCCTCTGCGTCCTTCACGGTTCGCCTGGAGGGGCCTCAGGGAGAGCAGGAACAGGAGATCCAGTTGCCTGTCAGGATCCGCCGGGAGTCCACGGGGGAGGAGATCTGCTTCCGGCTCTCGATTCGGATCGACCCCTGCGATCCGGAGGGATAAACGCTGCCCCCTCCGTTCAACCTCCCCACCGGGTCGGCGCGGCATGTTCCACGCGAACACCTGTGTTCATTCCAGTGCAGAGGATCTTGTAACGCTCAGCACGATTCATGGCCCGGCCCTGCGGGTGCATCCTGCTGAACCACCCCGGTCCCCTGGATGTAACGGCTTTCAGAATGGCTCAAAAACCTCCTAGGAGACCAGGAGGACGGTGCCGTTGCACAACGCATGGAAGATCGTGGACGCCACCACACTCCCCGTACGTTCCCGCAGCCAGCCGAATACCAGACCGGGAAAAAAGGTGGCAAGCGTGTCCAGGCGGAAATCGATGAAGTAGTGTCCCAGGGCGAACAGAACCGTTGTGTACAGCCATCCGACACCCAGACGCCCAGAGAAAAGGGTTACCCCGCCAGGAAAGACTTCGTTGAGGCGCGATTGCATGTATCCACGGTAGAAGACCTCCTCGGGAAGCGCCACACATGCCAGATGGTATAGCAGTAACAGAAACCAGTTGGCGGACAGGGCGAAGTGTCCGGGAATATGCAGATAGAATTTCTGGTAGAGATGGTAAAGCAGCAGAAAGGACGGAAGGCACAGCAGGGAAAGCACCAGGGCGGTCTTCACCGATGAACGGAAGCGGTCCAGGGTCAACCCCCAGTCCCCGGGGTTTTTCTTCTGAACAAACAACAGCATCAAGGGGATGTACAGGAACAGTCCCGCCGCCCAGAGCGGCAGCGTACGGGAGATGAACGGGACCGACCGGAACTGGTACAACACCCGGCAGATCCCGATGACCAACAGGAAAAGGAACGTGACTTCGAGCAGTGCTGCGCTGGACTTTCTCACCCGTCAACCCTCCTCCGCGCCGAGGATTCGATCGTAGCAGGTCAGAACGGATTCATACTCCATCTCCCAGCAGGGACCCGGTGCGCATGTGGAATCCCCCACGAGATAGAGACGCTCCACGCCAGGTACG
>CAYTRL010000642.1:0-2263 GCA_964439795.1 uncultured Thermodesulfobacteriota bacterium
GGGGGGGCTGGAGTACCAGGACAACATGGTCGCCGGGATCTGGGGGACGGTCTTTCCCGGCCTTATCAAGAAGAATGGCGAAGAGGATTACCGGGCGCTTTACTTCAACCTGGACACCCACGTGCACAATCTGGTTCCGACGGTCTTCGCTCAGGATTCCTGGCAGGTGAATGAGCGATTTAGGCTCAACGCGGGACTGCGGTGGGACGGTCAGTTTTTCGTCGGCAAGGGGGATTCGATCGTCCAGGACATCACCGACCAGTTCCAGCCTCGAGCCGGTTTCATCTTTCAACCGGATGCGTTCCAGAAGATATGCGGCTCTCTCGGGCGCTTCTACCAGCAGGCGCCGTTGAGTAACGGGGCTGATCATCTCATCGGCAGTTCGAACGGGTTCCGCATATACAGCGAAGATCCCCGCCTGAATCCGGACGATCCAGATACTGTCCTAGTCATCTCCTCTAGTGACAAGGTATACGAGGAAGTGGATGGACTCCAGGGGGAGCATTTCGACGAATTGACTCTGGGCTACGAACGGGTTTTCGAAGGTGAATTCAAGGTAGGGGTACGCGGGATCTACCGGACGCTGCGGCAGGCGTATACCAACGGAAACTGTCACGGAGAGTTCATATACGCCAATCCGGGCGAGGGGGATCTGGGCTGTCTTCCGAAGGCGGAGCGGGATTATGCAGCGCTGGAACTGAGCGTGGAGCGCACGGCCGGGAGCCGGCTGACCTTCGCCGGTTCCTACGTGCTGTCGCGCACCCACGGGAACTACTCCGGGCTATTCAATTCGGATGCGAGGTTTCCCAGCCCGGGCAACAACTTCTCGCTGCAGTACGAGGAGCAGGCGGTCAACAGCAAAGGGCTACTGCCCAACGACCGCACGCACGTGTTCAAGCTTTTCGGTTCGTATCGGGTGAATCTGGATCTGACGGCGGGCGCGTTTTTCACCTGGCAGAGCGGCACGCCGCTCAACGAGTTCGGACAGATCGAATTCGGTGCCGGGCGGCCGCTGTTCCTGGTGGAGCGCGGTTCGGCCGGGCGCTCGCCGGCGATATGGGATCTGAACCTGCGCCTGGTCTACGATGTGCCGACCATGGGGAAGGCGGGATTTCCAGGGAGGCTGATCCTGGACCTGATGCACGTGGGCAGCCGGCGCAAGGCGGTGAATATCGACGAGTGGCGCTACAAGGATGTCGACAAGGAAACCGGGGAGCAGATCCTCCCCAACCCGAACTTCGGCAAGGCCTTCGGGTACCAGCCGCCGATGACGGCACGGCTGGGCTTCGAGGTGGATTTTTAGCGGATATTCCTGCATGATGGAACGCAATCGAGGACGCCTCGATCGATCGGTGTTACGGGCTATGAGATATTTCTGCAAGCACATCACCTGCCTGGCACTCTGGGTTCTCACGGCGATGGGGCCGGCGCATCTGCGGGCGGCAGAACCGATCCTGGCCAGGCTGTCCTTCTGGGTGGATCCGGAGCGCAAGGGGGAGTTCGAAGAGGCATACGAGGAGAAGGTCGTGCCTTTTCTGGCGGCGCGCGGGCTGGTGGAGTCGGCCCGGCGCGGGCGGGCGACGGTGGACAGCGTCTTCAGTCGGCTGTTCGAACTGGAGGAGCTGACGGACATCGCCCGGGAGAAAGTGACGCTGGAGAGTGATCCGGAGTGGCAGGGGATGTTGAGGGACCTGGGGGAAAGCTTCAGCGGTTCGGGAGAAGCTCTCAGGGCTTACTGGGGAGCGTACAAGGTGCCGGCCGGCCCGGGGACGGCCGTGGTCGCCAACCGACCTTCGGGAGTCTGGCGCCCTCTCGAGATCGACGGCGACAGGCACCAGGAGATCGCGCGCGCGATAGTGCAGGATCGAGAGGGATACCTGTGGTTCAGCACCAACGGGGTCGGCGCCATTCGCTATGATGGACTGGAGACGAGCTACCTGACTCCCGATGAGGGGCTGGCGGACCCGATTGTGACGTCGATATGCCAGGCTCGGGACGGGGCCATGTGGTTCGGCACCCTGGAAGGAGTGAGTCGGTGCGTAGAGTGGGAATGCGTCACCTACACCACGGCGGACGGGCTGGCAGACAACAGGATCAGCGCCATCTCTCAGCAGCGGAACGGAGATGTGTGGGTGGGGACGAAGGGAGGCGGTGCAAGTCGGTATGGGGGAGGTGAGTGGACGACCTTCACTGGCGAAGACGGACTGGCAGGGAACAAGGTGTGGTCTATCGCCGAAGACGGGGAGGGAGTGCTATGGTTCGG
>CAYTRL010000643.1:0-2262 GCA_964439795.1 uncultured Thermodesulfobacteriota bacterium
ATCAGCTTGCCAGATCGGGTAGAAACGTGGGCGAGTACGCACCCATTCCATGGATCCCCGGAAACGGCCATGCCCGATCGACCCTGACCGACGGCACAGTGCTGCTCACCGGCGGCCAGGACCTGTCCCAGCCGGGATTGAGGTTCACCAGCGCCGCGCATATCTACGACCCCACGAAGGCCAGCGCACGACCCGCAGGAAGCCTGACCAGAGGCAGGGGCAGCCATGTCATGCGGCTGCTCCGGGACAACACCGTCCTGGTGGCGGGCGGCGACCAGACACCGACCACCCCCACCGCAGAGCTGTATGATCCCCGGTTGAATCAGTTCCAGAACCTCGGCAGCATTCCCTGGTTCCTGGCCGACCCCACGGCCACGGTGGTGAAGGCCCCGGGCTCCGGGAAGGAATACGTCCTCCTCGCCGGCGGGGCCGAGACCAGGAGCGGCACTCCCACGGCCAGGGCCATGCTGTATGACGTGCAGAAACGAACCTTCATGAAGCTCCCCGACATGGCGCGGCCGCGTCTGCACGCGGCAGCCGTGCCGCTGGCCGGCGGTGCGGTGCTCATCACCGGCGGGATGGGCGCCAACCAGACCGTCCACGACGACGCGGAGCTCTTTCTGCTCTCATCCCGGAAGTTCTATCCATGGGGCAAGATGACCCGACCCAGGTACGGCCACGCCATGGTGGCCCTCGATCAATATCACGCCCTCATCATGAGCGGCGGAGACAGACTCGGCGCAAGGACGTGCATGGAACTCTTCGCGGGCCTTCAGCTGCGTTCCTATCCCCTTCCCCATCGCCTTCACTACGGCCGGATCAGGTTCAATCCGGTGATGCTCTCGGACGGTTCTCTTCTCGTTGCCGGCGGTTTCTTCGATGCCCCTGCCCGGCCGGGTCGAACGCCGGAGGTGGTCTCCGCATCAGGCGTCACCCTGCTCAGACCCATCGGGGAGCAGCAGCCCACCATGGAGATCCAGGCCCTGCACGGCGGGATGGCGCTGGCGATCGGGTTCTATTCGACGCATCACCTGAAGTGAATCCGGGAATGCTGATTGCGGTCAAGATCCGGGGCGAACCCTCGTCTAGGCGCTCTGGCCAGCAGAAAGTACATTCTGGAGACATCTCTCCACTGCTACCGATTCATCCACATCGCCGCCCACGGGTATCTCGATGAATGGAACCCCGGCCTATGTGGGTAGTGCCAATATGGCAATCGAAACTCGGTGGACCACTACACCACGGTTTGACCGGAAGCCATCTCCCGGTCCAGAACGTCCAGGTAAGAGGCAATGACGTTCCGGATCCTGTTCTTCAGCTCGTAGGCGCTCAACTCTCCGTACTCCTCCCAGTGAAGAGCCGGCAGCTTGTGCACTCTGATCGTTCCCGGGCGGAGCAGGAGGCTCCCTTGTGCGGGGATTTTCTCGGTCCCTGTGATGCACAGGGGCACGATTGGGCACCGGGCCAGAAGGACAACGCGAAAGATGCCGCTGTGAAACTGCCCGATCTCCCTGCTCCCGGACCGCGTACCCTCCGGAAAGCTGACGACCGAGACACCGGTCTCCAGGAGTCTGCAGACTTTACGGGAAAACTCCTTGAAGGGCATTTCATTGACACTCAGATATCCCGCCCACTGGGCCACGATCCCCAGGACCGGAATGCGGAACACATAGCCCTTGGCGATCTGGACGAACTCACCGGGCAGAAGACCCATCAACCAAGCATCCGACAGCGACCGGTGGTTGCAGATGAAAAGCCGGGCGCCGACGGCGTCATCCCTTTCCAGATCCTTGAACTCGATCCGGATGAGCGGACAGGGAAGGATCCGGACGGCGATCCAGCCGTACCAGGAGATAATGCGACGGAGCTGCTTCAAAATCCTGCGTCGTGACAGGAACAGGAACACGAAGGCGAAATACGGCGGGAAGACGAGGATGCAGACAGCCGTGAACAGCAGAAGTAGGGGGTAGAAGGAAGCGTTCAGGTAGACCAGCTTCAAAACGTGCATCTCCGGTTCCAGCCTTTCCCCCGGGATCATGCGATGACGCGCAACTGACGGTGGAGCACGCGGATTTCGAGGCGGCGGGCAGGCTCGGACAGGATCTCCCCATCGAACTGCACCCACGCTCCCTCCGGAACATCCACCACGATGTGTCGGCCCCGGACCATCCGGATCCGCCTGTCGGCCACGTGCGACCCGCGGATGAACTTCGGGATCAGGTACAGCATGGAAAGCCTGCTCATTTCCGGGACGATACACAG
>CAYTRL010000644.1:0-2260 GCA_964439795.1 uncultured Thermodesulfobacteriota bacterium
TGAACGGCGGGCCGGCCACGAAGCTCAAGATGGTCATGGGCCTGTTCGGGTAGCCGGAACGTTAGAACTGCAGCTGTATCGACCCTCCGATATTGACGTGCCGCCCGTGCACCGTCATGTCCCCCGCCACCGTTTCCAGCGTCCGTTCCGGAAGGTACTTGTACTGAAAATAGAGATCGAACACGAGCGGATAGGCGATCCAGCGCGCCGGCCACCCCCAGGCATACCCGAGCCCCGTGGAAAATACGTGCTGGTCCGTGTCCAGCAGCTGCGTGTACGGCTGGACCCGGCTCACCGGTGAGGGGTGATAGCCATAGCCCAGCCGGACCCGCAGGTCTTCCAGGACCCGAAATTCAGCGCCCAGCCGTGGAATGACGATATCGTGGAACGGGTCGCCCGGCGGGCGTTCCCCGTAGGGGAGGTTGTACCCCGACCATCTGGCCCAGGTGACGTCCACGGCCAGGAGCAGCCGAGCCAGGGGCCTGAACGCCAGGGAGGCGGCGATCTCCTCCGGGTTGTAAAACTCCTGAACAAAGAGGGAATAGTCCGGCAGTTCGATCTGGACCGGTCCCACGGCCACCGTGACGTCCACCGTGCCCATGAAGGTGACCGGGTTTCCTCCCCTTCGCCAGACGGCCCCCAGGCGCAGGCTTTTCCAGGGCATGAAGATCACCCCCACGATGGGTGAGACCTCCAGGTCCGGATTGATGTCCAGCTTGTAAAAGGTCACCTCGGGGTCGGTCCAGCGAGTCACGTCAAAGAGCAGGTTGATGTTCCGGATATCCGCGGTGAAGCCGATGCGTGCGCTGGCGCCCACATAGAGCATCCTGTGGAGCCGGAGGCCCGCCCCCATGAAGATCAGCGAGAAATCCTGAACCCGGCCATAGACCGGAAACGTCATCTCGTCGAAGTACATGATGTCCGCGTTGACAAAGGTCTTGAAGCTGTCCGGAAATACGGCCGCTAGGCCCGCCACCAGCACGGGCCGGTATCGTTCCGGGAAAAATTGGCCCACGTCCAGGGAAAAGCCGCAGACCCCGCCCTGGATCTTCTCGCTGAACTTCTCCTGCTCCGGTCCTCCGCCCGATCGGACCATGACGCTCGGCCTGTTGGAGAGATAGCCCAGCGTGAGGACGTCGCGGGGCCGCGTGGCAGGGCCCGCAGGGTTGTGGTAGAAGCCCGAGAAGTCGTCCGCCAGGGCCGTGTAGGCGTTGCCCATCCCGATGGCCCTCGGGGAAAACCCGAACTCGGTGGCGATGTCCGCGGCAGCGGGCAGGGGGGGGGCGAGAAGGCCCAGCAGAACCAGGGCGCAAAGCAGCCGGCCAAAGCGGACCTTTTTTTTCCTGTGGCGTGGCATCATACCGTTTTCCTGCGGCCCCCTGTTGCCTGCGCCCTGCCGGGCGTTTAAAAAACCAGTTTCACTCCAAAGCCCACGGACTGAAGGCTTCCCGAACTCCTCAGCGGGGGGGCTCCCTCGTGCACGTTTTGAAAGGTCCTGGGGACCAGGTGGCTGTACTGGTAATAAAGAGAGAACGCAAGGGGGTGCGGCAGCTGGCCGAACACATCCCAGGAATACCCCAGGCCGAAAGAGAACACGTGAACGTCGTTGTCCAGGTAGTTGACCCATGTTCCGCTCTGCTGCTCCAGCGGCGAGGGGGAGTATTCGTACCCGGCCCGAACGGCCGCGGAGGAAAACAGGATATATTCGATCCCGAAACGGGGGACCCAGACTTCCTTCATCCGGGGGTTCGGCGACTGCCCGGATTCGTCTTTGTAAGCCCGCCAGTCGTAGTAGGTGACATCAAAGGCCAGGAGAAGGGGGGGGAGAAGGCGGTAAGAGGCTCCGAAGGCATATTGAAGCGGACGGTAGTGGGAGTTGATGGGAACATCAATGGTGAACCCGGGGATGGGGGCGGGAATGACATGGTCGGGGCCGAGGTACAGGTCGGCCTCCACCTTGAGGCCGTTGGCAAAGAGGAGCTTCATCCCCTTGCGGAAGGTGAAGCCGAGGCGCAGGTTGGAGATCGGTTTGAGCATGACGCCGACCATGGGGCGGATCTCCGTGGTCATCTTCCATTTGACCCGGGCCCGTTCGATCACCAGCTTCAGGGTGCGGGGGTCGATGGCCATGCGCAGCGTCACGTCCGATGCGTGGGTGCCGAAGAGGAACCCGCCGCCCAGGTAGAGCCAGGGAAAGATCTCCACCGCCACGTTCACCCATGCGGAGAGCGTCTGGCTCACGTTGGCGTCCCCGTACAGG
>CAYTRL010000645.1:0-2252 GCA_964439795.1 uncultured Thermodesulfobacteriota bacterium
CTCACGGCGTTCCCGCCGACGACGTGGCCGTCCGGATGTACGCCACGTTCCTGCACCCGGAAGCCTTTGAGGCAGGGGACCCGATTCTTGATCTTCCCAAGGTTCTACAGATGGCCGAGCAGGGGAACACCTCGCTCAGGATCAGCGGCGCTCAGATGGAAACATCACGGCGGGACCGGCAGGTGGCCCGGAGCCCGCTCCTGCCCCAGCTGGCGGCCGATGCATCCTATAACTACAGCTACAACGACAGCTCCACCCGGCTTCAGCCGGACGACCTGGGCGCGGCCGGGCTTTCTCTCAGCCAGATGATCTTCGACGACGAGAAGGTCAGCAACTTCCGTGCGGCGGGCCGGACCTACAACGCCGCCCGTTACCAGAACGAGACGGACCGGTACGATGTCTTTTCCGAGGCGGAACAGGCGTACCTGCTGTTTGTGCAGTCCCGGATCCTCTACCAGGTCCAGAAGTACAACCTGGAGTTGCTGGTAGGCAACCTGGAGATCGCCCGGATGCGGTTCGACGCGGGGATCGCGGGCAAGGACGAGATCTACCGCTGGCAGGCCCAGGTGTCCCAGCAGCGGGCCTTTCTCCTGGACCGGATCGCCGAGGTGGCCTCCCGCCGGATCGCCCTGAACCAGGTGCTCGGCGTGGACCAGGAGAACGCCTGGAGACCCGAGGAGATCCAGGTGGACCCGGACACGTTCTCCTTTCTGAAGGGACGGCTGAGTTTTGTTTTCCAGTCCCCGGAACAGTACACGAAGTTCGGGGATACCAGTATCCAGCTCGCCCGGGAAAATTCCCCGGAGCTCAAGTATCTGGAGCAGACCATCCAGGCCCAGGACATCCAGGTGGGCCAACGCAAGCGCAGCTTCTACGTACCCCGGCTGAACTCAGGCCTGTCGTACGGCCATAACTTCTGGCAGTCCCCGGACGTACCGGACCTGGGGAAAAACGAGGTCGCCGTGGGGGTGACCGCGTCCCTGCCCCTGTTCGAGGGCACGAGGCGCATCTACGATCTCAAGCGGGAGCAGTCGGTCCTGAACGAGCTGGACTACCGTATGGCCCTGGCCCGGGAACTGGTGGAGAAACAGACCCTCACCGCGCTCCAGCGCATGAAGGGCTCCTTCCCCGGGATCAAACTCAACCGCCATGCGGCGGACAGCGCCCGCAAGAACCTGGACATCGTACGGGAAAAGTACTCCCAGGGCACGGTGAGTATCACGGACCTTCTGGATGCTCAGAATACGAGCTTCACCACCGAACAGGACGCCGTGGCCGCGGTGTATACCTTTTTGATCGACCTGGTGGATTATCAGCGGTCGATCTCGTTCTTCGAGGACGACAAGACCCCGGAGGAGCTTGACGCGTACGCAGACAGGATCCGGGAACTGATGGGTATGCCATGACGAAACAACCCTTGAGCGGCACCTTCCAAGGGGCGGAAACGGGCCGTGACCGGGTGAACCCGGAAACGGAGGAGGGCGGCTTCCGGGTCACCGAGAGGTTCTTCTCGGACGACGAAAGCCGTCTCTCCCTGGGGATCGCCAACATCCACGCGGTGGTGCCGGATATCGAAGCCAACAAGGACAAGATCGCCCACGCGGTTGAGCTGTTCAAGGAGAAACGGGTGAACGTGGCGATCTTTCCGGAATTCAGCCTGTCCGGCTATTTCTGGGAAGACCGGGACGCCTGCAGACGGTACATGGACCAGGCGGTGATCGAGAACCACCTGGACTGGGTCGAAGGAACGCTCAAACCGCTGCTGGACGACCACCTGAGGGCGGTGGTGCTCAACAACCTCCGCAAAGGGCCCGGCGGCAAGTACTTCAACTCCACCTTTGTCGTGAACCGGGAATACGATGTCATGGAAGAGAAGATCCGGTACGACAAGGTGTTCCTTCCCCGGCTCGAGCAGGACTACACCGTGAGCGGGGGCGACGATGTATTGATCCTGGATTCCCCGCACGGGCGTTTCGGGTTCACCACATGTTACGACATCTGCTTCTCGCAGTTGGTCCTGGAGTACGCGAAGCTCGACAAGGTGGACGCCATCATCGAGCTGGCCTCGTGGAGGGCCCAGGCGCTGCGCGATTATCCAGGGATGAACGTAGGCACGGACCTGTATTACGGCAGCCTGTGGGACATGCTGCTCCCGGCCATGGCCGCCATGAACCAGGTCTGGATCATCGCCTGCAACGCGGTGGGCAGGCACGGGGTCACGGGAGCGGGGTTCTGGGGTGGGTCCGGTCTGT
>CAYTRL010000646.1:0-2249 GCA_964439795.1 uncultured Thermodesulfobacteriota bacterium
GGAGGTCCGGCACGGGCACGCGGTTTCTGGCAAGGCCCAGAACGCGCTCGGGCAGCCCCAGGCTCAACCCCAGGAGCTGGGGGTAGAGCAGGGAGGGAAGCTTCGGCTCCCCCTGTCCTTCCGGGGCCGGCTGCTGCGCCTGCACCGCGTCGAACTGGATCTGGCAGTGGGTGCATGCCGTGCAGACCACGTCCGCACCGGACTGCCGGGCGTCGGAGAGCTTGACCTCCATCAACCGCAGGGAGAGCGCGTTGTTCTTCTCCCACAGGGGGTTCCCGCAGCACTCCAGGCGGCGGGCCCACTCCACGGTTTCCGCCCCGGTCACGGCCAACAACTCCTCGAAGATCGTGGGGGCCAGCGGGTTGTCGAACCGTACGATGTTTCCGGGCCTCAGGGCGTGGCACCCGTAGCTGGCCGCCACCTTGAGGCCTGTGAACGGCTTCTTGACCCTTTTGGACAGGGTCTGGATCCCCACGTCCCGCGCCAGCACGGTGAGCAGGTGCTTGACCTCCACCTCCCCGTTCCACCAGAGGCCCTCCCGGTCCAGTTCCCGGTTGATCTCCCTGCGCAGACCGCTTTGTTTCCGGAGCCAGTGGTCCGCATGCTTCAGGCTCCCGTAGCAGCACTTGCAGGGGGTGAGGATGTCAAGGCCGTGCTTCTCGGCCAGGGCCAGGTTCCGGGCGGCGGACAGCACAAAGGCCTGGAAGTTCAGGTTGTGCACCGGGTTCCCGCAGCAGTTGAACTCCAGCGGAACGAGCTTGACCCGCATCCTGGCCAGAACGGCACGGGTGGAGCGCCCGTAGGCCTCCAGATAGAAGGGGATCTTGCAGCCCGGGAAGAATGCGAACTTCATGCGGCCCCCTTCTCAGACGCCGGGCGTTCCGGAGAACCGCCTTCGGCCTGCGCGGCTTCTTCCGCCGGGAGCGTCCGGAACTTTTCATAGGCCAGGCTGCGAAGCTCGTAGAGGATATCGGCCACCCGGATCCCCTCCGGGCAGTGTTCCTGGCACATGTAGCAGGTGACGCAGTCCCAGACCATGGGGGAGCCCAGGGTGAGTTCCTTGAGCCCGATCCGCAGCAGGTTCATGATCTGCTGCGGTGTGATCCCCACATCCTGTTCCGGGTCCGGGGACCATGCCACCACAGGGCACATGTTGGTGCACGTCTGGCACTGAATGCACGCCTCGAAGGTCTCGGAGCGGTCCGAGAGGTCCCGGTGCTGCCGGGACGGGTTCCGGTGTACGGGAAACGCGTCCGCATGGTACCGGATCCGTTCCGCCCAGTTCGCCGTGCTCCCCTGCTTCACCCGGACGTGCGGATCGGGATACCCCCGCCGGGCGAGATCGGCCGAAGAGGCGATCCACAGGTCCTGCAGGTAGATCCCGGACGGACAGATCGTGGTGCACCGGTAGCAGCGGGTGCAAAGAGAGCTGCCTTCCGCCAGGGCCTGCATCGCTTCCGGGGACGGGTCTTTTCCGCGAGCCATCTCACGGATCGAGAACAGCTTTTCCGAGGGGAGGATATCCGGGTTCGGTATCCTGCGGTAGATGGGCGCCACGGAGCAGTGTTCCGTGCATTCCCCGCAGTGAGTGCACGCGTCCAGGGCCAGGGCCCGCCGGGTGGCCAGGTTTCCGGGCAGGACCGTGGCCGGATTCAGGGTGGCGCCCGCAAGAAGACCCGCCGGCGTGGACACCACATGAAAGAACTTGGTGAAGGGGAGCAGGGCCAGGGCGATCAGGCACGAAAGGTAGTGGATGGGAAGCAGCCAGCGGTCGGCGCGTATGCGGTTCAGGAACGGGGCGGCCGGGGCCAGGAACCTGGCCAGAGAAAAGGAGAGAAAAGCCGACGTGGGCCGGTCGTGGCACGATGCGCAGGAATCTTTATGGACCTCGCCGCCCTGCTCCAGAGCTTCCGGATGCCCGGGAAGCGCCTCGGGATCGGGGAAGATCACCCCGAAGTGCTCGGCCCAGTACGCCTGGAGCATCCGCACCTCCTCCTCCTCGGCCATGGGGGCGTACTCGTCCGTCATTTCCTGGAACACCGGCGCGGAGACGATTTTGGCCGCCTCCAGCAGGAAACCGGAAAGAATGATGACGACCAGGGCAAGGAGGGCGGCACGGTCCTGGGGGCGGGTGAACAGCTTCGGTTTTCGGTAGCGGATGCGACGGTAGGCGGCCAGAACGACGCCCGCCAGCACCAGGACCCCAAAGAGGTTGCGCAGCAGGAGAAACGGGTTCAAGGTGGGTTCGT
>CAYTRL010000647.1:0-835 GCA_964439795.1 uncultured Thermodesulfobacteriota bacterium
GCAGAATGTTTCGACGCGCCGGCCCGATCAGGTTCATGTCCGGAAAGTCGTGGAGATGATCGTAGACCTTCCTCAGGCATCCTTCCTGGAAATCACGAATTACACCCTCGAACTTGCCTTCTGCTTCACCGAGAAACACCGAATCAGCATGCGCCCGGGATTCCTCGTCGTGGAGCATGGTTCCGATGCCACCGAGAATGACGGGAATGCCCATCTCGCGGAAACGATCGGCAATTTCCCACCCCCGCGGCATCTGGCAGGTCAACATGCACGAGATGGCGACCAGGTCCGGTCTCTCGGAAAAGTCGACCTCCTGCAGGTGTTCATCACAGAAGGAGATCTCGACTCCCTCTGGAACCGCAGCGGCAAAACACACGGGGCCGTGGGGGGGAAGGTGAAATTCCGGCTGGATTTTCAGCTTCGGCCACCTGGGATAGATGAGCTTGAGCTTCACTCGTCATTCCTTCGAGAATTCGAAAATCCGGCTGACCAGCTTCCTGAAAAAGACATCGTGAACATCATCAAAACGATCATCCCCTTCAACAGCGGCGAGCGCATCCTCCAGACCGGATATCATCGATCCTCCGGGAGCGTGACCGATGACAAGGCCGAATGCCTTCCCGTCCCCGGCGTGGATGACCACCATGGCTTCCGCCTCCCGTCGGTCCACATGGCCGACCGCTACCTGTATGCCCGGGGCCAAGGCGTTCTGCACACCGGCCACGTACACCGTCGGGCCCTTCAGGCCGAAATGGATCGCAGCCTCCGCCGCCGGACTATATACTTCATTTGACACTATATATTTTGAATCTGGTGTGATAGTTAGAATATGATT
>CAYTRL010000647.1:845-2248 GCA_964439795.1 uncultured Thermodesulfobacteriota bacterium
TCTTTATGCCGGTTTGCTCATCTTCCTGCGCGCGGATCGCAGCCTCCGCCGCCGGACTCGTGGGCAGAGTGTAGATGAACAGGTTTCCTCTTGCCAGGCTTCTTCCGGATTCGATGTAATCCCGGAAGTAGTCGTCGTTGGCCTGCAGGCATCCATCCCGGCCGGTCATCACGATTCCGATGTTCAGACCTTTCCCGGCCGTGTAGGGAATCCCGGCGTCCCGTAGCGCCAGAGCGCCTGCGTAGCAGGTCATCCTCGACAGCGCATCAAATCGCCCGAAATTCTTCACCGGGTATTCAAATACGGGGAAATGCCTCCACAGGTCGCAAAGGGACGTACGATCGTCATACCGGATCCGATCCTGCGTGCGAACCTGACCGAACTCCCTGGCGTCGATCCACCCCATTCCGCGTATGCCGATCATGATGTCCGCTCCCGTTGCAAGCGCCGGCCGTCGCGGCCGGGGCCGAGCACCAGGGCGGCATTGATGCCTCCGAACCCCGCATTGGTGGACAGTGCGAAGGGGCCGCTGTCCAGCTTCCTGGAACGGGGGGAAACCCAGCCCAGGGCATTCCCGTCCACGTTCATGCAGCCCACGGTGGGAGGAGCGGTATGTTCCTCCAGGGAGCGCAATGCAACGATCAATTCCACGAGGCCGGCCGCCCCCATGGAATGGCCGATGCCGCCCTTGACCGAATAGGTGGGTATCTTCCTTTCCCCGAAGACCCGGCGAAACGCGTTCATCTCCATATCATCGTTGTACCGTGTCCCCGTTCCATGGGCGCAGATGGAGCCCACTTCCTCCTTCTTCGTGTTGCTGGACTCGAGGGCCTTTTCAATGGCCGATGCCAGGCCTTCACCGTCGCTGGCCGGTCCGGTCATGTGATTGACGTCGTTGGACTGCCCCCAGCCCATGACCTCCCCGCGCCCGGGCCTTCCTTCCCGCAAGGCGCGCTCCTTGCTCATTATCAGGACATACGAGGCGGCCTCTCCCACCAAAAGTCCATCACGATCTCGGTCGAAGGGCGCGGCCTGTTCCTTCGTCAGCGCCATCAGGGAGGAGAACCCGGCGAACACGAACTCGGTGACGCTGTCACAGCTCACCACGAGGACACTGTCATGGCGGCCTTCCCGGATCATGGCGGCTGCCTGATTCACGGCGGCCGTGCCCGAGACGCAGGCGGCGGATACGACGAGTCCCCGGGAATTGTTTTCCAGGAGATCCTGTATCCTCGATAGAAGTCGCACCAGGCGGCTTTCTTCCCGTGGCGTGACGCCGTGCAGGATGCTGCGCTCGAGAAGGTCGACCTCGCCCGTGGTGGTGGCCAGAATGACGAGGGAATCAGCTGGAATACGGGATCGTGCCTCCTGGAGCAGCGGTGCGATCATCTGCATGCAGAGGG
>CAYTRL010000648.1:0-2242 GCA_964439795.1 uncultured Thermodesulfobacteriota bacterium
AACCGTTTCCGCTGGAAGCAGGCAGGAATTGAAGGTCCACACCATCGGGAGTAACGGAAAGAAGCCGAACCGGAAGGAGTCCGTGAAAGAGGAAGCGGCGATCCTGGAACTGCTGAGGAGCCGGGACCCGGAAGGCGTGGAGCGGATCATGGAGAAGTATCACGCCAGGCTTTTCTCGGTTGCTTACGGTATCTGCAAGAACCACGAGGACGTGGAGGAGGTGCTGCAGGACGCCTACATGATGGCCGCATCGAAGATCGATTACTTCGAGCAGCGGTCCAGGCTGTTCACCTGGCTTTACCGGATCACGGTGAACACCGCCCTCATGAAACGGAGAAGCAACGGCAGAAAGCTGCTCACTGTTTCTCTGGAAAACCCGGAGATCTTCGCCGCCGGCGACGAGTGCGCCGCGGGGGATTACAGCCTGGAATGGAACCAGGAAGAAACAGTTACGTTCAAGCAGCTCCAGAGGAAGCTTTCCAGCCGGGTGGAAGAGCTTCCCCAGAAATACCGGAGCGTACTGGCGCTACGGTCCCAGGGCTACTCCATCCGGGAAACGAGCCGGATCCTGAACACGACCCCGGCCGCCGTGAAGTCGCGTATGCATCGGGGCCGGTTGTTTCTCAAGGAGCAGCTTGCTCCCGAACTGTTCGGACAAGGAACGCTCGAAAAGAGCCGCGAGAACGTACAGTGAACGACTTCCTCCAAACCGGGACCGGCGGTCGGGCGTTCACAGACAGATGATCAAAAAAAACAGATGCGGCCGAGAAAGAAGGCCACCCCCGTTGAGGGGTGGCCTTCTTTCTTGGTGCGGGCAGGGTATCCGGCTTTTCGAGGACCCTTGCACATGTGGCGCCCGTCGGCGTTGATACTTGTCTGCGAAACGGTTCAGTGATACGGTTTCGTTGTTTTCAAGGTTTAAAACATTCAAGAAAGAAGGTGGACAGGGTCATGCATGAAGGGAAGTCTGGAGAGACAGCGTTTGTTGCGGGCCGTTGGCCCCTGAACAGGGATCGCCCCACGATCGTGTTTCTGCACGGGTCCGGGGGAACCCGCATCCTGTGGCATGCGCAGGTGGAGGCCCTGGCGGATTCCGTGAACACCCTGGCCCTGGACCTGCCCGGTCACGGGGACAGCGGCGGGGAAGGGAAGAACCGGGTGGAGGACTATGCCGCCCACGTTTCGGCCTTTCTGGAATCGATCGAGGCGCCCCGGCCCGTGCCCTGCGGGCTCAGCATCGGGGGGGCTATCGCTCTGCAGCTGTTGCTGGATGACGGGGAACGGTACGAGGCGGGCATTCTGGTGAACACGGGTGCCAGGTTGCGCGTTGTGCCGTTCATCTTTGAGGCGATCGATAACGATTATCCGGGCTTCGTCGCCTCCATGTACTCGGCGGGTGCCTCGAAGAAAACGGATCCGTCGAGGATCCGGCCGCTGGCAGAGGCCATGTCGCGGTGCCCCGCCCGGGTTACGCGGGGTGATTTTGAAGCGTGCAACGACTTTGACGTGATGGACCGGCTGGGGGAGGTCCACCTGCCGGTCCTGGTCCTGACGGCGTCCGAGGACCAGCTGACCCCGGCGAAATACGGTACGTTCCTGTCCGACCGGATCCGAAACGCCTCGCTGGTGAATATCGAGGATGCGGGCCACCTTTCTCCCCTGGAAAAACCGGAAGAGGTGACCCGGGCCCTGCGGGAGTTTGCCGGTTCGCTTTGAACCGTTGCGTGGACACGCCGGATTTCCGCAAACAGATCGTCCAGCCGATACCCACCCACCGGCCCGGGATCGATTTCACCTCGGACCCGAACACCCTCTACCAACCGATTTAAATGCGAAATCCGTGACATAATAACTGGGCGCTACAACATTGACTGGAATTTATAAATTTACTTATGATCGAATTTGAATCGTCTATGTTCACCAAGGCCCCGACCCCCTGTGTCAGGATAGTTGTCGCGTAGGGCGAGGGGATTTGGGGGGTGGGCGGCGAGGGGGGGCAGGAGGATTTGGGGGGGTGTGGGGGCCGGGGTGGAAAAGGCACCGGTGGGGGATGGGGTCGGGATGGTTCATGGCCGGGCCTTTGGAGGGGATGGGGGGTGGAAAGGCCCGGCCGCGTCGAGTCCCCCGGGGAGAGATCGGGAGCCCGAGAAAGGAAACCGGATGCAGGGGGTGGAGAAAAGAGGATGCATTGTTCTATTCGGAGACGTTCAAGAGGAAAATGGTTCAACGGATGCTCATGCCC
>CAYTRL010000649.1:0-2242 GCA_964439795.1 uncultured Thermodesulfobacteriota bacterium
GAAGGCGGGGAATCCTTTGGCGGCGTCATCGTGGAAGAGGTGGACGAGAACGGGAACGTGAAAAAGATCGACATATGATTTCTGGTGAGGTGATCTTGTGGAGCCTTCCCCATGCATCCTCGCAGTGGACCACGGCACCAGCGCGCTGAAGACCGCCCTGGTCACCGTGTCGGGCCAGGTGCTGGACACGGAAAAACAACCCACGCCCATCCACTACCTGGACGGCGGCGGCGCCGAGCAGGACCCGGACGACTGGTGGAACGCGTTTCTGAAAACCGCCAAGGCCGTCCTGCGCCGCTCAAAGGTTCGCGCGGAGGATATCATCGCGGTCTGCGTCTCCTCCACGTTTTCTTCCACCGTGGCCGTGGACGAGAACGGAAAGCACCTGATCCCGGCCCTGACCTGGATGGATTCCCGGGGAGGCGGGTACGTGGCCCGGGCCATGAAAGGGTTTCCCAGCGTGCTGGGATACGGGCTGGGAAAACTGATCAAGTGGGTGCCGAGAACCGGGGGTGCTCCCACCCTGTCGGGCAAGGACGACATCGGGCATGTGCTCTACGTGAAAAACGAGCTGCCGGAGGTTTATGAAAAGACCCACATGTTCCTGCCGTCCAAGGACTATTTCAACGCGAGGCTCACCGGGAAGCTGGTCTCCTCGTTCGATTCCATGACCCTGTTCTGGGTCACGGACACACGGGACATCGACAACGTACGGTACGACGATGACCTCATCCGCATCATGGGAATCCACAGGGCCAAGCTCCCGCCCATGATCGATTCCACGGAGATCATAGGGCCCCTGAAGCCCGAAGTGGCCGACGCCCTGGGGCTCTCAAGGGAAACCCGGGTGGTTGCCGGGTCCCCGGACCATCAGGCCGCCTGCGTGGGTTCCGGGGCGGTGGAGGATTTCCGGGGCCACCTCTACATCGGGACCTCCTCGTGGATCCAGTGTGTCGTGCCCTTCAAAAAGACCGACCCCCTGCACTCCATCGCGTCCCTGCCCACCTCCCTTCCCGGCAAGTACTACTGTGCCAACGAACAGGACATGGCCGGTGAATGCGTACGTTACACCATGAAAAACCTCCTGGGGCTCGAGATGGACCCGGATGGGTACGAACGGTTCAACCGGCTGGCCGGCAAGGCCCCGCCGGGCAGCGGGGGGCTGATCTTCTGCCCCTGGCTCAACGGCGAACGAACGCCCGTGGACGACCATCACATCGGGGGCGGGTTCTACAACCTGCGGAAGACCACCGAGCGGACCCACCTGGCCCGGTCCGTGCTGGAGGGGGTGGCCCTGAACACCCGCTGGAGCCTGAAGTACGTGGAGAAGTTCATCGGCAGGGAGATGGACCCGATCCACATGGTGGGGGGAGGCGCCCGGTCGGACCTGTGGTGCCAGATCCACGCGGATGTCCTTTCCCGCACGATTCTTCGGGTCAGGGACCCCATGGAGGCCAACGCGCGCGGCGCGGCCTTCATCGCCTCGGTGGGGATGGGCCTTCTGCGGTTCAGCGACATCCCCGGCCACATCGAGATCGAGGCCGAGTTCAAGCCCAACCCGGAAACCCGGCCGACCTACGACCGGCTCTTCTCTCTCTTCACCGGGATCTACCGGAACAACCGGAAGATGTTCCACCGCCTGAACCGCTGAACGCCTGCCCGTCTACGAGCGTAGAGGCCCCGCTCCAACTCCTCTCTTCCCATGAGTAGACCGAACACCGTGAGACTGGAAATCGAGTGTAGACATCAGGTCACATTCCCAAAGGGGCAGAATGTGAAATATGACAAGACATCGATTCTTCATGGACCTCCCGGGACCGCTGAAAGACAAAACGAAATTGGACGATGATGCTTTTTCGTCGTGATTTGGTAAGAGCGATCGAGCAAGGATGTACTAGGTGGAATAGAGATTGCAGAACAAGAGGAAGAATGGATCGTTAAGCTAAACCTCCAAGATTGGGGATTAAGGGTAGCATGGAAGAAAGCTCAAGAGTGCTTGTTCCAGAAAGACGTATACTGAAAGTCATCATCGTCATTCGCGGTGAAAAGGTGATACTGGATTCGGATCTCGCTGAACTTTACGGAGTGGAAACAAGGCGCCTCAACGAGCAAGTCAGGAGAAACCTCCACAAATTTCCGGATGATTTCGTGTTCCAATTGAACAAAGACGAACACAAAAACTTGAAATCGCAATTTGCGACTTCAAGTCTGGGCTGGGGAGGCCGGCGAAAACCGCCCTTGG
>CAYTRL010000650.1:0-2229 GCA_964439795.1 uncultured Thermodesulfobacteriota bacterium
GCGCTGTCGGTCTTCCGTTTCGATTTCTACTACGGCGCGCACCCGGACCTTCAGGTGATTGGGTACCTCTCCGGGGACGAAGTGGTCCTGCTCTCGAACCTGACCCCGGAGGGAAGGTCCCGTTTCATGCTGCCGGGGGTCCATCCCCGGGTCACGGTGGCCAAGTCCGTGGAGATGAGTACCGTTTCCTCCGGGGCCCCCCAGGATCCCGGGAGCACGGTGCCCCCTACCTCCCCCGTCGTCAAGGAAGAGGTGCCCCTGCAGTTGGACACGCTCTGCCTCCTCCCGGACGAAGGACGTTTCTACCAGGTCTGGCGCGGTCTCTGCCCGATCCGGGACCTGGAGTCGTTCGAGGTGCACGCCATCGAAATCCGCATGGCGGGGTAACTCGTTTTTCTGTTCGATATTCGAAGCCACGATTTGAATCTGAACACCCGCTGGCTCCGGGCAACGGATTGCACACACCCCCTCTTTTTGACATTCCCTTTTTTTTCAGGAGGTTATCTTTCCTCCCCTCCGAGGAGCCCCGCCATCTTCCCCTGGCACACCCGTTGCTATCCTAGGGGATGCAAAGGCTCTGAAAGACAGGAAGGAGGGGGGGGAAAGATGTTCAGAATGAAATGCGCGCTACAGCACAGCCTGAACCCGCTGCACATCTACTGCCGCCTGGTCCCGTTGCTGGGCAGAAAGATGGCCATGGCTTTCATCCAGGGATACGAACCTCTCTACGCCAGGGTTCTCTGAAAAAAGGGTTCTTCTGCATGTCCTCTTGATTCGCGACGACAAATACAGCAGGAAAACGGTTGGATGGAATCCCCCGAGGTTGGCGATGAAACAGACCTGGGAGCACTCTCCATCGACACGGGCCGCTATGACGAGGCCCTGCGGTGGTACACGAAAGCGCTGGAGGCCGGCTCCAGGCAGGCGGTTCCCTTATTTGGGAGAGGCCTTGCTTATCAGGGAATGGGCAAACTCGGGCATGCGGTCCAGGAGTATGAAACGGCCTGCAAGATGGGTTACACACCGGCATGTGATGCGCTGCATCGAACCGGGCCGTCACCTGACGGGGACGAACTCCGCTGACCGGTCCACGGCTTCCTGATCCGCCCGGGCGCGGATCAGGTGTATGGATGGGCCGGGCCGGATCACGGAGGGCATTCCGCGCAGAACGACCGGAACAGGTTCGTGGACAGGTAGCGGTCCCCCCGGTCGGGAAGCAGAACCACCACGGTTTCGGAAGGACCCAGATCGGAAGATACCTGGATGGCACCGTACACGGCGGCCCCGCTGCTCATCCCGACGAACAGGCCCTCCTCCAGGGCCAGCCGGTTGGTCATAGCGAACGCCGACCGGTCGTCCACCACGATCACCTGATCGAGACGGGAGGGTTCGTAGATCTCCGGAACGATCGCCTCCTTCATGTTTTTCAGGCCCTGGATGGCATGTCCGTCCACCGGCTCGATCCCCACCACCTGGATGGAAGCATCTCGCTCCTTGAGGCAGCGGGCCACGCCCATGAGGGTGCCCGTTGTCCCCATTCCCGCCACGAACGCGGAAAACTCGCCCCGCGTTTGCGTCAGAAGTTCCGGGCCCGTGGACTCATAGTGGCTCAGCCAGTTGTCCCGGTTGGCGAACTGGTTCGGCATGAAATAGCGTTCAGCCCCCTCATCCAGGATCCGGTGCGCGGCCCGGATGGCGCCGTCGGTACGCTCGGCCGCCGGGGTAAGAACCAGCTCCGCGCCGTAAGCCATCAGGATCTGGCGCCGCTCGATGCTCACGCACTCGGGCAGCGTCAGCTTGACCCGGTACCCCATACAGGCGCCCACCATGGCCAGTCCGATCCCCGTGTTTCCGGAGGTGGGCTCCAGGATGACCTTCCCCGGTGTCAACCGGCCCTCCTGCTCCGCCTTCCGGAGCATCCACAGGGCGGGACGATCCTTGACCGAGCCCCCGGGGTTGTTGCCTTCCAGCTTGGCCAGGATCCTGGCGCCGCCCCGGGGACGGATCTTTCGAAGTTCGACCAGGGCTGTGTTGCCGATGGAGTCCAGCAGGCCGGGAGCCCGGAAGGGTTCCCGATCCTCTCTCGTTTTATCCGCCAGGTGTGCCGTGCTCATATCCGTACTCCGTTGATGGTTTGCGGATGGACGCTCATTGCTTTCCTCTGATCATGGGTTCCATGACGGGGGGGTCGATTCCTTCGGGGGTCCAACCGTTCTGTCATTCCAGCGC
>CAYTRL010000651.1:0-2212 GCA_964439795.1 uncultured Thermodesulfobacteriota bacterium
CCACTCTTCCGTGCTAAAAATAATGCTTTTGTGTTTTTGCGCTTTTTTTGATTCCAGGATGAAACGGAAATCCGCAGTTCCCTGGAACGCCAACCCAACCGTAGAGAAGGAAGAACTCCGATGAAGAAGACGCTGCTGCTGACCCCGGGGCCCACGCCTGTGCCGGAGGATGTACTGGAAGCCCTTTCCCGGCCCATGATCCACCACCGACACGCACCGTTCAAGGCGATCCTGGCCGATGTTTTCCAGGACCTGAAATATCTCTTCCAGACCGAAAACGACGTGCTCGTGTTCTCTGCCTCCGGCACCGGCGCCATGGAAGGCGCGGTGAGCAACCTGCTCTGTAAGGGCGACAAGGCCATCGTGGTGGAAGGCGGCAAGTTCGGGGAGCGCTGGAGCGAGATCTGCGAGGCCTACGGCGTGGAGGTGATCACCATCGCCGTGGAGTGGGGGACGGCCGTGGACCCGGCACGGGTCAAGGAAGCCCTGGACCAGAACCCGGATGTGCGGGCGGTGTACATGCAGGCGTCGGAAACCTCCACCGCGGTCCTGCACCCGGTCCGGGAGATCGCGGAGCTGACCGCGCCCCTGGAGAACACCGTGATCGTGGTGGACGCCATCACCGGCCTGGGGGTCTTTGACATCCCCACGGACGCGTGGAAGCTCGACGTGGTGGTCACCGGCTCGCAGAAGGCGCTGATGCTGCCCCCGGGCCTGGCCTTTGCGTCGCTGAACGAAAAGGCCTGGAAGATGGTGGAACGCTCCGACCTGCCCAAGTTCTACTTTGATTTCGCCAAGGAGAGGAAGAACGTGGCCAAGAGCCAGACCGCCTACACCTCCCCGGTCTCCATGGTCGTGGGCCTGCAGGCCGCCCTGAAGCGGATCCGGGAAGAGGGGCTCGAGAACCTGTTCGCACGGACCGAAAAGCTGGCCCGGGCCACGCGGGAAGGGGTCAAGGGCCTGGGCCTGGAACTCCTGTCTCCCGGCGCCCCCAGCCCGGCCTGCACGGCCGTGAATGTGCCCGAGGGGGTGGACGGCACCAAGATCCCCGCCCTGATCCGGGACAAGTACGGCGTGGCCGTTGCCGGGGGGCAGGCCCAGCTCAAGGGGAAGATCATCCGTCTCTCCCACATGGGCTACGTGAGCGCATACGACGTGATCAGCGGCCTGGTGGCCCTGGAGAACACCCTCAGGGACCTGGGGTACGACGTCAAGCCGGGCGCGTCGGTGGCGGCCGCCCTGGCCGTGTTGATGGAAGAGTGAGAGAGACCCGGAATATCCTGAATCGACAGTGAAAACATTTTGGAGCGAGGCATGGACACGTACAAGGTACTGGTAACGGACAACCTTTCCCCCAGGGGGGTGGAGATCTTTGAGGCGGCCGAGGGGATCGAGGTCGTGGTGGACAACGAGATCTCCGCCGAGACCCTTATGGAAACGATCAACGAATACGACGGCATGGTGATCAGGAGCCGCACCAAGGTCACCGCGGAGCTGATCCAGAAGGCCGAACGCCTGAAGGTGGTGGGCCGGGCCGGCACGGGCCTGGACAACGTGGACGTGGCCGCGGCCACCAAGCGCGGGATCGCGGTGATGAACACTCCGGGCGGGAACACGGTCACCACTGCGGAGCACGCCCTCTCCCTGCTCTTCTCCCTCACGCGGAACGTGCCCCAGGCCACGGCCTCCCTGAAGGCCGGAAAGTGGGAGAAGAAGAAGTTCCAGGGCCGCGAGCTCTGCAACAAGACCCTGGGGATCCTCGGCATGGGGAACATCGGGTCGGTGGTGGCGGACCGGGCCCGGGGGCTGAAGATGCAGGTGATCGCGCACGACCCCTTCCTCACCGACGAGGTGGCCCGCAAGCGGGGCGTGGAGTCCGTGACCATGGACGACCTGCTGGCCCGGGCGGACTACATCACCATTCACGCGCCCCTGACCAAGGGCACGCGGCACCTGGTGAACGCCGATCTCTTTGCCAAGATGAAGGACGGCGTCATGCTGGTCCATGCCGCCCGGGGCGGGATCCTGGACGAGGCGGCCCTGGCAGACGCCCTCACCTCGGGCAAGGTGCGGGCCGCCGCGCTGGACGTCTTCGAGACGGAACCGCCGGGCGGGGAGAACCCCCTCATGAAGATGGACAACGTGATCTGCACGCCCCACCTGGGCGCCTCCACCGCAGAGGCCCAGGAGAACGTGGCCGTGGCCGTGGCCG
>CAYTRL010000652.1:0-2210 GCA_964439795.1 uncultured Thermodesulfobacteriota bacterium
CGCACAAAAACAGCTGGCGCCAGATGGGACAATGCCTGCTGGGGATGGCCAAGATCAACTTCCCCCTGGTGGAGAAAGTGGAGGCCCAGATCATCATCGGCTCTCCGGAGGTGGGCGGCCGGGATCTGATCAAGCAGGTTCTCGACACGACCATCCGCCCGGTGTGGGAGGCCTACGACGCCCGGCTAATGGGGCTCGAGGACGAGGATGTGGATGTGTTTTACGGCTGTACCCTCTGTCAGACCTTTGCGCCGAACCACGTCTGCTGCATCACCCCGCAACGCAACCCGTATTGCGGCATCATGAGCTATCTGGGTGCCAAGGCCACCGTGGAGATCGATCCGTACGGCTATTCCTTTGTCATGCCTAAGGGGGAATGCACGGACCCGGTGATGGGACGCTACAGCGGCGTGGACCAGACCGTGTACGAACGCTCCTCCCGAACGGTCAAGCAGGTGAACCTGTACAGCTCCCTGCGCTATCCGCAGACCAATTGCGGATGCTTTGAAGCGGCGGCCTTCTACATCCCGGAGCTCGACGGCATCGGCCTGGTGGACCGCCGGTTTCCGGGGGATACGCCGATCGGGGTGAACTTCTCGAAGATGGCGGGCTACATGAGCGGGGGCAACCAGAACCACGGGACCATGGGGCTGTCGATCCGGACGCCGAAGTCGAGAAAATTCCTGCAGGGCGACGGGGGATGGGAGCGCATCGTCTGGATGCCCAAGGAGTACAAGGTCCTGCTTGCGGATTGTATCCCGGAAGAAATCTACGAAAAGATCGCCACCGAAGAGGTGGGCATCGATATTCCCACCCTGAAAACCTTCCTGAGGGACGGGGAGCATCCCATCGTCTCCAAACACTGGAAGGACGGGGAGCCCGTTTCGCTGAAGATTCCCAAGCCGAACGAGGATTGGCCGGAAGGGTGATACGTCACGCCGACGCCGGCGGGGCCGTCTGTTCCCTGTGGAGATCTGCAGAGGACCTACAGGCCGCTGAAGGCCGGAAGGCCAGGGACGGAGACCATGGAAAAAGAACGCTGGTACCGGACGTATGATGAACAGCCTGCCTTCGGACGCGGGGAGTTGCTGGAGACGTTGAAAGAATTCCTCCGGTATGCCGGCTATGAGATCCAGCCTTCGGATCCCATCGGGTTCATGAAGCCGGATCTCACCGTCCGGAGGAAGGCGGGAGAACGCGTCCATGAAATGATTTTTGTGGTCCGGGAGGAGATCAACCAGGCCGTGGAAGGTCTCCGGGAGCTTGCCGCGGCCAAGTGCTTTCGCAGGGACACGCTGGACTACGTCCTGATTCTCCCCCCGGTCTCCGAACATTACATGATCGAGTTTCTGATCGAGAAAGAGGACTGGTTTTTCCCGATCAAGGACCATCTTCTGCAGCTCTGGCTCGTCAATCCGGAACGGGAAAAGGTCGATTGCCTGATCGGATGGCCGAGAGATGATGATTTCAAGCACTATTTCTCGAACCCGAACCTGGCGGGGTTTGCAACGTATATTGCGAACAAGGCGGCGGACAAGATCATGGCCGAGGAGTTTGATTAGCCGGGGCGGACCGGTTTTCATCCTGCGGACGGACCGGAGCGCTGGAGGAGGATTCTCGTGCCGCAAAAATCCATCTATGAACTCTACGATTTTCTTCCCAAAACAAACTGCGGGCAGTGCGGGCTGAGCTGCATGGGCTTTGCCGGGCTCCTGCTCTCCAGGGACGTCAAGCCCGATGACTGTCCGGTCCTGAGCGAGGCCCCCCACACGGAAGCCGGGCAGCGGCTGCGGGACCTGCTCGGCGACGGCGTCAAGAACGAGCTCACCGGCCTGATCGTGGATGACCATCTATGCATCGGCTGCGGGATCTGCGTGAGCGTGTGTCCCGTCCACGGTGCGAACAACCGCGAGGTGGCCCTGGGAAAGGGACCTCGGCCGGAGGATACCCTGGTGATCCAGGTCATCGATGCGCGGATCCGGTTGTCCAACCCCGAGCTCTGCAACCGTGCAATCCCATCGGCGCCGCCCTGCAAGGCGTGCGCGGATTACTGTCCCACGGATGCCATGGAACTGGTGTAAAAGCTTTGGAGCGTGCGCCTTGAGTGTAGAGAAATTTATTCGGGCCGCCATGCTGGAAGAAAACCGGGAGGCCTCGGATCGCGCGCCCACCGGGGAGGCGTTCGAGGCGTACGACGCGGTGTACCCTTC
>CAYTRL010000653.1:0-2209 GCA_964439795.1 uncultured Thermodesulfobacteriota bacterium
CAATACCGTTCCGACAAGGAAGGGACCCCCCAGTGGAAGGACAGGCAGTTTTCCCGGCGTATCGACAAGAAGGAAAAGGAGTTCAGGGGATACGGCGGGTGGAACAGGGACACTCCCTTTTTCATTCCGGAGCTGCAGGGGGGGTGGTTCAATCAGTGGTGCGTGGATCACGGCTTTGACGAGATCTATGACTATTACGGCGACGACTACACCCGGGCCGTGGTGGAGTCGTTCATGGCACAGAGCATGTCCATGTTCTCCATGTACATGTACTACGGCGGGACGAACTGGGGAACGACCGGGGACCCGGATGTATATACTTCCTACGACTACAGCGCCAACATCCGCGAATACGGGTATCTGTCGAACCGGCTGAGAAAGCTGCGCCTGACCCGCCTGCTGGTCCGGTCTCTGGAGCCGGACCTCCTGGAATCGGATGCGGTGGAACCCATGGGGATGTCCTGCAACCTGGAAGATGTCCTGATCCGTCATCGAAGGGCTGCTTCCGGCGTTGATTTCTATTTCTTCCGGAATTTCAATTCGAATAAGCAAACCGAGTTCGAAGTCTCCCTTCCGGATGGGGAAAAGGCCCGGGGGTCCCTCCGGTACCGCTCCAGCTTCATCGGTGTGGGAAACGTGAACATCCCGGGATTCCATCTGAAATTGAGCACCATGCCCCTGCTGGTGAAAATGCCGCTGAACGACGGGGAGTTGTGGGTTTTCCAGGCCGGCGGCGGAGAAATACTGTTCGGGGAGGGGAACCTGACCGCCTCCGGGGATGTCGAGATCGAGCAGCGGGACCGGAGTGTGTGCGTGAGGTTTTTGCGGCCCGGCTCTGCCAAACTCACGTCGGAAGAGGGCAGGGTCCTCACCCTGCTCGCCCTGGAGGAGGAAGATGCCCTGACCCTGACGGCGGATTTCGAAGACCGGGAGCTGAAACGGATTGCATGGGGCGCCTACTCCATCCTCTTTCACCAGGGGAAACTGATGGTGGAAACCGGCCGCCCCTCGCTTGTCCGCTATATCGGGCCGGAGAGGCCCGAGGGGTTTCACCCCGGGGGGAACGAAACGATCCCCGCCCTGCAAAGCCGGGAATTCGACCCCGGCCTGAACGCATCGGGAGAGCCCGTCCCCCTGGGCCCCTGGACCCGGAATCCCGTTGGCTGGGACGACCATGAGTCCGGCCCTGCCTGGAAGCCGGTGGACATGAAGTCGGAAAGGGCCCCGCTGGACCATCACTACACCAGCGGTCACGTACTCTACCGGTGCACCTTCACGCCGGCCGCTTCCTCGCTCTCGTTGAAGCTGAACATCCGGCACCGGGCCGTGGTCTGGGTCAACGGAAGATGTGCGGGAGGGCACGCCACCTACGGCCTGAAGGTCCTGCAGGCCGGGGCGAAAAACGGCCCGGACCCAACCTTCCTGGGCGCAAGACGCTACGACCTGGCCCCCTTCCTGGAACCCGGCCGGGAGAACATGCTGGTCGTGCTCGTGGAGAACCTGGGATACAACCGGGGCCCCGGGGTTCTCAACGATTTCCGCAACCCGAGGGGCATTCTCAAGGCCGGCTTCAGGGGCGGGGTGAAAAACGAGCGCTGGGAGATTGCCGGGATCGACGTCCGGACATTGGACGATGTCTTCAACACCACGGGATTGCCGGGGGAACGGCTCGGGTTCCACCAAGGCGAAGGCGAAGGATGGTCGGATGTTGACGGGTCCGTTCAACCCAGGCCCGACGACCAAATCGTCTGGTATCGCACAACGTTTCAACGGTCCGGGGATGCATCGGTTCGAAAACCGCTGCGGGCACACCTGGAAGGCCGGCACAGCGCCCACATCTTCGTCAACGGGCTCTATATCGGGAGGTACGCGGGCGACATGGGCCCCCAGCACGATTTCTACATCATGGACGGGGTTCTCAGGGAAGGGGAGAACTCCGTAGTCCTGGCGACCTACACCACTACTGATGACCCGTTCGTTTTCTGGATCGGGCCCTATTCCATCGAGCCCTCCAGCGGCAACATCAGGGAATCCGGACCTGTCTTCTGCACGAAAAAAGAGAGCTTTCCCCTGTTGCCGGAAATTTCCTGATGATCCGCCCTGGGTCTGGTTCGGAAGCGGGGTTGGGCCACGATATGCGTCTGGTTTTTCAGTGAAACAGCCCTCACTGCCCTGACTTATTGACCCTTAGATGCTCCTTTTCCGGCCT
>CAYTRL010000654.1:0-2202 GCA_964439795.1 uncultured Thermodesulfobacteriota bacterium
GCTCCGGGGCCTGGTCCGAAACGCGGTGAACGTGCCCTCGGTGGACCCCGAGAGCCTGCCGCTCCTGAGGCCCTACATCCGGCTGTGCGAGAAGATCGGGAGCCTTTACGCCCAGATGTCCCCCGGGCCGCTGGACTCGGTGCGCGTGGATTACTCCGGCGACCTGGCCGAGTACCAGACCCAGCCCATGACCGTGGCCCTGCTCAAGGGGGTGCTCGGCTCCGCCCGGGGCGTGGATACGGTCAACTACGTGAACGCGGCCCTGATCGCCGAGGAGCAGGGCATCCGGGTCACCGAGGGCCGGTCCAAGCGGGACGTGAACTTCACCAACAAGGTGAGCGTGTACTTCGGCGCCGAGGGCAAGGAAAACTGCCTGGTGGGCGTGGTCTTCGGCAAGGAGGGCCCGCCCCGCCTGGTGCGCATGAACAACTACTTTTTCGAGGCCATCCTGGAAGGGGACATCCTCATCATGGAGAACCTGGACAAACCCGGCGCCATCGGGGCCATCGGGTTGCTCCTGGGGGAGAACGACATCAACATCGCGGGGTTCCACCTGGGCCGGGACGAGGCGGGCGGCAAGGCCGTGGCCTTCATCAACGTGGACAACCCGCTCCCCAAGGACCTGATGAAAAAGGCTTCGGCCCTTCCCAACATCCTTTCGGTCAAGCAGATCGCACTGGACTGAACCGCCGTGCCCCGCTGAAGGGGGCCGCGCCACTTGAACCTCTCACGATCCCGTACAGTGTCCGGGAGACCTGAGACACCCGGAAAGGTTTCTCTTGAAGATCCCTTTCCCGGAAAAGCAGGAGAAACGCGAATGCAAAGCCTTGTGATCGTCGGCGCCCAGTGGGGGGACGAGGGGAAGGGGAAGATCGTGGATTTTCTTGCGCAGGATGCGGACGTGGTGGCCCGGTACGCGGGCGGAAACAACGCGGGACACACGGTGGTGGTCAAGGGGAAGAAGACGATCCTGCACCTGCTTCCCTCCGGCGTGCTGCACCGGGGGAAGACCGGGGTCCTGGGCAACGGGATGGTGGTGGACCCGGCGGTGCTCCTGGAGGAGATCCGGGGCCTGCGCAACCAGAAGATCGTGCTCACGCCGAAGAACTTCTTCATCAGCGACCGGGCCCACCTGATCATGCCGTACCACCGGCGGATCGACATCGCCCGGGAGAAGCTCAAGTCCCGGAAGCGGCGGATCGGGACCACCGGGCGGGGGATCGGCCCGGCCTATGAGGACAAGGCCAACCGCTGCGGGTTCCGGTTCGGGGACCTCCAGGACCGGGACGCGTTCGAGACCAAGCTCCGGGCGGTCCTCCGGGAGAAGAACGCGTATCTGAAGAACGTGCTCAAGGAGCCGGGTTTCACCTTTTCCAAGGTGTACGAGGAGTACCTGGGGTACGGGCGCCTGCTGGGAAGGTTCGTGACGGACACCTCCCTGCTCCTGGACAACCTGTTTTCCCGGGGGAAGAAGGTCCTGTTCGAAGGGGCCCAGGGGACCCTGCTGGATATCGATCACGGCACCTACCCGTTTGTCACCTCCTCCAACGCCGGGTCCGCCGGCGTCCTGTCCGGCTGCGGTGTGGGCCCGGCACGGCTTGAGGGGATCCTGGGCGTGATCAAGGCCTACACCACCCGGGTGGGGGAGGGGCCGTTCCCCACGGAGCTGTTCGACCATGTGGGGGAGCACCTCCAGCGGGAGGGGCAGGAGTTCGGCGCCACCACCGGCCGGCCCCGCCGGTGCGGCTGGTTCGACGCGGTGATCGGCCGCTACAGCGTGCGGGTCAACGGCCTGAACCGCATGGCGCTCACCAAGCTGGACACCCTCACGGGCCTGAACCCCCTCAAGATCTGCACCGGGTACAAGGTGGGGCGCAAGGTGATCGACGCCTTTCCCGCGGACCTGGGCCTGCTGGACAAGGCAAAACCGGTCTTCGAGGAGATGCCGGGCTGGACCCGGGACATCCAGGACGTCCGCAGGCTGGAGGATCTGCCGCGGAACACCCTCCGGTACGTCCGGCGGCTGGAAAAACACCTGGGGGTACCGTTCAGTTTCATCTCCCTGGGGCCGCAGCGGGAGCAGACCATCCTGCTGGAACGCCCCTTTTCCAGGTGACGGGCCCTCCGGGCCCCGGCGGAAGCGACTTGAATTATTCTGAAAAAAAAATATAATGGGTAAGTTGCAGGAAGGGCGAAAAAAGA
>CAYTRL010000655.1:0-2193 GCA_964439795.1 uncultured Thermodesulfobacteriota bacterium
TGTTGTCCGTCTTCTCCACGAGGATGACCTCCTTGCCGCTGCGGGCAAGGGACAGGGCGGTCTCCGCCCCCTCCACGCCCCCGATCACCACCACCCTGCGGCCCACGCGATCCTTCCGTTTGATCAGGCGACCGTGCATCAGGGGATAACCGCGCATGGCCAGATACTCTTCGTAATGGAGAACGATCGGTTTCAGGATCCCGTCGATGTTTGGCCAGTGCGGAAGCGAGCCTGCCGCCACGATCACCGCATCCGGGTTCTGCGAGAGGACGAACTGGGCGGTCACCTCCTTGTTGAGCTCCACGTTCACGTCCAGTTTTTCCATCTGCCGTTTGAGGTAGGACACGGAATTGTACAGATGGCGCGTGGGCAGGTGCGGGAAGGAACAGGCCGTGTGGACCAGTCCGCCCAGCCTGCCGGTTTTTTCATACAGGCTCACCTCGTGGCCCCGTTGCACGGCAACGCGGGCGAACTCCATACCGGCGACCCCGCCTCCGATCACCAGGATCTTTTTCTTCTTCAGGGCCGGCTTGAGATCGTAGTAATCCCGTTCCTTGCCAAAACCGGCGTTCTGAGAGCACTTTGCCCGGTGACCGGCGAAAAAGGCGGTCTGGAGGCACCAGTTCTCGGACATGCACCTGCGGATGTCATCGTCCCGCCCCTCCAGGACCTTCCGCGGAAAATCAGGGTCCGCAAGCACCGGCCGCCCGAGCTGTACGATATCCGCCCGGCCTTCCTCCACGATCCTGCGGACCAGTTTCGGGTCAAAGAGCTTTCCCACCGTTGCCACTGGTTTTTTGGTGATCGCCTTCACCGCCTCCGCATAGGGCACCAATGTACCGGAGGGGAAGTACACGGGCTGGCAGAGATAGGCCAGGGCCTCGTTGGTGGTCACGCCTCCGGTGGAAACATCGAACACATCCACCCCGGCTTTTTCGAGAGCCGGGATGAGCTCGTTCAGGATGAATTCGAACCCGTATCCCTCCACGCCCGCATATTCCTCCGCGCTGAGCCGCCAGATGATGGGAAAATCCTCGTCCGTGTGTTCCCGGATGGATTTGACGATCCGCTTGGAGAGCAGCAGTCTGTCCCACCCCCACTTGTCCTCCCGCTTGTTGGTTGCCGGGGAGGTGAACTGCATGATCAGGGAAGCGCCGTGGGCGGCGTGAACGTTCACCGCATCGAATCCGGCTTCCTGCGCGCGGGACGCGGCCAGGCCGAACTCCTCGATGATGCGTTCGATCTCGTCATCCCGGAGCACCCGGGCATGAAGGCCCGGGGCAAAGGGGAGGGGGACCGCCGAGGGGCCCACCGGCGTCCGGCCGTCGAGCAGTTCGGGCTTGGCGATGATCCCCCCGTGGAAGAGCTGGACCGCGGCCCGCACATCGGCCAGATGGATGTTGTGTGCGAGATCGGCCAGCCCCGGGATGTAGGAGTCATGGTGGATCTGCGGCATCCGCCGGAACGCCACACCGTCCTTGCTCACCGCGGTGTTGGCGATCACGATCATGCCCGGGCCTCCCCGGGCCTCGGCCGTGTAGGTGTCGATGTACTCCTGGTTCACGTACCCCTTCTCACAGCCGAAGCAGCGGTACATGGGCGCGTTCACCAGCCGGTTCTTCAGCTTGACATGCTTTCCGATCCGGATCGGGTCGTGAATTGTGGGCATAAAAGGTGCCTCCTCCCAATTCGGCTTCCGATAAGAGCCCATCTGCGGCGCCTGTTGCCAGCGAAGCGAAGCAATCTCCCCGCCCGGTGGGCCTTCATGATTCATCTGTCAAAGCCAATGGAGCCGTCTACGCCAGGGGCGTTTACCACTCAAACCAACGGGGCCCCTCCTCCATATCCAGCAGGCGGCCGTAATCGTAGCTCATGTAGAAGATACCGCACTTGTAACAGGACGCCCTGTTCCGTGGAGGGGTCACGGAAAAAAACTGATATTTTTCCACAAGCTTGTGATGTTCATAGCTCAGCCGCAGGTAATACTCCGTGGGAACCGGGGGCAGCTCCAGGTCCATGTACTCGGAACCTGGTGAACAACGCCACACCTGGTAAAGGGGGAAGATCCCGTTCTGCAGACACCACTCGAACCCTTCCAGGTTGGACGCAATGGCCTCTTCATGGTTTGGGAACCCGTTCGGGATCACGACTTCCGGGCCCAGGACAAAATTCGTGCTCAGGTGGCCGATCCCG
>CAYTRL010000656.1:0-2190 GCA_964439795.1 uncultured Thermodesulfobacteriota bacterium
TCAGCTTGTGGGCCTGCAGGGCCACGGCCAGACTCCCGGCCACCAGGTCCGCATTGATGTTGTACGTCGAGCCCCGGGGCCCCACCCCGATGGGCGCCACCACCGGTATGTACGTGCTGAAATCCAGGGAACGGATGATTTCCGGATTGATGTGGTCCACCTCCCCCACGAACCCCAGGTCCTCCCCGTCATCAGGAGGCGGCAGCATCATCTTCCGGGCCTGGATCAGCCCGCCGTCCTTGCCGCACAGTCCCACGGCCCGCCCCCCCTGACGGATGATGCTGTGCACCAGGTCCTTGTTGAGTTTCCCGGCAAGGACCATCTCCACCACCTCCATGGTCTCCGCGTCGGTCACACGCATCCCGTTCACGAAACGGGACTCCTTGCCGAGCCGTTTCAGGGTCTCCCCGATCTGAGGCCCGCCCCCGTGCACCACCACCGGGTGCAGCCCCACATACTTCATCAGCACCACGTCCTTGGCGAAATGCTTCCGGAGCCTCTCCTCGAGCATGGCGCTTCCGCCGTACTTGATCACGATGATCTTGTCATGAAACTTCTGGATGTACGGCAGTGCCTCGGTGAGTACCTTGGCCGTTTCCGAGTATGATTTCATGGGCTGTTTCCTCTTGTTCAAAAACCTGCTACAGGATGAACCGGCTCAGGTCCTGGTCTCTCACCAGCGCCTGCAGTTTCAGCTCCACGTAGGCCCCGTCGATCACGATGCGCTCGCCCTTCCGTTCGGGCGCATCGAACGAGATCTCCTCCAGCAGCCGTTCCATGATCGTGTAGAGCCGGCGCGCACCGATGTTTTCGGTCTTGTCGTTCACTTCCTGCGCCAGGTAGGCGATCTTCTCGACGGCGTCCTGCTCGAACACCAGGTCGATCCCCTCCGTCTTCATCATCTCTATGTACTGCAGGACCAGGGCGTTCTTCGGTTCGGTGAGGATCCGCACAAAATCCTCGGCCGAAAGGGATCTGAGTTCCACCCGGATGGGAAACCGTCCCTGCAGTTCCGGGATCAGATCCGACGGCTTGGAGACATGAAACGCACCGGCGGCTATGAACAGGATATGGTCGGTGCGCACCATGCCGTACTTGGTGTTGACCGTGGACCCCTCCACAATGGGCAGCAGGTCCCGCTGCACCCCTTCCCTGGACACGTCCGGCCCGTGGGAATGATCCTTCCCGGCGACCTTGTCCAACTCGTCGAGAAAGATGATGCCCGCCTGTTGCACCCGGTCCACGGCCTCCTTGGTCACCCGGTCCATGTCGATGAGCCGCTGGACCTCCTCCTGGATCAGGAGTTCCAGCGCCTCGGGGATCTTCACCTTCTTGCGCTTCCTCTTCTTGGGGAACAGGTTGCCGAACATGTCCTTGATCTGGACGTCCATCTCCTCCATCCCGCTTCCCGAAAAGATCTCCACCACCGGAATCTTCCGGTCCGCCACCTCCAGTTCCACGAAACGTTCGTCAAGCTTCCCGTTCCGGAGAAGCTTTCGGATCTTCTCCCGGGTTTCCGGGCGGCGTTCCTGATCGCCGGCGGGCGCCGCTGTCGGTTCTCCCCCCCCTTCCGGGTCGGCAGCATCGTGTTCCACCCTGGGAGCCGGAGGAAGCAGCAGGTCCAGCAGGCGTTCCTCGGCCAGTTCCCGGGCGCGATCCTGGACACGCAACCTCTCCTCTTCCTTGATCATGCTCACGGAGAGTTCGGTCAGGTCCCGGATCATGCTTTCCACGTCCCGGCCCACATACCCCACCTCGGTGTACTTGGAGGCCTCCACCTTGAAAAACGGCGCCTGCGACAGGCGGGCCAGCCTGCGGGCGATCTCGGTTTTTCCCACGCCCGTGGGTCCGATCATGATGATGTTCTTCGGGGCGATCTCTTCCCGCAGATCCCCGGGGATCTGCTGCCGCCTCCACCGGTTTCGCAGGGCTACGGCCACGGCCCGCTTGGCGGCATCCTGCCCGATGATGAACTTGTCCAGTTCGTTGACGATCTGTTTCGGTGTAAACGCATGCATGAGGACCTACCCTTCTTGGTTTCGGAACCGCTCACCCCGGAGGGATCTCCAGTTCGTCCACCGCCAGGCTGTCGTTGGTGTAGATGCAGATCTGCGAGGCGATGCGCAACGCCTCCTCCACCACCTCACGGGCCGACAGCTCCGTGTGCTTTACCAGGGCCCGGGCCGCCGC
>CAYTRL010000657.1:0-2165 GCA_964439795.1 uncultured Thermodesulfobacteriota bacterium
TTCCCGCTTCGCCTCTGTTCCCGGAGGCGGTGCTTCCGGGCGCGTACCGTTCTTTTTTCCTTTCCTTCGAAACGGATTTCCCCTTTTCTCCTGTATTCGCGGGAGAAGGTTTTCGGGATGTCAAGGAGTGGCCGGTAAGGAATGCCTGCAGAAGGATGAAGGCTCTGGACGTGCAGGGCCTTTCCTTCCGGAAGCATTCCCGTCGATCAACCACAAGCGAAGAGAAGGGAGGTTCCCATGGGCGTGAAAAGTATTTTGAAGGGGCACGAGCTGTTCCTGAACCTGAGCGTGGAAGAGGTGGACCACATCAGCGACTTCTCGGAAAGGAGGGGCTACGACAAGGGCGACACGATCTTTCCGCAGGGACAAAAGGCGGAGAAGACCTACATCCTGCTGGAGGGCGGGGTCTATCTCAGGCTGCCGGCCAGTCCGGATGAATTTCGGATCGTCGTGGCCAAACTGGACAAGGACGACCTGTTCGGGTTGTCTCCCCTGTTGGGGTCGGAGCGGTACACGGTGGAAGCCCAGGCCGCTGAGGATACCGAGCTGCTGGCCATCGATGCGCAAAAATTCAGAAAACTTCTGGAGACCAGCACCACCTGCGGCTTCTATATCATGAGCGAAGTGGCGAAGGTTTATTTTGAGCGGTACGCGGAACTCCTCAAGCGGTTGCAGAACATCGTGCTCCAGATCCCGTTGATTCCCTGAACCGCTTGTTTCTCGCAGACAGGGGAGCGGGAGGACGGCCCGCTATTCGCAGGTCCCCACCGGCATGTAGACGGTGATGACCACCCGGGTGCCGGCGGCCACCCGCTTCCCGGGAAACGGGGACTGGGCGAAAACCCTGCAGTGCATGCCGGTCATCTTGAAGTCAAACTCGAGTTGCGTCCTCACCACCGGGACCAACCCCGCATGTTTCAGTTTGGCGACAGCCTCCTGCTGGGTGAGGCTGAAGAGGTCGGGAATCCGGATCGGGCCGGGTTGACCCGGATCATACCCTGAGGACTGGATCGGTTCCGGAGCCGGCTTGACGCCGGCCTTGTCCTGAGAGCAGGCCGTTGCGACGATGCAAATGATCAGGACCGGGAGGGCCCGGGAAACAGCGGAAACCGCACCGGAACGTCTGTTCATCATCATCTCTTCCCCTCCAAGAACTGCATGCATTACGGAAACGTGCCGTTGTTTCAAGGCAGCGCGGGTGTGATCCTCCGATCATTGCGCAGGAGTATAGAGGAAGGCTGTTCTTCCGTCAACGGAAAGGGGGCCGCCGGCACCCCTGCAGTCCTCACAGAGCTCGTGTTGCTCCCGGTCCGGAGGATATGGTATACATCTGAGCCGCACAGGACATTCACCTGCCTTGACGGAGGTCATCGCCTCGAGGGGCAACGCGGCAGACAAGGGGACTTCCCGACTGCCGGAGGAGGAGAAGTTGCATAGAAGCTGCTGGAAACCAGGTTTGGCTTTACTTTGCTCAGGGGTCGCGTGCTGTCTGCTCCTGGCGGCGGGGGCCTGCACGTCCACGTCGATCAACGGCCGCAAGGCGGAGAACCTCACGTCGGGTGCTTTCAAGAAGATCGCCGTGCTGGGGTTCTTCAATTCCCTGCAGGACAGGAAGACTTTCGAGACCCTCGTGGTGAAGGCCCTGGACGAGAAGGGGTGCGACGCCGTATCCAGCCTGGATGTGCTGAAACACGGGGGCAAGCACACCAAGCAGGAGCTGGAGGAGATCTTTCAGCGGGAAGGGTTCGACGCCGTGCTCATCCTGCGGGTTTCCGACGTGCAACAGGTGCGGACCGATATCCCGGAGAACTACTATTTCCCCCTGGAACCCTATGTCTACTCCTGGTACCCCTACTGGACGGACGGCCTGGGTCTCATGATCCGGGGTGGATACCACGAAAAGCACGACGTGGTGCACATGGAGAGCGGCCTGTTTTCCATGGAGACGGAAAAGCTGGTCTGGATCGGCCAGTCCGAGACGAAACGGGTCAACTCCGTGAAGAAGCTGGCCGGTTCCCTGGGGCCAAAGATTGCCAAGACGCTTGAGAAAGACGGCCTCATCCCCTGATCCGGCGGGCAAGAAGCATCCGTCTGCGGCGTTGGGCTCGGCCCGTGCCGCTGCGGCGACCTAAGGTCGCTGCGACGACCTCAAAGGTCTGTCTCGC
>CAYTRL010000658.1:0-2164 GCA_964439795.1 uncultured Thermodesulfobacteriota bacterium
CCCACCCCCGCCCCGATGTCCGCTCTTCCGCGGCGCCCCGCGCGGCGGCCCGCTCTTGTTCCGGGGGCCTCCCCTTCCCGGCCCGCTGCTCCCTCCCCGGCCGCCGGGACGGGCCCCGGAAGTTCGACTCGACCCCGAAGGTCCCCTGTCCTGCTTCTTCCGCCGTTCCTGGCGGACCATGGCGCGAATGGTAAACTCCGGGTTCTTGTCCTGGCCGTAATCTTCGTCGTAGGGCACCTCGAACGGCAGGGGTTCCCCCAGGAGAGCCTCTACCTCCGGCAGCGACCTGCAGTACTCGTCGCAGGCCAGGGTGTAGGCCTTGCCCTCTTTCCCCGCCCGGGCGGTACGCCCGATCCGGTGGACGTAGTCCTCCGGATCCTGGGGAACGTCGAAGTTGATGATGTGCGAGACATCGTCGATGTGAAGGCCCCGGGAAGCCACGTCCGAGGCCACGAGCAGCTTGAACTCGTTCTGCTTGAACCTCTCCAGGACCTGGTTTCGCGTCTTCTGCGGGATGTCGCCCGTAAGCTCCCCCGCCTCGATCCCGTGGTGCTTGAGCTTCTTGACCAGCCAGGTAACCGTGACCTTCTGGTTGGCGAAGATCAGGCCCTTGGGCACATCCTCCTTGGCGAAGATGCCGAGCAGCAGGGGAAACTTCTGTTCCCGGCTCACGTAGTAGATCTTCTGCTCGATCCCTTCGGCGGTCACCTGCTCCGGCTTCACCGTGACGTTTTTGGGATGGTTCATGTGGGAGGAGGCGATCTTCTTGGTGCGGTGGTCCAGGGTGGCGGAGAAGAGCATGGATTGACGCTTCTTGGGCGAGGGGAGACGGCGCAGGATATCGTAGAGCTCGTCCCAGAACCCCATATCGAGCAGACGGTCGGACTCGTCGATGACCAGAAAGCGGATCTTGGACAGGTCCAGGATGCGGCGTCGCGCGAAATCCAGGAGCCTGCCCGGGGTCCCCACCACCACGTCCACGCCTGCCCGGAGCGTGTCCTCCTGGTACTTGAACCCTTCCCCCCCGTAGATGGCCGTCAGCCGGAGGTCGGTGTGGGCTCCCAGCTCTTTCCCCTCTTTGTAGATCTGCAGGGCCAGCTCCCGGGTGGGCGCCAGAATCAACGTCAGGGGGGCCTTGCGTTTCGGGTCCGTCATGTCCAGCAGCTTGGTGAAGATCGTGATCAGGAAGGTTGCGGTCTTCCCGGTGCCGGTCTGTGCCTGCCCGCACAGATCGCTCCCGGCCATCAGAAACGGGATCGCCTTGCTCTGGATGGGGGTCATCCGGCGAAACCCGGCATCCCGGATTCCGGCGAGGATGGGCGCGGGCAGTTCCAGGCCCTGGAATTCGTCCACGTCTTCTTCCGAAAGGGGTTCACTGTTTTGTGCGTCGGGTTCTATTTCCATATCTGTCCACCAGTCTGTTCTCGAATGACGTGCTTCCACGTCCCGATCTGTTCCGCCGTCATCGGCCTTTACCGCCCTCACGCCCGGAATCCGGACCGTTGCACCTTTGAAAAAAAAACCGCCCGGACCTGTTCTCGGTCTCGGCGGTTCTTAACGGAAGCATCTCTTCTCAATTAAAAATCGAAAAAACAAAGAACACATAATTCGTTTCTATCCTACCACAAAGAGAAAGGCCAAGGCAACCGGCTCCATGGTAGCGGGTACGGAGCCGGTTGTCCATCCCCGGGAGGCCGGTTCAGGATCGAGAATGCGCCTGCGCAGAGAACACGCATCCCGCCGATTCCTCATCGGATTTCATCGTTGATCGCATGCATGACGGATGGTATAGTCCACCCACATCGCGGGAACAAGTTCGCCCGGAACCGGTTCGATACACTTTTATGTGAAGCCGGAAAACTACCGGGCCATGGTGGAGGCCGTGAAACGTTACGGCAAATACCCCCTTCGCCTGGAACAGGGGAAGGAGTCAACGTATCTCAATGGGGACCTCACCCCCGGGAGGACCACATGATGGCGTGCAACCGTCTGATGATCTCGCTTCTCCTGATCTTCGCGCTGGGCATCTTTTCCGTATCGTGTGGAGGGGAAAACTGCCTGGACAAATGTACAAACCAGAAAAATTCCTGTCTGAAAGACTGCGATAACGAGTTTCCAAACCAGGGACCCGACTTGGAAAACTGCAAAAACAAATGCGAGAGTG
>CAYTRL010000659.1:0-2156 GCA_964439795.1 uncultured Thermodesulfobacteriota bacterium
TCCAATTCTCGTACATTTCCGGGCCAGCGGTATTGCAGAAGCTGATGGGCGGCGGTTGGATCGATGCGCAGGGAGGGCAACCCCATTTTTCTTCCGTATTTCTGTAAAAAATATCCGCTGAGCGGAAGAATATCATCCGGTCGCTCCCGCAGCGGCGGCACCCGGATGGAAATCACGTTCAGACGATAGAAGAGATCTTCGCGGAAGTTTCCCCGGTCTACTTCCTCCTGGAGGTTCTTGTTGGTGGCTGCCAGAATGCGCACGTCCACCTTGCGAGGACGGTCCGACCCCAGAGGTCGGATTTCCCGTTCCTGGAGAACACGCAGGAGTTTGACCTGAAGCAGGAACGGGAGTTCCCCCACCTCATCCAGCAGAAGCGTCCCTCCGGAAGACGCTTCAAACAACCCCTTGCGTGCAACCACCGCCCCGGTGAAGGCTCCCTTCTTGTATCCAAAAAATTCGCTTTCCAAAAGATTTTCCGGAATGGTCCCGCAGTCGATCACATGGAACGGACCGGTTTTTCTGTGACTCCGAGCGTGAACGGCCCGGGAGATCAACTCCTTTCCGGTGCCGCTCTCTCCCTGGATCAGTACGGTGGCATCCACCTGGGAAACCCGCTGCACCAACCGCAGGATCTCCTCCATCTGCCGGCTCCGATAGACAAACCCTTCCACATGATACCGACGTTTCAGCGCAGAAGAGAGGTGCCGCACCTGGTTCTTGAGCCTTTTTCTCTCCAAGGCCCTCTGCACGCTCAACAGCAGCAGGTCCGGGTCCAGGGGTTTTTCCAGCACGTCATAGGCCCCTTTCCGGATGGCTTCCACCGCCCCCTGGACGTTCCCCCGCTGGGCGAATAGGATGGTTTCGGCAGCGGTTTCCCGCTCCTGGATGAGATGCAGCAGTTCCGCACCCACCGCGCGGTCTCCGATCCATCCATCGGAAAGGATCAGATCGAAATCCTCCTCCTCCAGGCGCCGGAAGGCATCCTGGGTGCTCCCGGCTTCGTGGACTTCGTAAGCTTTATGATGGAACTGTTGAACGAGGTGCTCCCTCGCCTTTTCATCTTCCTCGATCACCAGGATACGCGCCATCCGTCTTCTCTCCCGAACCAGAACCGGTTCTCCACCCCTCCCCCCTGCCGGTTCAGTCCTGTACGGACATGACACGGGTGAGCCGGATCACGTCCAGCAGGCTCCAGGGCATGGCCAACATCCTGATCTTTCCGTCCCGAACATTTTTCAGGATTTCCCGCCCTGTCTCATCGAAGAAATAGGGGAGTCCAAACCGGATGGAAACGCTGCTGAGACCCATGACGGTACCGGATTCCGTGCGAACCGTTATGCGTGGGGGTTTCACGATCCCCTCGTGAAGAATCAACCTTCCGCCCAGAAACTCCAGGGTGATGGAGACGTCGATATCCTCAATGTAGATACCGACAACCGTGTTCAGGGCTTTGAATATAGCTGCTTTCGTGTGGTTTTGTTCAATATTGCTCCGAAGCAGGCCCCCGAGCATCTCAGCCATGGCGCACCCTTCGGAACCTCGTGCGATCTGTACCCGATCCATCGCCGGTCTCCCTTCGTTCCTGAGGATTACCGTCCATACCGTCCGGGGCGATCTTGAGCAAGGGATACCCGGTCCGGAGCCCCCACCCCCTGTTCTGAAGGTCACACAGGGCTTTCTTGGCGCATGAACGGCTTCCCCATATCATTTGTCGGCTTCCCATGTCAACGCAACCCGGCGGAAGCCGGGTGCAACCCGCCGGGGGCCGGGTTCCCCAAACACCCCTCCGGACGGCTCCGTTCCTCGGGGAGCTGCCTCGGCGGGTTGCTTTCGGTCCGGATAGATGCTATTCAAAAAAAAACGGTCCCGGGAGATCCCACCTACTTAAAGGATCGAGTTGAATACGCGCATGACAACAACATTCGGCGTCACGTCTCAGGGGGTTTCCCCCGGCCGCCCCCTTTCCCTCCGGTCACTGCGATGGCTGTTCCTGTGTCTATGTATACCGCTGTTCGTGTCCGCGAACCCTGCCGCCGGTTTCGCCGACGAACCTGCCGCTCCGTGCAATGTTCTGGACAGGGAAAAATGGCTCTGGCACAGCTGGTTTGAAGATTTCATCCCCCCGTTCTTCGAAAACGCACAGCTCAGTATTC
>CAYTRL010000660.1:0-2151 GCA_964439795.1 uncultured Thermodesulfobacteriota bacterium
CTCACGCCCCTTCCGGTTTCACGTGGAGTTCGCCTGCGAGCCGGCGGGTGTGGAGCCGGGCCGGGCCCTGGGCAAGTCCGCCCTGCTCACCCTGCACGGGGAGAACGGGGAGCGCTTCGTGAACGGTGTGGTGACCTCGTTCCGGCAGACCGGTGTTCACGAGCGGTACATTCTGTACCGGGTCGAGCTTGTGCCCGTTCTGACCCTGCTGGGGATGCGCCGGAACGTGCGCATCTTTCAGGAGAAGACCGTGGAGGACATCGTCGGGCAGATCCTGGGGGGGGCCGGGTTCAACAGCGAGCAGTACCGGTTCTCCCTGGAGGGAGAGCACCCGGAGCGAGCGTACTGCGTGCAATACCGGGAAAGCGACCTTGCCTTCGTCTCCCGCCTGCTGGAAGAGGAGGGGATCTTCTACTTCTTTGAACACGACGAGGAGAAACACGTCCTGGTCATGGCCGACGACGTGACCGCCATGCAGGCGCTGGAAGACCCCGCGACCCTGAGGTACCGTACGCCTTCCGGCCTCGTTCCCGAGGACGAACACGTGTACAACTACCGCTACCGGGAAGAGGTCCGGTCCGGCGCGGTCACCCTCCGGGACTTCAACTTCACGAATCCGGCCTTGAACCTCCAGGCCGAGTCCCGGGCGCAGGTGGAGACCGAACTGGAGTTCTACGACTACCCGGGGAGATACACGGAGGCAGAGGGAGGAAACGCGCTGGCGGATGTGCGCCTGCAGGAGATCCGATCCCGGAAGAAGCAGGGGCGGGGCGGGAGCACGTGCAGGCGTTTTCTACCCGGGTTCCGTTTCACCCTGGAGGAGCATCCCCGGCTCGACTTCAACGGGGAGGTTCTGCTCCTGGAGGTGGAGCACCGGGGGTTCCAGCCCCAGTCCCTGGACGAGGGGGCGGGAACGGAAACGGGCGAGGAACCTCAGTATGAGAACCGGTTCCTTTGCGTTCCCTCGGACACCCCCTTCCGGCCGGACCGGCGCACGCCCGGGGCGTTTGTGGACGGGCCCCAGACGGCCCGGGTTGTGGGGCCGTCGGGGGAGGAGATCTATCCGGACGAGCACGGTCGTGTGAAGGTGCAGTTCCACTGGGACCGGGAAGGGCAGTTCGACGAGCAGAGTTCCTGCTGGGTCCGGGTGAGCCAGGGGGGGGCCGGCGGCGGGTACGGCAGCCTTTTTCTGCCCCGGGTTGGCCAGGAAGTGATCGTGGACTTTCTCGAGGGGGACCCGGACCGGCCGATCATTACGGGCCGGGTCAAGAACGCGGACCACCTCCCGCCCTACGGCCTTTCGGACGACAAAACACGGAGCGTGATCAAAAGCAAGACCCACACCGGGGAGGGCGCCAACGAGATCCGGTTCGAGGACAAGGCGGGCTCGGAGCAGTTCTACCTGCATGCCCAGAAGGACCTGGACCTCCGCGTGCTCAGCAATGCGAGCCGGACCGTGGACAACGAGCGGCACCTGAAGGTGGCCAAAGCGTCCATGGAGAAGCTGGGCAGCCGGGACCTCACCGTGGACCAGGACGAGACGGTAAAGGTGGGCGGCCAGGACCCGGAGACCGGGGCCAAGGCGGGGAACCTCTCGGTCACCGTGGAAAAGGATGTGCTGGAGGCGTTCAACCAGAACCACAGGGAGGAGGTTGCTCAGGCCTACGAACTGGAGGCCATGACCATCGTCATCCAGCCCGGAACCGAACTCACGCTCAAGGTCGGCGGGAGCTTCGTGAAGCTCGATTCCTCCGGGATCACCCTCAAGGGCGGCAAGGTGAAGATCAACGAGGGCGGTTCCCCCGGCTCGGCCAGCGTGAGCGAGTCCCCCGCGGCCCCCGCAGCGCCCCAAGAGACGGAGAAGGTCGTTTCGGGGAAGGACATCGCCTACACACCCGTTGCCCCCATCGAGGCCGAGGCGGTTGCGCCGCCGCAGGCTGAGGAGGAAACCACCGAGGAAACAGATTGGATCGAGATCGAGCTGGTGGGTGAGGACGGGAGCCCCATCCCGGGGGAAGCGTATGAGATTACGCACACGGACGGCAGCGTGTTGAGCCGGGGCCAGCTCGATGAAAACGGCAAGGCAAGGGTCACGAATATTGAAACAGACAACTACCTGGTCAGTTTTACGGATCTGGATAAGGATGCATG
>CAYTRL010000661.1:0-1018 GCA_964439795.1 uncultured Thermodesulfobacteriota bacterium
AGTCCGATGGCGGTAGCGTCGATTTGGACATCGACGTGGACATCGACTTCGACGTGCAGAAGGTCTACTACAGCTGGGCGCGAAGCGACACCATCGTGAAACACCCGGACCTCTTTGCCCTCTGGAAGCGAGCCGGGCTGGGGACGGTTTATGTGGGGCTGGAATCCATGGCGGATTCCCAGCTGGACGGATACGGGAAGAAGACCGGTTCCGAGGTAAACCGGCAAGCGGTGGACATCCTGAAGGATATCGGCCTGAACCTCCACGGGTGCTTCATCGTGGATCCGGATTACTCCGTGGAAAACTTCCGGGCCCTCGAGAAGGATGTCCTCAGCCTTGTTCCCGCGGAGATCACCTTCACGGTTCTCTCTCCCTCCCCCGGCACGGCGTTCTGGCGCAGCCATGGGGACGACTTCATCTGCGACCCCTTCTACTATTATGACTGTATGCATTCCATTCTCCCCACTCGCCTGCCGCTCAAACGATTTTATGCTCATTTTTCACGCCTGTACAGCCTGGCGCTCAGGGCCAATCCGCTCCGGGTGAACCGGATCCGCGTTCCGATCCGGGATGTGGTGCGGGCAATCGTCATGGGAACCCGATACATTTTCGCCCTGAAGGCGATTTACAAGGACTATGCCGGAAACGAATATCGCCAGGACCATTCGAGGTGAAACCCTGCCCCACCGGGACAGGGTTGCCGTCATCGAGGGAGACCGCCGGATCACCTATGCCCGCCTCGGTGACGCCGCCGACGCCATGGCGGATGCGCTCCTCGCCCACGGCGTATCGCGGTTCGACCGGGTGGCGATCCTGTGCGACGATGGCATGGACTACATCGCCGCCAGCCTCGCGGTGCTCTCCCTGTCCGCCGCCATTGTCCCCCTCTCCCCCTCCCTCACCTGCGAGGAGATCGCCCGGGCCCTGGACAGGATGGCCGTTCATTTCCTGCTGTTCGCCGCAGCACTCCGGGACGATTTGTCGGCGGCCCGCCTGGACGCGGGCCCCCGGGTCCTAA
>CAYTRL010000661.1:1028-2149 GCA_964439795.1 uncultured Thermodesulfobacteriota bacterium
TGCACCGAACGCCGCACCGGGACCGTGGCCCCGGACGGGTACCCGGACATGAACCCGGCATTCATCCGCTTTTCCTCCGGCACCACCGGCGCCAGCAAGGGAGTCATGCTGTCCCACGAGGCCATCCTGGAGAGAACGTCGGCTGCTGATGCGGGCCTCCGGATGTCGCCGGACGACGTGGTGCTCTGGGTCCTGTCCATGAGCTATCACTTCGTCGTCTCCATCCTGCTCTTTCTTCGCCGGGGATCGACCCTCGTCATGTGCCGTCACCCCTTTCCCCGTGTGCTCCACGAGGGGCTCCTCCGCCACAAGGGCACGTTCATCTACGCATCTCCCTATCACTATCACGTGCTGGCCGGCTCGAGGGAGTTCGATTCGAAGTCGTTTTCAGGAGTACGGCTGGCGGTTTCTACGGCCACGGATCTGCCCCGTGCCACGGCAGAGGCGTTCACGGCCCACTTCGGCCTGGAGCTCTCGGGCGCGTATGGCATCATCGAGGTCGGCCTTCCCTGCATCGACAGCTGCGAAGAGAAGCGGAAACCGGGGTCGGTGGGCAGGGTGCTTCCGGCGTACCAGGTGAAGATCGAGAAGCCGAATGTGCGCGGGAGAGGCAAGATCTTACTCAAGGGTCCAGGGATGTTCGATGCCTATTTCTCCCCCTGGAAGAGGCGTGCCGATGTCCAGGTGGAGGGATGGTTCGACACCGGGGATGTCGGCTTCCTCGATGAAGAGGGATTTCTGTTCATCGCGGGGCGGGACAAGGATGTCATCAACTTCTCGGGCATGAAGGTCTTCCCCTATGAGGTCGAGTGTGTCATCAATCAGCACCCGGCGGTGCAGGAGTCCCGGGTGTACCCGGAACCCCATCCGGTGTTCGGGCAGCTGCCGGTGGCCAGTATTGTCCTCGAGGATACGGGCTGTCGCGAGGGACTCGAAGCAGATCTCCGGTCCTTCTGCTTCCAGCGGCTGGCCACCTTCAAGGTGCCGAAGCAGTTCGAGATCGTGTCCGAGTTGAAGAGGACGGCCAGCGACAAGATTTCCCGGTGCTGATCCGGATCAATCCGTTTTGTGCCACACCTTGATCTCTCCCTTCGCCAGGACCTCGCCTTCCCGCTCCACAC
>CAYTRL010000662.1:0-2147 GCA_964439795.1 uncultured Thermodesulfobacteriota bacterium
GGACGACAACGAGGCCGCCTTCGAGCAGTTGAACGAGGACCTCATGGAGTACCTGTCCCCCGAGTTCCCCGTCCACAGGGACTATCTGAGTCAATACACGACCGTGGAGGACGCCACGCAGGACCTCCTCCTTAACCTGGACCAGGGACGGATGATTACCACGTACGTTGGCCACGGCGCCGTGACCAACTGGGCGGGGGAATTCATGTTCCAGTCCTCCGACGTGGAGTTGCTCGCCGCGGGGGGGCCGCCGACCTTCGTGATCGCCCTGGAGTGCCTGAACGGATATTTCATGGACACGGCAGAGTACTGCCTTGCCGAAGCGTTCCTGGTTCCTCCGGACAAGGGGGCCATCGGCGTCTTCGCGCCCGCCGGCCTGAGCTATCTATGGGAACACGAACTCCTGGGCCACGCACTTTTTTCAAGGTTTTTCCAGCAGGGGGTGTACACCCAGGGCCCCTGGACCATTGAGGCGAAACTCACTGCCTATGCCCAGGGGGCCAGCGAGGCAACGTTCAGGAGTTACACCCTCATGGGGGACCCGGCGCTGTCCCTGAAGGTCACGGCCCCGCCCGCCTGGGCAGCTTCCGGGCGCTGAAAGAAAAGAAGCCCTCCGGTCAGGGGATATGCGCAACCGGCGCCATGTCCCTGAAAGGAAGCAGGACATGCAATCACGGACAGAAGCATTGCCCTTCGACGCGGCCGTGGAGGTCGTCAGGACCTCCGGCCGGCCGTTCCGTCTGCGCGTCCGGGGAAACAGCATGCACCCGCAGATCCGCGCATGGGAAAGCGTCACCGTGCGTCCGATGGAGGCCCGCGCTCTCAGGCCCGGGGATTTCATGGTCTTCCGGGACGGGGAGCAACTGATCGTGCACAGCTTCGTGTGGAGAAGAGGGAAACAGGGAGAGGGCCGTGTCTGCCAGAAGGGGAAGGGGTTCCGGCGCTGGCAGTGGGTACCGGATGACAACGTCGTGGGCCGGGTGGAGAGCGTGCAGGGACGTTCCGGGGACCGATGCATCACCCACGGGCCCCGGCTTTGGCGCAGCCGGATATCGGGCCTTGCCTGGTGCCTCTGCATCCTCCTGTTCGAAACCTTCAGGTCAGGAGTCCGCGACCCCTGAGATCCTCCAGGCACTGCCGGATGTCGGCGAGTACGTCCCGGTCCTCTCCGGGGCGGCATTGTTCGAGGATGGAGCGTTCGATCTCCTCCGGGCTCAGCCCGGACGCGTGCAGCCGGTAAACCCACTTTGCCGTTCCGTTGAGGATGTGCACCGAATCCCGCTCCGTGTCATAGAGCACGAGATCGTCCCCGGCCTCCTGCTCCACGATCTCCTTTTTCATGACTCACCTCGATCCGCGGTGCGGCCGTCCGGGCGGGTCATCCGCTCCCTGCCTTCGGGGGGCCATGATCTTCCGGACAGCAGGAAAAAAATCATGCCTGCGGGCGCCAGGAACAAAAAAAACACGCTCAAGCCACATGAGACGGCGGAAGAAGAGCCGGGTGTCGAAACGGAGGCTCCAGCCGAAACCGTCCAGACGTTCCGAGGCTCGGCCGCCACAGGGCCGAAGAAGGTGCTCTCCCCTGTATCGTCCACCGCCTCCAGCTTGTACCAGTGAAGCGTCCCGGGATCCAGGTCCGTATCCTCGTAGCTGTACTCCGCCCCCTGGGACGGGCTTCCCTCGGCGGGGATCGGGGCATCCGTGAGCCTCTCATAGGGAGCGTCCCGGTCCCCGGCGCGCCACACGTGAAAACCGGCGTTCTCAATCTCCGCTGCGGTCTCCCAGCGCACGAACACAACGCCGTTGGATTCCACGGCTGTAAAAGAGACGAGTTCCACCAGGGTATAGCTGCAAACGAAGGTCTCCTTGACCGTGTCGATGAACATGCTCGGCTCCACGTTTCCTCCCGTATGCCTCAGATCGTAACTGAGCTCGGCATGCAGGAAGAGGCCCGTGGCGCTCGAGGCCGCCGTATCACATATATCTGCCGAAGCGACTCCATTGCTGTACCGTCCCTGGGTATTGGTTGTGCCGCACAGCTTGTTCAAATCGCCTGCAAGGTTGCAGCTGTTCCCGCCCTTGGAGGAATGGCCCGAGATCTGAGCTTCGAGATCGCTGGTGAAAAGGTTCGGCAGATACGTGCCGCT
>CAYTRL010000663.1:0-2135 GCA_964439795.1 uncultured Thermodesulfobacteriota bacterium
AAAAGGTGGCCCCGCAGAGCTGCACCGTGTAGATCACGGTGGACACCGTAACATTAAAAAAAATCATCGCCCGAGCCCTGCACCAGAACAGCCCCCGGGCGTTGAACGCCCTGGTCCCGGTCAACTGCGGCTCGATCCCGGAAAACCTGCTGGAGAGTGAGCTGTTCGGGCACGTGAAAGGGGCCTTCACTGGGGCCATGTACTCACGGCCGGGCCGCTTCTCCATGGGGGACAAAGGGACGATCTTTCTGGACGAGATCGGAGACATGAGCCCCCACCTCCAGACCAAGCTGCTGCGGGTCATCCAGGAACAGACCTTCGAACCGGTGGGAGCGACCAAGACCCTCCAGGTGGATGTCCGGGTCATCGCGGCGACCCACCAGGACCTGGTGCAGCTTATCGAGGAGAAAAAGTTCCGCCACGATCTCTACTACCGTCTGAACGTCATCCGCATCCATCTGCCTCCCCTGCGTGAGCGGGAGGGGGACATCCCCCTGCTCAGCGATCATTTCCTGAAGATATTCAACCGGCGGCTTCGCGGGCAGGTGCAGGGCTTCACCGGGGAGGCCATGGAATACCTGGCACAGTACCCCTGGCCCGGGAACGTCCGGGAAATGGAGAACCTCATCGAACGGCTGGTGATTCTCAAAGGGGAGGGGACGATCACTATGGAAGACGTGCGGGAAAAATACATGGAACGGGTCCCCGGAACGGTGGAACCCTCCGGCCTGCAGCTTCCTCCGGAGGGACTGTGCTTTCGAACGGCAGTCTCCCGGTTCGAGAACGAACTCATCAACCAGGCGTTGCAGAGGACTCAGGGAAACAAGAACAAAGCCGCGGACCTGCTCCGCCTGAACCGGACCACCCTGGTGGAGAAGATCAAGCGGCGGCAGATCGTGGTGGGAAGTTCCTGACGGAACGAATTCGTCGTCCGATTCCGGAGCGCGAGAGCACAGTCAAGCGCTTGACGGGGCTTCCCAAGGCTTTGACCCTCCGAACGCGGCCTGGCCTGCTTTCATGAGGATCCGTCCGGGCTTCCTTCCCTTGAAAGTTCTGTAACTATCCTGAATCGTTCCGTTTTTTTCTTCCAGGCAAAAACGGTTCCCCGCCAGGAGTCCCCGGCATGTGCCTTGCAATAACGATCTCTATCCATGCCTGGAGCTGCCGGGCAGACTCGTACCCTGTTCAAGAAGGCGACATGGAACCATTCACAACATTTGCCAGGGAAGATTTCCCGCAAAAACCCTATGTCTTTTCCGTTTCCAGTGGAAAGGGAGGGGTGGGGAAAACCAACACGGTCATCAACCTGGCCCTGGAACTGCAGCGCAGAGGGCAGAAGGTTCTGGTGTTCGACGCCGACCTGGGGCTTTCAAGTGTTCCGGTATCCCTGGGCATCCCCACGGACCATGACCTTTCGCACGTACTTCTCGGAGAGATGAATCTGCAGGACATCATGATTCCGGGACCTGAGGGGATCACGATTCTTCCGGCAGGGGTCGGTGTCCCTGAGCTCACGGACCTCACGCAGGAACAGCAGATGAAGCTCGTATGCCAGACCGAGGAACTGGAGCAATCCTTTGACATGGTTCTGGTGGACACCGGGGCCGGCATATCGGACAACGTGATCTTCTTCAACCTGGTGTCCAGGCACAACATCATCCTGGTGTATCCGGAACCCTCCGCCATAGCGGATGCATACGCCCTCATGAAAATCCTGACGCTTCGATACCGCCGGAAGCGGTTTCTGCTTCTCTTCAACGGCATCCGAAACGAACAGGAGGCCGCACAAATCTATGAACGGTTCAGCCTGGCCTGCGAGCGGTTTCTGAACGTGTCGATCTCCTATTGCGGGGCCATCCCGTTCGACGACTGTATCCGGCATTCCGTCCGGGTCCAGCGCCCCGTGGTTCAGGGGTACCCGGAGGCCGCCTCGAGCAAAAGCTTCCGGGACCTTGCCGCCCGGTTGGTTCATCTGGCCCCCTCCGGAGACCATTCCGGATCCATGCGCTTTTTCTGGAACGGCTGCCGGATGCCCGGTTGGCACGTTCCGTTGAATATGCGTTCCCTCTCCGAAAGCCCTTAGCAGGCTGTTGAAAAAGGCTCATCTGCTGCGTTCCGCTTATCCCTCGTCAATC
>CAYTRL010000664.1:0-2123 GCA_964439795.1 uncultured Thermodesulfobacteriota bacterium
AGCACCTTGTACTGGAACTTCTTTTCACCCTTCTTGGGAACCTTCACCTCGAACTCCACCTTGTCCGCCTGCTTCTTCGTCACCGGCGGGGTGTCGCCCACGAAGCTCCAGTTCCCCCGCAAGTGCTCGATCACCTTGACGGTCACCGCCTTGTCTTTCCGGTTGCGCAGCTCGATCTCAACCGTCTCCTCCCGGGAACGCTTGCTGATCTGCCGGGTTTCCATCACGTTCCGCTCGCCTTTGATCTCAAAGGCGCTCCCCACGAACAGTTCCACCTTCTCCCCTTCCGGCACATGGTCGATCCGGTCCTCCCCGGTGAAGACCAGGGAGCCGTTGGGGGCGTTCTGGTAGACGCGGACCGTCCCCGCGGGAAGCGGAATCCCCAGTCCCTGCTTCTTTTCGTTCTGAAAGACGAGGTTCACGTGCACCGCATCCTTGTCCCGGGCACCGTCGAAGCTGTACTCCTTCTTGACCTTTGCCTCCGCGCCGGGGAACAGGGGAAGCCGGGTGACGCTCCTGTCCGCCAGGCCGGCCGCCCGCTGGAGCATGTAGAAATGGTACTCGGCAAAAGGGCTCTCCTGGAACCCGGGAGCGGCCCTGCTTTTGGCCTCGGCCGACTGAACCATGAGGCGCGCTCCGGCGTTCCGGAAGGTGGCCGGCGTGTCCCGGTGCACGCTCCCGGCAACGAGCTGCACCCTGGCGTCTTTGAAGGACGCCCCGGAGCGGTTCTCGATGGAGGCCCACCCGGAAAGCTCCATCTTCTCGCCATCCCGGTCCACCTTGGCCACGTAGTCCGCCCGCCATCCCATTCCCCGGGTCAGGTAGTGGATCCGCACATCGTGCTTTCCCGGCCGGCTGGTTTCCAGGAGAAAAAACAGGGTGGGCGATTCCGCCGGGATCGGCTGTCCCCCGGGAAGCAGGAAGGTATCGATGGCGGCCGCCTTGATCACGCGCACGGACCCGTCCTTGACCCGGAGAGCCACGTCCCCGCCCTGAAGGTCCATCAGGACCCCGTCCTGGGCCCCCCCTTCCCGGGTGGTGATGAGAACGGACCGACCCGCGTATTGTCTCAGCAAGCGTTCCGTACCGGCCAGGTTGAACTCGAAACGCTGCTCCAGCACGTCCACGCCCCCCGGGGCCGTGAGCGACCGGAACTGCACCGAAGCCGGGTCGATCCGGGCCGGAACCCCGGGGAAATCCACCTCCCGGGTCCCTTTTGTCAGGTTCAGGGAACGGCCCTCGGCGATCATGCCCAGGTCTTCATTGAACACGGTCACCAGCACGCTGGGCCCCGCCGCCGGCTCTCCCGCCCACGAGAGGGAGAGAAGCATGGACAGAATCAGGGATGAGAAAAGGATCCTCTTTTTCATGACTCTTCTCCTTTTTCCGGTCCCGAAAGGGGTCCCGTCGGGACGGATTCGGGTGCAGGGTGGTCATAGAAGACCAGCGCGTAGATATCCCGTTCAGATGTGTTGGTGATGACGTGCTCCACGCGGGGAGGGATTTCGTACAGGACAGGGCTTTCCCCGTTGACGGCCGACTCCCGAAGGCTCCCGTCCGCCGGCGACCTCCATGTCAACCGTCCGGGCCCTCCGAAAACCAGGATCCACTCCGTGGCATTCGCGTGAACATGGTTGCCCCGGGAGGCCCCCGGCCGGATCGACACCAGGTGCAGGCCCCCTGCCGGTTCGTCTCCGATCCCGGCGATCCCCAGGGGATTGATTCCCCAGCCCCTGGATCCCTGGTGCAGCCCGTCCAGTATCACCTGCTTTACTTCCACGGCCATCTCGACCCTGTCCTTTCCAAAGACCCCCGGACCCGATCCGGCTCTTTAACAAACTCCCCGATGATCCTTATGATATACTCGTGACCCGGAAAAAATCCACAAAAGAAGTACCCGGGAAAAAGGAGGCCCTGTCATGCGCCTGCTTCTGGTTCAACACGGTCACCCCCTTTCAAAAGACGAGGATCCCGGCCGAAGCCTCTCGAAAAAGGGGGTTCAGGATGTGGAAAAACTCGCCTCGTACCTTCGAAACAAGGAAGTCACGGTGGAAGCCGTCTGGGAGAGCGGAAAAAAAAGGGCCACACAGACCGCGGAAATACTCGCTCCCGCCCTGACGGCG
>CAYTRL010000665.1:0-2114 GCA_964439795.1 uncultured Thermodesulfobacteriota bacterium
CCCCCCCGCCCCCCCCCCCCGCCCCCACCCGCCCCCCCCCCGCGGGGCGGCCGAGATCTTGTGCAACCGGTTTCCCGCACCCACGTACAAAATGTCCGGCCGGTCGGGGTCGAAGACGAGGTTGTCGCTGCCCCGGCTTCCCAGTTCGAGGGCCGTCAGGCGAGCCGGGACGTCATCCCCCAGAAAGAGGAGTTGATGGTACGGCTTTTGGGGTCCCAGGACGTAGACGTCGGAGCGGGGCAGTTTCACCAGAAACATGATCTGCGGGGGGATCTTCTCCCCCGTTTCCGGGGATGCGTATGCGTAGACGGCGCGGACACCCGCCTGGGCGAGTACCGCGGGAAGGGCTCCGGGAAAATCGAACCGGTAGAGGAAAAAGCTCCGGGGGTAGATGAGGATGCTCAAGGCGGCGAAGGTGAAAGCCGTCCGGGAAAGTGATCGGAACGCTCCCCTCCGGGTGAACCCCCACACGGCTGTGGCCGCAACACCTCCCGCCAGGAGAAACAGGGTAGCACTCCAGCAGGAGTGCAACCGAAGGTCCCATGCGGTGAATACGGTCATGAACAGGAGAGAAGCCAAGAGAACGCGCGGACCCGAATTCCGGCCGAAAGGGAACCATAATGCGGCGGATGCCAGCCCCAGGGCAATCCAGAAATAGAGCGGGGACATGCACCGTGCAAAGGGAAGAAAGATCAGGTTGACGCAGAGAAGCAAGCCCCAGTAAGGCACGCGCAGAATTCCCGTCAGCCGGGGAAAGTTTTCGAGAAAACGCGTTGCCAGATAAACCGCAACGGGCGCCCCCAATCCCACAACCATTACGGTGGTATAGGGATGGTCGCCGAAGAGGCCCGCGACCGGGGCCCAGGCCACGGCGTAAACGGCCGTGACGGAGAGAAATGGAAGGACGGAAGACCACCGTGAGAAGAGCGGATGGACGGTCATCGGTCCTCCTTCACCCGGTGGAAAGGGGAATGCACCGTGCCGCATTCTCCCCTGCACGGCGGACGGTCCTGGAATGAGCGCGGGAACGTTGCGAGCGACGACACATCCGTTTCATCATCGATCGCCGGGCATGGTGGGGAGGGCGTTGGTACTCGTCCGATTCAGTTCTCCTCACGTGTGCCATTCCCGCCAGCGACCCTCTCGACCGGTTCTCTCTTATTCGAGAAGACAGAACCGGGAAGCCGGGTTTTTGGGGCAGCGGAGTGCCTGCTCATGGGAAGAACGAAGCGCAGGAGCAGGCTGTAACGGAAGATCATGTGTAGCATCCGAAACTTGTTCTGGCCCTGCCTGCGGTTTGTGTAGGTGGTGGGGACTTCCCCGATGCGGTAGCCTGCCCGGTGGGCCTTGATGATGAACTCCGGCGAGATGGCGAAATCATCGCTCTGGAGATGAAGACGGTCGAAGGCCTCCTTTCGAAAACCCCGGAAGGCGTTGTTGATGTCATGAACCGGAATTCCGAAGAGCCGGGTCATGACAAGGGAATAGGTCCCGCTGAGAAAGGATTTGACCCGGGACAGGTCCCCGGGGGACCCCCCGGCCATGTACCGGGAGGCTACCACCACATCCTTTCCTCGCTCGATTTCGTCGCAGATCGCAAGGATCGTTTCCAGGTCGTCGGAAAGGTCTCCCATCAGCCAGACAACGAGCGGGGTATCCGCCACGCGGGTCCCCCATTTCAGGGCATGCCCCATGCCTTTGCGCACATCCGGGTTGTGGAGAGCGCGGACCCCATCCGCTGAGGATGCGTAGGCATCGGCGATCTCACCCGTCCGGTCCTTGCTCCCGTCGTTCACAATGACCTTCCGGAACCGGATCCCTTTTTCTTTCTCGAAACGGAAAAGACGGTCCAGGAGAATCCCCAGGTTCTCTTCCTCGTCACAGACCGGAATGATGATCGACACCCTGTCCATAGAAAGCCCAGCCTCTTTGGAAATTGAACTTTATTCCACCCAACACTATCAGTAAAGGTGCTTCCCCGTCAAAGCCGTCAATGGTGGAAGAATCGTCTCCAGGAGTCTGTTTCCTCTCCTAACGTAAAGGAAAGCAGCCAGGGAATCGGAGCGCGCTGTGCCGGGATTGTTTGGCCCATGAAGATCAGATATCGCATGAGT
>CAYTRL010000666.1:0-2096 GCA_964439795.1 uncultured Thermodesulfobacteriota bacterium
TGAGGCTCCGGATGCGAATTGACCAGGATCATGCCGCCTGCCTCCCTGATCCACTGGATCTTCTCTTCCCAGTAGTCATTCAGGTCTCCGGCGTGGGCTCCCAGATGAAGGGGGATCTCAAAGGGGAGGGTGACCGGAAGTTCCACGAGATCCCCGATCCGGTAGGGGTACGTCAGGCAGCAGCCGCTCCGGTCCCTCCCGAGCGTGAAGATGTCCGTATCCGGGACGCTGGAATCGTACTGAAACGTTTTATGAAGAGCGGAAAACAGGGCTTCCGATCGCAGATAACAGGGGGATCTGTAGCCCCGAATCGAGTACCTGTTCAGGCAGCTGTTGAACTTCCCGAGTTTTTCCCTGATCGCTTCCGGGGCCTGAAAAGGTGTTTTCAATCGGTGGTCGACTCCGTGAAGGCCGATTTCTCCCCCTTCCCCGTACAGAGCATCCACGTCCCTCCGGTTTTTTTCGAAAAGGCTTCCCACAATGTTCCAGCTCGACCGGAACCCGAGGGCCGCTTCCGAGGCCAGGACGTTCGGGGCAAAACGGCAACCGTCTCCGGTATCCACGTCGTGTGTGAGAATCACACAGTACCGTTTGTTTCCAGGCCAGCAGGGGCGGGCTCCGGTTGTGTCTTCCCGTGCCGTCCCGCAATTCTCCAGGACATGGAGGAGTGCATGCAGCCCCTGTTCCATGGGAAAGGCCGGAAACCCGGACGAGGACGTCCCCGGCTTTCCCGGTGTCAGGAGTGATCCCATCGCGTGCCGAACGGAGGACGGGAACCGGTGATAGTGAAACGGAAGATAACTCGTCAAGGGACGCTTGAACCGGATGCCGCCTTCCAGCAGGATGTTCCGGACCGTCTCCCGGACAGCGAAAAAAAAATGTGTGGTTTTCCCGTCCCGTACGATGCCCGGCCAGCTTTTTCCGTTCCACAGGAAGGAAAGCAGGACCTCCCCGTCAAGGTTGCAGGGGAACAGGGAGAGGATGGGCAACCGGAGGGGATGCCCCTCCCTCAGCCAGGCCGGGCGAACCGCCGGGTGGATCTTCAGTTCCACGGTTTCCCGGGTGAGCAAGGGGAAGCCGGGGGAGGGTGGGGTCTTACTGCCGGGCATGATCCGGCCCCTCTCCGGAAGCACGGGATTCGGCCAGCATCTCTTCCCGGAACTGTTTCTGGTATCCGTGAGGGTCCACGTGGTACGGGTGTGCAGGGTTGTGCACGGTCCGGTACAGCCGGAACAGGTCCTGGAGGATCCGGGGGATCTGTCCATACATCTTGGCCCATTTTGCTTGTCCATGAGCGCGGGGGTACTCGTAGACCCACACTTCCCGTATCCTGGCGCCTCCCATGAGTGCCTTGATCAGGATTTCCGTGGATGCCACCGGGCTTTGGGAGTCGGTCTCGGTGATCGCGTGCAGGCGCCTGCGCACCATCCAGCAGGCCCCGAAGTCCGAGAAGGGGATGCCGAACAGGGATTGCACGACCCAGTAGTAGAACCGGGAGAACAGGATCTTGGCCAGGGACTCCACCCTCAGGATGCGCCGCCCCAGGATCAGGTCGGATGTGGCGCACAGCGGGATGAACTGTTCCAGCTCGCTGACGCGAATCTGACCGTCGGCGGGCAGGATGAACACCCAGTCCTTTTCCGCCTCCCGGTACGCCGAGCGCTGCGCTGCGCTGAAGCCCTGGTTCTTCCCGTGGCGGAAGACCCGGACCCCGGGGAGTTCTTCCTGGAGTCCCTCCGCGATCCGGGTGCTGTTGTCCGTGCTGCCGTCGTCCACCACCAGGATCTCGTAGTCCACTTCGGGAAACCCGTCGAGAAACGCGGCTGCCTCCCGGACCAGCGCCTCCAGGGTCGCCTCCTCGTTGTATACTGGGATGGCCAGCGTGATACTTGTGCCTGTCATGGGCATGGGCTCATTCATTCTCCTGGGGCGCCGTTTCCCTCTTTCCGGATGAGAAACCGGTCCACGATCAGTGCGTCCATCCCACAAGAAAAAAAGGTTCGCAGGGCGTCACGGGGACTCCGAACGATCGGTTCCCCACGCACGTTCAGGCTCGTGTTCAGGACCAGAGGGACACCTGTCTACTGGTCGAACGC
>CAYTRL010000667.1:0-2084 GCA_964439795.1 uncultured Thermodesulfobacteriota bacterium
GAGGGCCGCGAGGATCGTGGCCGTCACGTCATAGAGTGAAGCGTCGGCGCCTCGGGGCGCCTTCCGGTTGAGGAGCAGCATGCCGGGCAACAGGTCCGCTGCCATGCAGTGGTCGCCGCTCCACTTCTTGTCGTTGGTCTCATACCAGTTCTTCGGGATCTTGCCCAGGGCCGTCTGCCAGGAGGCCCGGTATCCCCGGTTGTACCCCACCAGGAGGTCCGGGCCCTGGTTCCGGTAGGGGCCGGAGTACACCTCGTGGGCCTTGTACCCTTTCACCACGGGCGGCTTTCCGGTCATCGGGTCGCGCTCCTTCTCCAGCTTGGAGGCCAGTTCGTCCACCAGGACCCGTTTCTCCATGGAGGAGACGATCCCCTGGCCTTCCCGCGCCCGCTGGTTGATGTACAGCCCGTTGAAGCCCAGGCAGTACGCCTTGGTCCTCGACCAGTCCACGTTCTGGAAAAATTCCTGCTCTCCCCGTTTCTTCTCGTCGATCAGCGTGAGGTACCCATGATCCTTCAACCAGCTGTTCATGTGAAAGGAACGGTAGTACGGGGTGAACCCGTGATCCGAAAAGGCCATCAGCAGGGTGTTCTTGTCCACCTTGGAGAGGGTCTTGTCCAGGAGCCGATCCGTTTCCCGGTACACGTTCTCGATGGCATCGCCGAAGCGGGCCGCAAGCTTCGGGTCGTAAGCCGGGTGCTTGGGGTCGGTAAGCCGCCAGAACATGTGGGACCGCTGGTCCGTGCTGGAGATGTAGAAATAGAGCAGCCCCGTATCGAACCGGTCGAGTTCATAGTCGTAGATGTCCAGGCTCTCCCGGAAGACGGTCTCGTCCTGAGCCAGGAAGGCCTCCTCGTCCAGCACCCCGTGATCCAGGGCCTTGGTATCCGCGGGGAGCCCTTTGGTGTGGAAGGGCCCGAACCGCCTGTACAGTTCCTGTGCGTAGTCTTCCGGCGTGCTCAGGGGCAGGGCGGGGTTGCCCGGGTCGATGTTCACCGGGGACACGTACAGCTTGAAGTGCGGATGGACCTCCTTCAGGTAAAACTGACAGATCCCCCCCACCGAGACGGTGGGGATCATGGGAAAGGTGAGCTCCACCCAGGGGCTCCACTCCCCCTCCCGGAGCATGATCTCCCGCTCCCCCACGACGATCTTGGCCACGGGGTTCACGGGGTCCCTGTACACCGTGAAATCCACCTTGGAGTCGGGTGAACCCTTCCGATAGGTGTTCTTGGGACCGAACAGCGAGGCCTGTACAGTATGGTTCCGGACGGAAACATCGTAGATGTTGCCGCCGCCCACGTCCGGGTCGATCTGTATCGGCTCGTCGGTATAGTAGGAGAAGATGCCGTAGGTGCCCAGGATATCCGGCGTGCCCATCCCGGAAAAGGTCCGCTGTCCGGTGGGGGTGGGCGGAAAGTTGGACGGCATTTTGAAGACCGTTGCCGGAACGTCGTGGTCTTCCATGACCTCCCAGAACGCCCGTCCTCCCCGGAGATCCAGGATCTTCCCGGACGACAGGGGGATGATGTAATCTCCAACGGTGATGGATTTTTCCGAGGGTTCCGACTTGGATGTGGAAAGGTACGGAAGATAGGTCTGTGGGTCCCGGTGAATGAAGTCGAAGATCCCGTGTCCCCCGGGGTTGCAGCCCGCGATGAAGTTGGACCAGGCCACCGGACTTTGCGGGGGGTTGCTGGTGCCCAGATACCCGAAATGCCCCTCTTTGGCGATCCGGGAGAAGGTGGGCAGCTTGCCTTCCTGCATCATGCGACCCACGATCTGCGGGTCCATGCCGTCCAGGCCCAGGGCGATGACACGGGTCCCGGTCTCACGCCCCTGTTTCCGGTTGCAGGCAAAGTTCGACAGCCCCCCCGCCGCGACCCAGGCGCCCCCGTAAAGCTGCATCTTTACAAACTCTCTTCTGGTCAGGCGACTCTTTCCCATGCTGGTTTTCTTTCCTTTCATGCCCTGTATGACAAGGCAGTTGCTCTTCTTTCTCTGTTTACACGTACGTCAAATCATTATCCTCAGGCCCTTCTTTCATGTCAAAGGGAGCCCGTTTTTCTGGTGGACAACACAGG
>CAYTRL010000668.1:0-2053 GCA_964439795.1 uncultured Thermodesulfobacteriota bacterium
TGTGACAAAAAGCCAAACGGGGCCGGGGGGTTGCCACGCTTCGCTCGCAATCTCCCCTGTTGAGCTCTTTGCCGAAAGCCTCCGCAGGGTGGGGTCCTGCCCGACCCTATGAGATGGAATATTTTTTCAACCGGAAGGTTTTGCATGAGTCGCGTCAATCAATGGATGTTCCGGTGCACACAGTTCTGCACGCGCCATCCCCGCACCGTGGTGATCCTGACACTGCTGGTGACCCTTATCCTGGGGGCCTTTGCCAGGGATGTGGAACGTGATCATTCGGCGGAGGGCATGCTGCCCGCGGACGAACCGATCCGCGACTACTACGACGAGTTCAAGCAGCACTTCAACATCCGGGACCGGATCGCCATCGCCCTCTATCACGAGGAGGGCGTGCTCACACCCGCGGTGCTGGCCCAGGTGAAGAGGGTGTCCGACTGGCTGGAGGCCGGCGGCATCATGGACGAGGTCACGTCGCTGGCCACGGTGGAGAACATCACCGCAGGGGACGGCGAGATCTTCACCGGCCCTCTGATGGAGCAGGTCCCCCGTACGCTCTCGGAGGTGGAACCGGTCCGCCGGGCTCTGGGGGAGAACGCCCTGATCGCCAAGGCGTTGGTGTCCCGGGACGGCCGGGCTACGCTGATCGTTGCGCAGCCGGTCTTCGACATGTGGGAAACCGACCGCTGCGTGGCGACTCTGAACACCCTCCGGGAGATGTTCGCGCAGGACCCCGGGCCCGCGCGGTTCCACCTGGCCGGGTACCCCATGATCATCGCCCTGGCGGACCAGTCCATGGACCGGGACAACCGGTTGATGTTGCCGATCCTGCTGGCCGTGGTCGTGGTCCTTCTATGGCTTGCCTTTCACAGCCTTCGGGGGGTGTGGATCCCGCTGGCCGTGGTGGCCGCGGCCACCGTGTGGACCTTCGGGACCATGCGTTTGCTGGACGTGAAGATCACCGTGATCGCCTCCAGCATCCCCATCGTGCTGGTGGCCATGGGGATCGCCGACGGCATCCACGTGATCCACGAGTACTACCATCACCTGCGGCTCGGCAGGAGGAATGTGGACGCGGTTCTCCAGACCATGCAGGAGATGAACATGCCCGTGGTGATGACTTCCATTACCACGGCCGTGGGGTTCCTGGCGCTGGCAAGCTCCGAGATCGTGCCCATCCGGGAATACGGGGCCGCGGTGGCCTTCGGCGTACTCTCGGCCATGGTCTTCTCTCTCACTTTTATCCCCGCGTGCCTGACGCTCCTGGGCAGGCCCAAGAAGATCGCCTCCATGGAGAAGGCGGAGAGAAGGATGCTGCACCGGATGAGCCGGGCCATCGGGGGGTTCAGCCTGCGGCACGCGGGCAAGGTGATCGCGGGCTTCCTGGTGCTGCTGGTGATCACAGGAGCTCTTTCATCCCGTATCCGGGCGCTGCAGAACCCGATCCAACTGTTCCGGAAGGGGGCTGATATCCGTGTGTCCGATGACCTGATCAACGAACACTTTCCCGGTACCGGATCGTTGCACGTGCAGGTGGACAGCGGGGAGATCGACGGCATGAAGGACCCCGAACTCCTGCAAAGAATCCGCCGGCTGCAGGACCGCCTGGAAGGGATGGACGAGGTAGGGAACACCCTTGCCGTCACCGATTACCTGGCCCGGATGAACCGCGTGCTGCACGACGACGACCCGGCCTATGACCGGGTCCCCGGTACCCGGGAAGATCTGGGGCGCGAGGCCGAGCCGGGAGAGGGGAGGGCGCTGGTGAGCCAGTACCTCCTGCTGTACGACATGGCCGGGGGATCGGACATGGAAAGCTCGCTGGATGACGATATTCAGCGTGCGAACATCTCGGTAAACGTGAAGTCCAACGGCTCGGACGTCTATGAACGGGTCATGGCCAGCCTGGACCGGGCCGTTGACGATGTGTTCAGCGACGGGGCAAACCTGGCGAAGACGGGCAGCGGGATCATCGTGCTCAAGGTGGTCCAGTACCTGGTGGTGGGCCAGGTCTACAGCCTGCTGTTGAGTTTCGGTATGGTGCTACTCATGCTGA
>CAYTRL010000669.1:0-1099 GCA_964439795.1 uncultured Thermodesulfobacteriota bacterium
ACGTGCCTGCAGCGACAAGGACGAGCAGAACAGCAACCGTGCGGAACCGGCAATTCCGGCCTTCCGGATCTTCCCTGACATGCTTCCCTCCGATTAAAAAGACTTATTCAAGGAAATCAAGAATTGCTGCGTTGACCACTGCCGGTTTCTCCTGCATGACGAAGTGGCTGCCTCCGGGGATGAACAGGAGTTCGGAATTCGGCAGGTGCCGATGGATGGCTTCCGTGTGCTCCTTCCGGATCATTTCCAGTTCACCCGCCATGACCAGGGCTTCGTGAGTGATGCCTCCAAGGGGAGCCATGCATTCTTCACCCGCCCCGGGCGTAAAGTAACACTCTGCCGTCCACAGTTCGAAGATCTTGTCCCGGAAGACTTCCCATTGGGGTTCAGGGTTGTCTTCCTCGTATTCTGCTTGAAAGAGCAGGTCCATCAGAAAATTGAAGAGGTTCTGGTTCTCGAACATGAGCGAGGGGATGTCGTTCAGGGATCCCGGGCCCTGGGCCGATGCACCGATGGTCACCAGTTTATCAAGACGGTCCGGATAGCTGATTCCCATGCGAAGACCTGCAACACCTCCATCGCTCCATCCCACCACGTGGGCACGTTCGATCCCCAGAAGGTCCAGCAGTCTCTCGGCATCCCACGCCAGGAGTTCGTAGGTGATCGGACCGTCCCCATCCGTGGATCTTCCATGGCCCCGGCTGTCCATGGTGATCACTTGATATTTCTCGGAAAGATCAGGTAGCTGCTTTTCCCATATGCGGGAATTCGAAAAACCACCGTGCAGAAACAGGACCGGATCCCCGGAACCGTGAACCTCGAAGAAGATCCTGACATCGCCCAGATCCGCATACGGACCCTCGATGGCCGGAACCCCCGGATCCGGATCCGTTCCTTCCGATCCGCATCCAAGACCGGCCAGGAGAATGAACATAAAGCAAAGAACTCTGCCTGTCGTGAACGGTCTCACCCCGGTCTCACCCGTGTTTTCCTGAACGACATTGCAACCATAGCACATCTTCTTCTCCTGAATACGAAAAAAGGCCGCACCCGTTCAGGGGGTTCGTCTGGTAGGCCGGTAATCGTACCTGCCAGATGG
>CAYTRL010000669.1:1109-2027 GCA_964439795.1 uncultured Thermodesulfobacteriota bacterium
CCTCACCGGTTTTTACCTCACCTAATTTCCAACCATCGCACTTTTTTTTCTCCTTAATCCCAAAACCGGCCCCCCCCTTTCCGGGGGGGCGGCCCCTGTATGCGTTGTATTTGTCATCGACGCCCTGCCACGGGCCTTACGAATCCTCGCTTCCCCTGCATGCTGAAGTCCGGATCCGCATCACGGCCGGGTCAGCGTGCGCAACGGAACCCCGAACCGAAATCATTTGCCGTGGGAGAGCCGAAGTTCCGGTCCGCCACGCGAAGCGAAGGGTATCCATGATGCCAACTGCCGCCCCGATACACCCGGAAGAAGCCTGTGGTGGGGCCCTGGGGGTCGTTCACGGGGCTCGAGCTGTAGTAGGTGGCGCCGTAGCGGTCGTTCACCCATTCGTACACATTGCCCGCCATGTCGTAGAGGTCGTACCCGTTGGGGGCGTAGCTGGTCACTTCATGAGGGTGGTCGGGACGGCCGTCGTAGCCCAGGCATTCCAGGTACGGCCAGTAGCGGTCGTAAGCGGCCATCCCGCAGTCCACCGTGTCCCCCCATGGATACCGTCCGCCGGCCAGGCCGCCCCGTGCCGCGTACTCCCACTCCGCCTCGGTGGGAAGCCGTTTCACGGCCCAGGTGCAGTAAGTGGTCGCCTGGTTCCAGCTCACGTATATGACCGGAAAGGAATCGTAGACCGGGTTTCCGTAGTAGGTAATGGGATCACCTCCCCACGGTGTCAAGTCCGTGTAGGGGGGAGGCTCGCATCCGCCGGCCAGCACGCATGCCTGGTACTCGGCGTTGGTCACCTCGTGCACGTCCATCTCGAACGCAGAGATACATACATTATGCACGGGCAGTTCCTCCGCGTTTCCCTCGGCAAAGGCGTCCCCCATGTCGAAGCAGCCCGCAGGGATCTGGGCCATGCTG
>CAYTRL010000670.1:0-1995 GCA_964439795.1 uncultured Thermodesulfobacteriota bacterium
CCATCGGCACATTTTTACTGGGGAAGTCCAAAGACGCCGGGGGCCGGTACTATGCCTGCCTGGAGGGAGGCACCACGGTGGCCGAGGTAGGGGACGAGTTCTTTTTAAAGGATCTCCCAAAGAACATGGAAGCCCTGCGCGAAAAACGGGTGCTGGACTTTTTCCGGTACCAGGCGGTCTCGCTCGATTTCCGGGGCCCTCAGGGAGAGATCGTCCTGAAAAAGAAAGACGGCGCATGGCAGATGAAAAAACCCGAAAACCGGGCCGTGGACTCAAAGCAGGTGGATGACTTGCTCGGCTTCCTGAGCGACCTGAAGGTGGATCGGTTCCTGGGCGAGTCCGGAGAGGCCTCCCCGGAAAACAGGGAGGATCCCTTCGGTCTGGACCCGCCGGCCTGCAGCATCACCCTGAAAGGCGAGGAAGGGGAAGAGCTGGGAACCGTGTTTTTCTCCGCCAGGGGCCCCCGGGATGATCCGGAATTTCGATACGTACGGATTCAGGGAACCCGGGAGATCGGCCTGATCGGCAGCGGTCAGGAGGAACAGCTCCTGGAGAAGGTCCGGGAAATCGAGGAAAAGGGCTGATTTTTTAATGAAAATATCCATATGGGGAGGGTTGACTCCCCCCGGACCGATGATTACCTTTCCCGGGAAGCAGGAACGTAAATCAGAACGATCATTCGGAATCCGGATACGATTCTGCGGTTCAAATATCAGGAGAGAAAGGAGCTGAGTGTTATGGGCAAGATTATCGGAATCGACCTTGGCACAACCAATTCCGTTGTTTCCGTCATGGAGGGCGGAGACGCGGTCGTCATCCCCAACGAGGAAGGGGGGCGCACCACCCCGTCCGTTGTGGGTTTTACCAAGGAGGGAGACAAGCTCGTAGGCCAGGTGGCCAAACGACAGGCCATCACCAACCCGGAGAACACCGTTTACTCCATCAAGCGGTTCATGGGGCGCAGATGGGGAGAGGTGAACGGCGAGATCAAGATCGTCCCGTACAAGATCATCAAGGCGGCCAACGGGGATGTCCGGGTCCAGGCCCAGGGGAAAGAGTACCCCCGCCCGAAATCTCCGCACTGATTCTCGGGAAGCTCAAGACCGCTGCGGAAAACTACCTGGGAGAAAAGGTGACCGAGGCGGTGATCACGACGCCCGCCTACTTCAACGACAGCCAGCGACAGGCGACCAAGGACGCGGGGACCATCGCGGGCCTGGATGTAAAGAGGATCATCAACGAGCCTACGGCCGCGGCCCTGGCGTACGGTCTGGACAAGAAAAAAGACGAGATGATCGTGGTCTACGACTTCGGTGGAGGCACGTTCGATGTGTCCATCCTGGAGGTGGGGGACAACGTGGTGGAGGTGAAGTCCACCAACGGAAACACGCACCTGGGAGGGGACGACCTGGACCAGCGCGTGATCGAGTGGATCACCGCGGAGTTCAAGAAAGACCAGGGCATCGATCTCAGCAATGACCTGATGGCCCTGCAAAGGCTCAAGGAGGCCGCGGAAAAGGCCAAGGTGGAGCTCTCCTCCACCCAGGAGACCGAGGTCAACCTGCCATTCATTACCGCGGACGCCAGCGGCCCCAAACACCTGAACATGAAGCTGACCCGGGCCAAGTTCGAGCAACTGGTGGACGACCTGCTCCAGAAAACGATGGAGCCCTGCAAACAGGCCCTCAAGGACGCGGGACTGAAGCCGGACCAGATCAACGAGGTGATCCTGGTAGGCGGCTCCACCCGGATCCCCAAGGTCCAGGAGATCGTGAAGAGCGTGTTCGGCAAGGAACCGAACCGGAGCGTGAACCCGGACGAGGTGGTGGCCGTGGGCGCGGCCATTCAGGGCGGTGTTCTGGCCGGCGACGTGAAAGACGTTCTCCTGCTGGACGTCACCCCTCTGTCCCTGGGGATCGAAACCCTGGGATCGGTGATGACCAAGCTCATCGAGAGGAATACCACGATCCCCACGCGAAAGAGCGAGATCTTCTC
>CAYTRL010000671.1:0-1992 GCA_964439795.1 uncultured Thermodesulfobacteriota bacterium
AAAGAAGGGACATCCAGAACCTTACGGGGGTGTTTCGACGATGCGCCAAGATATCCTCGCCGGAGAAAACGAGGCAAGCGTCCCGGAAGAGGGGCGTTTCCGGACCGGAACCTTTCCGGAAGGAGGGTCCTGGGTTCCAACCTTCCCGAGTCGCAGGCAATTCCTCTTGTGGGGACTTCTGTTTCTGCTCTGCATATTCATTGCCCCGTCGGAGGCGGTCGGGTCCGGAACGGCCTCGTTGCAGAAGATCCGATACTGGTACACGCCGGAATATACACGAGTGGTGCTCGATCTCGACCAATCCGTGAAATACCATGTAGGGCGTCTGGGTGCGGACCGGTCCGCCCGCCTTCCGGAACGTCTCTACCTGGACCTTTTCCGTACGAACTGCGCCCGTGACCTGCCGGAGAAGATCGTACTGGACGAAGGACCTGTCCACTTCATAAGAGCTTCTCATTTCCGGAAAAACACGGGGCGGCTGGTGCTGGACCTTCGTCAAGCGGAGCAGTACAAGGTGTTCTGCCTGGATGAGCCCGACAGAATCGTGATCGACCTGTGGTGGAGCGAGAAGGATGCCGAGGAGAGGAACCCGCCTCCTTCCCGGCAAGGAAAACGGGAGCGGAAAGCGTCCCGGCTTCCTCTGATCGTCCTGGACCCCGGACACGGGGGGTCTGATCCCGGTGCGATCGGGAGAAGGGGCTTGAGAGAGAAAGACGTGGTTTTGACCATCGCCAGGGATCTCAAGCGGGTTCTGGAAGAACGGGGAACGGCCCGGGTGGTCCTCACGAGGAACGGGGACACCTCCCTGTCGTTGAGGGAACGGACCCGGATCGCAAATTCCAGGAACGCGGATCTGTTCATCTCCATTCACGCCAATGCGAACTCTCACCGCAAGGTCCGTGGGATCGAAACCTACTACCTCGACAACACCACGGACAAGGCCTCCATCCGGCTGGCCAAGCTGGAAAACAAGTCGGCGGGCGACGAGATCGATGACCTGCACTGCATTCTTCGGGATCTGCGGCTCAGTTCCAACGCCAACGAATCGAACATCCTGGCCCAGACGGTGCAGAAATCGCTCACGAGGAACCTCCGGGATAAATACAAGGGGATCGAAGACCTCGGGGCAAAAGGAAACCTCTTTTTCGTCCTGATCGGCGCCCACATGCCGAGCGTTCTCGTGGAGGTCTCTTTCATTTCCAATCCCGCCGAGGAGAAGCGCCTGAAGAACGCCGCCTACCGAAGAACGGTTTCCCGGGGAATCGCGAAAGGCATCGAGGCTTACCTGGACCAACCGTCCCTGCACCGTCTGGTGGCCGGACCGCCGGGCGGCATTCGCTGAACGGGCGGACCGGCCGGCCGGGCCGGGCAGGTTCCGGGGGGGGGAGAACCCGGTTGACAAAGAGTCCAAGATATGATCCCTTATAAAGAGGTTGGAAATCGGACGGGTCGGTCCGTGACGCGCCTGGTTGCAGACGAATTGAATGGATTTCATCCAGCCTCCTCCCCATGAGCTTCTTTTTCCTTGTTGGATTGGAACCTGGACACGGTCGAGGGCCGGTTCATCCGGATCGGCGCAGACCGAAATCGACATGCATTTTTTCGGTGAAAAGAAACGACCATGAAACGTACCTTTCAGCCCAGCAACATCAAAAGAAAACGATCGCACGGGTTTCGTGCTCGCATGAAAACCCCAGGTGGAAGAAAAATCTTGAGCCGGCGTAGGGCAAAGGGCCGAAACAGGCTATCTGCTTGAGCCCTGGGCACCGTCCGCCCTCCCCATACGTTCCTGCCGACACAAGGCTCTTGAGACCTGATGCCCTACCCTTCAGACAAATTGGGCTGCAAGCGTCCGGACCTGTCTTTTTCCAAGGAAGACCGGTTGCTGCATCGGCCTGAATTCCTTGCGGCCACAAAAAGAGGGAGGCGTTATTCCACCAGATATTTCCTGGTATTCCTGCGCGCCAATCAGAAGCACCGGCCACGCCTGGG
>CAYTRL010000672.1:0-1987 GCA_964439795.1 uncultured Thermodesulfobacteriota bacterium
GAGTTCGATTTCTGTGCCGTATGGGGAGATGACCCGGGGATGTTGAATTCGTGGATCTCGGACACCCGGGCATCCGCCGGGTGCGACGCCAGGGTGATCCGGGTTTCCCCCGAAGGACGGCGGGAGGTGTGGTTGGAAGGGCTCTGTTTTCCCAACGGCATCGCCATTGACCTTGAACGTCAGATCGTCTACGTGGGGGAGACGTACCGTTCACAGGTCCGGGTCTATGAAATCGTGGGAGGGCGGGCCCGGGAACTGCCGCATTCCCCGGTCGGGCATGTACCCCTTCCGGATGGTATTTCGCTCTCCTCAAGCGGAGATCTGTATGTCGTTTCTCCGGTTTTGGATGCCGTTCAAAAGGTGGATCCGGCCGGGGGGGTATGCATGGTGGTTCCGCCCGGAAAACGGGGGTTCACCACGGGGATCGCGGTCCTGGAGCGTCCCGACGGGGGAGAGGAGCTGTTCGTTTCCAGTTTGTGCACGGGAAAGGTTTCAAGGGTGCGATTGGGCATCCCCTGAGCATACGGACAGTCGACGTGGAAGGGCCATCCGGAAGAGGCCGCTACGCGTACTGGCGTTTGTGGCCCTTGAACCCGGCGTAGACAAAACGGGTGAAGTCGTCCTTGTAGCCCAGGACCTCTTCCGGGTGGTACCGGATCTTTTTCCTGTCCTTGGAGTAGATCTCCTTGTACTGGTCAAAGGAAACCTTCCGCCTGCGGTCCAGCTGCTCCTGGAACCGGAGCCCTTCGATGAGCCTTCCGATCCCCTTTTTCATGTGGCAGAGGAAGAATTCCGCCCCGCATCCGCTCCCGTAGCTGAACACGCCCACCCGCTTCCCCTCCATCCGCTCCCGCTCCGTTTCCAGCAGGCTCACCAGGCCCATGTAGACCGAACCGGTGTAGATGTTTCCCACCTCGCGGGCGCCCAGCAGCCCCGGAACCACCATCCGGTCCCAGGTTTCCTGGAACAGGGCCTCCTGACGGTCCGTTTCCTGATCCGGGTGTTCACACTGCACCAGGTGGCGGTGCGCCTTTCGGGCCATGTTGGTGTACGGCATGTGGTAGACCAGGTAATCGATCTTCTCCAGAAGCTTCCCCTGGTGGATGCCCAGGTTGGACCGGAAGTGGGACACCGAGGACTCCAGCGCGGTGAGGTAGCACTCGATGGAGTACTTGCCGTCCACCACCGGAACGCGGTGTCCGGTGGGGCGCCAGAAATCGAACACGTCCTTGGAAAAGATCCCGTTCAGAGAGGTGTCCACGGAGAACAGCGAGGGGTCCTTCTCCATGAGCAGGGCCACCGCTCCCGCCCCCTGTGTGGGTTCCCCGGCCGAGTCGAACCCGTATCGGGCCGTGTCCGTGGTAATGACCAGCGCCTTTTTCCGGGAGTTGTAGTGGCGGTAGATCCAGTCGATGGAGTTCACGATCCCGGCCGTTCCCCCGTAGCAGGCGTGTTTGATCTCGTAGATCCGGCAACGGGAGCCGATGTTCAGCAGCCCCTGTACAAAGCTGGCCACCGGCTTGGAATGGTCTACGCCGCTCTCGGTGCTGACCACCATCTGGTGGATCTCCTGGGGGTCGGTCCCGGTTATTTCCAGGACCTGGCCGGCGGCGTTGGCTGCCATGGTCACCGAATCCTCCCACTCGGGCAGGATCGCCATCTTCCGGTTTCCGAGCCCCCGGGTGTACTTGTCCCGGGGAACCCCCCGGATATCGGCAAGCTCTCCGTGTTCCATGTAGAGCTGGGGAACGTAGATGGCCATGTTGCTCACGCCAACGTCGATCATGATGGTCACCGCCTTTTTTTTTATAGAAACCCCGCTCTTAACCGCGAATCCCGGGCGCCCGGGGAACGGGATCGGACAAGGCAGGAAAGGGTAGTCAAATCGGGGCTGGAAGTCAAAACCGTGTCCCATGCAAATGGCATTGAACCAAAACCCTTCGAACCTCATCATACCATACAGGGGGAGTTCGTACGCCGGATCCTG
>CAYTRL010000673.1:0-1985 GCA_964439795.1 uncultured Thermodesulfobacteriota bacterium
GCTGGATTCGATCGAGGACCTCGGGGTCCAGAACTACTTCGACAAGCAGCGGCGGATGCGGGCCCGGATCCGCCGGATCGAGGAGCGGTTGGCCGGGGACGACGGCACGCTGACCAGAAAACAGGCCCGCGCGCTGACCCGGGAGCTGGAGGACGAGCGGAAGGCGCTGAAGGCCGAATTCCGGAAGTTTGTGGACGAACTGAAAGAGGACCCGTCTTTCTTCATGTGGGTTTCCGTGGACCCGATCAAGCTCAACACCATCCAGGCTGTGCTGACACCGGACGAGGCGATCCTGGAATACTACATCACGGACCGGTACACCTACATCTTCGTGGTGAGCGCGGAAGGGCTTTACGTGGAGTACGTGAACCTGGATGCGCGGGTTCTGGATGAAAACATCGGCCACCTGAGGAGTTTCGTGGAGAAGAAGAGCTCCATGGGCCCGGAGCAGAGCCGGTACATGAAGAAGATCGCCCGGGAGCTTCACGATGTGCTGATCGGTCCGGTTGAGGGGCTCATCAAGGGCAAGAAGGTGCTGGGCATCCTGCCCAACCGCAAGCTGCACTACCTCCCGTTTCAGATGCTGGTGCGCACCGTGAGCGACGGGGAGGACCGGTACCTGCTCCAGGATTATTCCATCTTCTACCTGAACACCAAGGGGCTGCTGAACCTCACCCGGGGCGGCGGCCGCAAGAGGGCCCGCCCCCCGCTGACGTTCGTGGGGTTTGCCAACGCGGACGGCACCCTGCCGCTCACCGAGACCGAGGTCATCGAGGCGGGCAGGGGGTTTGCGGAATCCCGGGTTTTTCTCCGGAATGACGCCACCGAGGGACAGGTCAAGGACCTGTCCGGCAGTTACCGCCTGCTGCACCTGGCCACGCACGGGAAGCTGGATCCCCTGGAACCGAGAAACTCCTACCTCCGTCTTCACCCCTGGAAGGGGGAGGACGGCCGGCTTACGGTGAGCGAGATCTACGGGCTGGACCTGGCGGGGACCGACCTGGTGACCCTGTCGGCCTGCGAGACCGCCATGGGCAAGCTTGCCCTGGGTGATGAGATCGTGGCCCTGTCCGATGCCTTCCTCTACGCGGGAACCCCGTCCGTGCTGGCCACCCTGTGGTGCGTGGACGACCGTTCAACCGCCCTGCTGATGAAGCGCTACTACACGTACCTGAAAGACGGCCGGGACAAGCTGGACGCGCTCCGGGAGGCGCAGATGGATGTCCTGTCCTTCCGGGGATGGGACGAGAAGGAGGACCTGCCCATCGACTATTCCCACCCCCACTACTGGGCCTCCTTCATCCTGATCGGCGAGTACCGCTGACCGGGCCGCGGGTGAGATCTCTGGCACGGACACGGTGGGGAAGGAGTCCTCCCCCTGTTGCTTCCGGCGTCTTCCCCTGGCCGCGTTGGACAGAAACCCGTAGTGGCCGAGGGACTGCCGGCCCCTGACGGGCACGTGGGTGCCCTCGGCGGCCAGCCGTTTCAGGGCGTCATTGGCTTTCTTGCCACAGTGTCACATCGGAATTCACGACGCACTGTTGAAAGGGTATGCACACCTTGACCCATAAAGGGTTCTGGATCTCTTGAGCCGTGCATTGCAGCGGCTGTATGCGCAGGTACTCGGTTTCCTGGCCTTGTGATACAGCTACGGCTTTCAGTTCCACCTCCTCGCAGGCGGGCTCCGAACTGTCACGGATCGTTACCACGTTCGACGGGGCCATGCAGTGGAACCCGCCCCCCTGAATCTGAATCTGCTCCCCCACAACCCAGGCCTCATCGTCGATCCGCAGGTCGCCCGCCGCCGCCAGGGTGAAGAGGCTCAATACCAGCAGTGCGTATTTCAGTTTCCGTTGCTTCTCTCTTCCTTTCTCAGAATCGTGCTTGAACCAGGATGTCAGGGCAAGGCCCGGAAGTTCTCAGAGGTCCCTGAAAAGGTGGGAACTGCTTGAACTCATTCGCGTAGTTGAGGGGGATCTTCGGGA
>CAYTRL010000674.1:0-1980 GCA_964439795.1 uncultured Thermodesulfobacteriota bacterium
ATCAGGGGGGTATAAGGATCAAGTCCGGGATGACAGAGAAGCAACTATGCCTTGTTTATAGACACCTTCCGGAGCTTTCCCCGGACTCCGATCCAGGGCCAGGATGACTACACCACAATATCGTTGGAAACCCCTGTTCGCCGGTATCATGGAAAAAGACTTCACGGGCCGCCGATCGGTCGTATCTTGCTCCATGGCTGTCCGTCGGGACCCGGTACGGGTTTGAACGAGGGGTTCCGGGAGAGGGTGTATTCCCCCTTCTCGTTCGCCCAGACCCCGGGGTAACCCGAGGGCAGGTCCAGGTCCTCACCGTTCAGGGGGTTATGGTAGGGCGTCACCCCGTCCAGAACGGATGCAAACCGCTCCGAGATACGCGTGTACACCTGTTGATGCTCCCGGTAGTATCCGTTCACCGCCTCGCTGATTTCGTTGCTGGTATGGCCCAGAATGCGCTTCAACTGGGCCATGTCCTTCAGACTCTCCACCCGGCGGATCATCATGTACGCCACCAGCTGACAGTACCTGTTGTACCACTCCGGGTTCCACCGGAACGAAAACGACAGGGTCTGGAGAATCCCCGCACGCTCCTTGAACGTTTTCACCTCGGACCGGAAGGAGAGGATGTATCCCACGTTCCACATCATCGTGGTCTGGGTCCCGGTCGGAGAGGTGAAGTTGAACAGGATCGTGTGCACAACGCTGTAGATCTCTTCCTCCGCTTGGATTCCGTCCTGGATGTATTGGATTCGTACGCGGGCGCCCCATGCCGAGGTTTCCGTGTCCGGCTGCGAGAGAACCCCGGCTCCCAGGCCCCTGGCGAGATCGGACAGCGGTTGTTCCTCGAGCACTTTCAAGTGCCTGGCGCGGGGCCTGAGCCGGGGGATCACGACCTGCTTCAGGGCCTCCACGGGCTGCATGGGCGGGAGGACCTCCCGGCCGTAGTAGCGGCTTCCCCTGGGGTGTTCCGAGAGGATCTTCGGGATGTTGGTCCAGAAGAACGGCTGGGTGGGGAACACCTGGAAGGAGGTTTTTTTATCCGGGCTCTCCGCATGGAAGGCCGCCGTGGCCGGAAGTCCCGCGTTGTCCAGCATCCACTGGATGCCGCCGGTGAACGTCCAACCGTCCGGGACAAGCATCCGGAAGGCTTCTCCCCCGGTCCCTTCCCGGTCGATGCAGCTTAAGGGCTTGAACCGGATCGTGTCCGGACCCCCGGCGGCAGCCGGTTCGGGCTGCAGGAAGACGCATCCCGCCAGGAGAAGCCCTCCGACCAGAAAAACAGCGACATTCCGTCCCGCCGGAGACGGCGGAAGCCGGACAGTAGAATCGGGCGTTGTTCGGTTCATAATCCCTCAATCCTGTGCTTGCTGAGATCGTGCGCGCGGGCGTGGCCTGCCGGACGCCCTGCGAACCGTCTTCACCCCGCGGCGGGGCCTGCCTTTCGGGTCCCGAGTGTACCTTCTGCAGGAAGGGATGCGCAAGTAAACGGTTTTTTCTCGGTCGTCTCAAACAAAGAACCGTTTCACGATCACGACCGACGGCCCCTGGAATGATCGACGGGGTGAATGAGAGGGGTCACCCGATCTTCAGCTTGGACCTGTGCGAACCGGCAGCGGATGTCCTGGAAGCCGGTCTGAGGGTGAAGTGCCTGAACCGGCTAGTGAATTCCCTGATGGACGGGGTGCTGTCCTTCAACCCGTGGCTAATGCGGAGGGGAGAAAACATCATGGATTTCTTTCACCACCTGGGTGGTCAGGTTCTGCAAGGCGAGTTTCAAAGATTCTTCCTCTGCGTTCTTGGCACTCCAAACAGCCTTGGATTCTCCTCTGCCGAGGAATTGTTTCTTAATAACGGTTTTCGTGGCTCTGTCGACCTGGATGTCCGCCTTGATCGAACACCGATAGAAACAGTCGGCATCCGGTGCGAGAAAGATCTCTCCTATGTGCAAAGTAAAGCAGCCTCCCTGGGGAGGGGCCTGCGATT
>CAYTRL010000675.1:0-1962 GCA_964439795.1 uncultured Thermodesulfobacteriota bacterium
ACCGTGGACCGGGCGGAAAACCCGGAATACTGGAGCTTGATCGACCGCTTCTTTCAGCTCACCGGTGTGCCGCTCGTGGTGAACACCTCGTTCAACATCGCCGGAAAGCCGATCGTGGAGACCCCGGAGGATGCGGTGGCCTGTTTTCTCTCCACGGACATCGATGTGCTTCTTCTGGAGGATTGGATCCTGTCCAAGCAACCCCTGGAGGCGTTCGAGAGCCGATCGCGTCCGGAGGCCCCATGAACCCCGCTTCGAACCCGAAAGCCGGCCTGGATCCGAAAACCCAGGACCCGGGCCTTTCCCCCGCCTGTGAACGGATCCTGGAGTTCATCCACGCGTGGACCGCCGAGGTGCTGGCGCGCGGGGAAGCGTTCGACCTCCCCAGGGTGCGCAAGACGTTCAAGCTCGCCTCCCGTCCTCCGGAGGTCGTGGCGAAAAATACCTTTCGGGCCAACGGCGTGCTGTCCGAATGGGCCTGCGCGGCGGACGCGCGCCCCGAAGACCGGATGTTGTACCTGCACGGGGGCGGATACATCTCCGGGGACCTGGACACCACGATTCCGTTTGCCGAGTTGATCTCCCGGAACACGGGCTGTTCCGTCCTGGCCATCGACTACCGCCTGGCGCCGGAACACCCGTTTCCCCACGCGCTGGATGACGCGGTCCGCTCCTTCCGCTGGCTCCGGGAGAACGGACCCCGGGGGGCCGGGCCCGCACGGAAGCTGGTGATCGCCGGGGACTCGGCCGGGGCGGGATTGGCGTTGAGCACGCTGTTGAAACTGCGGGACGACCGGGAGCCCCTGCCGGATTGTGCCGTGGCCCTGTCGGCCATTACCGACCTTTCCCTGGGGGGCTCATCGCTGAAAACCAATGCGGGAGTCGACCCGGTGCTTCGGGTGGACTTCCTGGAGTTCTGTTCCCGGGCGTACGCATCCGGTGTGGACAAGAAAGACCCGCTCGTGTCCCCCCTGTTCGGGGACCCCGAAGGGTTGCCGCCCCTGTTCCTGCAGGTGGGCGGGAGGGAGATTCTTCTGGACGACACGCTCCGGTTCGCCGAGAAGGCCGAGGCGGCCGGTGTGGACGTGACCCTGGACCTGTGGCCGGAGATGTTTCATTCCTGGCAGCTGTTCGCTCCGGAGGTCCCGGAGGCGCAGGGAGCGCTGGACCGGATCGGGGATTTCATCCGAGCGGCGCTTCCTACTTGATCTTCACCACGGCGTTCTTCGTGACACTTCCCCATGTTCCCTTGTCCGAGGTGATGAACCCGATGGAAGCGTTGTCAAACGTATTCACGATGACGAATTCAGCCATGTATTTGAAGGTTCCCACCTTGGTGGGCTTCACCACGTATCCTGCGAAGCCCTGCCGGATATTCTGCTGGGTGCCGGCGTTGATCGTGATCTTGTAGCCCGCCTGATCGGTGATCTTGATATCATTGCTGTCACTGAGTTCCTTGTACTTCCCCGCGAACCCCGTCTTGATATTGTCGGCGATCTTCCGGATGTCTTCGCGGTTGAACGTGACGGACTTGTGTTCCGCATCCGTCGTGAACCGGACAACGCCGGTTCCGCTGAACACGATCAGTTTCTTCAACTGTTCCATCCCCGGCGGTGCGGGGGCGTTGACGATCCGATAATCGAATTCGAATTTGCCGGATTGCTTCCCGGATTCATAGGAGGTGATATAGCCCACCAGGATCCCGTCCACCAGGTTCTCGACTTTTTCATATTGCTTGGAGGTGAGATCGCTCATGTCGCCAAGGATTTCGGTCGTCCTGATCTTCTTCTCTGAGATGACTTCTCCGTCTTCGTCCAGTTCCTTCTTGCGGGATTCGTCGGTGATCCTCAGTGTCTTCTGCGTCAGGTCGGAGCGGTCGTACAGGTCGAAACGCAACGTCTTGAACAGTGGGTCTTCAGGATATCGTGTGGGTAAAATATCCCCCGTGGGTACCTGCTGACG
>CAYTRL010000676.1:0-1962 GCA_964439795.1 uncultured Thermodesulfobacteriota bacterium
GGTTCCGGTGAAGGTTCTTCTGATCTCCCCTCCCCATAAGCACATGTTTTCCCAGGGGCAGCCCCGCTACTACGTGGAAGAACAGGCGGTGCTTCCCCCTCTGGGCCTCCTCTCCCTTGCAGGGTATCTTCTGGAGCAGGCCCCGCAGCACGAAATCCGTGTCCTGGACATGCCGCTGCTGAAAATGGATCAGGCGGGACTGGCCGCGGACCTGGAACGGTTCTCCCCGGACCTGGTGGGGATCAGCTGCCTGACCAACCTTCTGTACGACACGTTTCAGACGGCCGGCACCGTGAAGCGGACCTGTCCCGGGGTTCCGGTGGTGCTGGGAGGGTATCACACCCGGCTCTTCCCCGGGGAGACCCTGGCGCGTCCGGAGGTGGACGCCCTGGTGCTGGGTGCGGGGGAGGTGCCTTTCCTCCGGCTGATCGCCGGGCTGGACGACCAGGGTGTCATCCCCCGGGTGCCGGGGGTGCTCACCCGCCCGGGGGATCTGGGGGACGCGGCCGCCCACGTGCAGACGGTGGAGGACCCCGACCGGCTTCCGTTTCCGGCCCGGCACCTGACCCCGTACCGGAAATACTACTCCGCCACGAGCATCGCCTCCCCGTCCACCCTGATGATGACAAGTTTCGGGTGCCCGTTCCGCTGTATCTTCTGCAATACCAGCCGCATTCAGAAGATCGTCGCCAGGAGCCCCCAGCGCATGGCGGAGGAGTTTCAGGCCTGCGCCGGGATGGGCATCCGGGAGGTCGCGCTCCTGGACGAGAACTTCACCATCAACCGGGCTCGAGCCATGGCCTTTGCCGACGAACTCCGGCAGCGGAAGCTGGACCTGGTATGGAGCATCAAGTCCCGCGTGGATCACCTGGATGCGGATCTCCTTCGGGCCCTGCGGGCAGCGGGGTGCAGCAGCATCCACTTCGGCGTAGAGTCCGGGGACCCGGGGATCCTCAAGTCGATCCGAAAGGACATTACCCCGGACCAGGTGCGCAAGGCGTTCCGCCTGGCCAGGAACGCGGGGATGGACGTGACCGCCGCGTTCATGATGGGGTTCCCCGAAGAGGGCAGGGACCGGATCGAGAAGACCATCGACTTCGCCCTGGAACTGGATCCGAACTATGCCCAGTTCTCCATCGCCATTCCCCTTCCCGGGACCGACCTGTACAGCATGGCCATGGACCGGGGGCTCTATCCGTACGACCACTGGCAACGGTTCGCGGAGAACCCCACCCCTGATTTCCGGCCCCCGGGCTGGTACGAGATCTTTTCTGCGGCGGAGATGGAGGCGCTCCTGGATTCGGCCTACCGGAGGTTTTACAACCGTCCGCGCTATATCTGGCGCCGGCTTCGAAATCTGCACAGCCTGGATGAACTTCGGCGGAACGTGCAGATCGGTCTCCGGTTTCTTCTGCAGCGTTGAGCTTCCGCCGTTGGGTGCGTTCTGGGAAGAACACAGGCCTGCAGAATTCGCGCAAACCGAACCCACGGTGAGACGGGGAGGTTGCCTGAACATGTCTGAGTCCGTATGGGGCAACCCGCTGCGGTTCCGGGTGGACCGGGCCCTGGACGGGGAGCACCTGGCCCGGGCCGTTTCCCGGAGCGGCGGGGCGCCCAGCGTGCGCGCGGCCAAGACGCTGGTGGACCTGGGCCGCGTGTTTCGGGGCGACCGGCGGGAGATGAAGGCCTCCTCGACGGTCCGTGTGGGGGAACGGATCGAGGTGTATCCGGACCGTGTCGCCCTGGTTCGCCTGGAGCGGGGGATGATCCTCCTGGAGGGCAAAAACCTGCTGGCCGTTCACAAGCCCGCGGGAGTGCCGGTCGAAGGGTCTCGCGGGCAGACGGAAGGTTCGCTGGTTCCCCTGCTGGAGGATCTTCTGACGAGGGAAGGGCTCTGCAGGAGCGGGGAGCGTCTCCAGCTTGTTCACCGCCTGGACCGGGACACCAGCGGCGTACTTCTGG
>CAYTRL010000677.1:0-1960 GCA_964439795.1 uncultured Thermodesulfobacteriota bacterium
GGATCGTCGTAAAAGGAAACCTGATTCACCAGGAGCGCATCCCTTCCGGAGATAGGTGTGGGCACGGTCTTTCGCAGCCTGTTCAGGCGTTGCAGGACCCGGCGGCGCTGGTTGAGCATCCGGATGGCGCCGGAGAGCCTTTCCGCCGTGATGGTCGCCCCTGTCAGTACCTGCACGCGGTCCATGAACCGTACGAGCTCCCGCCTCCACAGCTCCCGGTCCCTGGACTCCTTCATCTGAGGGATTTCCATCACATAAACCGGGGTGTACTCGTCAAGGATCTCGAACGCCTTTTTCTTCCCATCGCAGGTGGTCTCCCCGATCACCAGGTCGCAGGATTCGAAGTAGGGGCAGATCCGTGAAAGCTTGAATCCCATGAACGACTTGATCAGGGCGCAGGTACTGCGTGGCAGCACCTGTTCCGCCTCCTCCCGGCCGATCTCCGCACCGGCGCACAGCCCCACCGAGATGCCGTTCGCAGCCCAGATGATCTCCTCGGGCACAAAGACGCAGAACGTGCCGATTACCTTTCTTCCCTGCTCCTTTGCCTCTACAAGCTCCTGGATCCGCAGGCCGTGGACCTCCGAAAGAACGAAGTCCAGGTACTCGGCCCCTTTGAGACGGCCTTCCTGGGACAGGTAGATGTCGCCGTAAAAGTTACCCAGGATCTTGAGAAGGCTGTCGTGTGCGGGGACATCCATCCCCAGATCGTCCCACATTTTTTCGTGCCTGGAACTCATCGGTTCCTCCCTTTCCTGAAAATGTTTCCACTCTTTCATAACGGCACACTACGGTTTCAGTACCTTCTTGAAGCGCAGCAGGGCCTCGACCGTATCCCGCATGTTCGTTGGGTCTCCCACGCGGAGCTTGTCTTTCCTTCCGTAGTACTCCAGGCAGGTTCCGCACGAGAGAACGGTCGTTCCCTGCTCCTCGTAACGCTCGAGGATGTCCAGGACCGGTGACCCTTCGGTGGTGAGAAACACCCCGCTGTTCATGAAGATCATTCTCGTCGGCAATTCGCCGGACTCCAGGAGCACGTTCAGAAACGCCTTCGTCAGCTTCTCTCCCAGGTCCGGCTCGCCGTCCCCCAGGCCGGCGGAGTCGATTACGAGCAAAAAATCGTTGTTCACGGTCATGAATTCTCCTTTTTGTTACGAAATGATGCATCCGGGATCTTTTTTGTTTGATCCATATCCTCTGGACTCACCTCCATGGTGATGGCGGCTTCTGAGGCGCCGTCCCATGTGGCGATCTCTTTACTCTCCGGCGAAGCCCTGGAGCGAGAAGGTCTGAATCGCGAAGATGGGGAACCGTGTGGAACCTCTGGACCGATATTCGAGCGGTTTTCCGGTGGAATTTTCTACGTCGGATGGAAGGAAACGGGAGTGTTTGATGAGACCGTTTTATTGAACGGGGGATTGCGAGGCGTGAAAAACGGCTAAACAGGCGGAAAATATGCACAGCGACTCCATGCAACGGCCCCGGCACCCGGCCGGGGTAGTTGTGAGAAAATTCAGAATCTGGCGGCTCGAAGGACGAGAAGCCCGGATTGTGTGCAGAGGACCTTCATGAATTCGTCTCTCTTGAATGAATAAGAGATGCACCGTGTATTGAGAAACAACAGGCGGGGATGTTACCAGAGCTCCTGGATCCCGTCAATCCATGCACCAGGAGGCTCAAAGCCGGTAGTTTTTTCGCAGGGCCCAGAGAAACACGGCGTCCGGGAGGAGTTTACGCGCCAGCAGGAAGAGGCCAGCCATCCCGGCCACGGGATGCCGGAGGCGGCGGGTGTCCGAGTCGATGACGTCCGCGATATCCCGGGCGATGCTTTCCGGGGGCGCCGCAGCGTCCCCCATCTCCTTGCGCTTGGCCTGGTGAAAGCGTTCCAGCTGACCCGCATAAGGGGCCTCCCCGGGCAAGATGTGATCGCTTTGATCCCAGATCGATGGCTACACGTCTC
>CAYTRL010000678.1:0-1959 GCA_964439795.1 uncultured Thermodesulfobacteriota bacterium
GACAATTCATTCGAATAGATTAAAAAATGTAGAATGAAGACCTGACCCCAAACCAATTCAATAACCAACAGGTAGGGAAGAGGAGGTTGAGTACATGGCAAAGATGACACCCAGTGAAGCGCTGGTGGAAACCCTGGTCGCCGAAGAAGTGAAAGTGGCTTTCGGTATCGTAGGAAGCGCTTACATGGACGCCCTGGACCTGTTCCCCGCGGCGGGCATCCGGTTCGTTTCCGTGGCCCATGAGCAGGCCGCGGCCCACGCCGCGGACGGTCTGGCCCGGGTAACCGGAAAACCGCAGGTCTGCATCGCCCAGAACGGGCCGGGCGTGGCCAACTTCGTGTCGGCCATTACCGCCGCTTACTGGGCCCACTCCCCTGTGGTGGCCATCTCACCCGAGACCGGGACCCTGGGTATCGGCCAGGGCGGGTTCCAGGAGCTGGACCAGATGCCCTGGTTCCAGGCCTGCACCAAGTACCAGGTGCGCGTGAACCGCCCGGAACGCATGGCCGAGCTCGCCCGAAACTGTTTCTACGTCGCCAAGGCGGAAAGCGGCCCCACCCAGCTCAACATCCCGCGGGATTACTTCTACGGGGAGCTGGACTGCGAAATCTACAAGACCCCGGACCCGTCCCACGGCGCCGGAACCGAGGCCGAACTGGACCAGGCCGCCCGACTGCTTTTGGGCGCCTCGTTCCCGGTGATCCTGGCCGGCGGCGGCGTCTCCATCGGCAACGCCGTGGAGGAAACCCGGGCCCTGGCCGAGTACCTCACCGCCCCGGTGGTGAACAGCTACCTGCACAACGACAGCTTTCCGGCGAACCACGAGCTCGCCGTGGGCCCCATCGGGTACTGCGGGTCCAAGGCCGCCATGCGGACCATCGCCAAAGCGGACGTGATCCTGGCCCTGGGCTGCCGACTGGGCCCGTTCGGCACCCTGCCCCAGTACGGAATGGAATACTGGCCCCGGGACGCCAAGATCATCCAGGTGGACATCGATCACCGCCAGCTGGGCCTGAGCCGGCGCGTGGACCTTCCCATGTCCGCGGATGCGGCGGAGTTCGCCCGTCAGCTTCTCGCCCGGCTTCAAACTCAGCCCGGAAATCGGAAGCCCGATGCGGCGCGGCTCGCCGAGGTGAAAAAGGAAAAGGAGACCTGGAACGAGGAGATCACCGAATGGTCCATGGCCCCCTCCCGGCAGATGCATCCCCGGCGCTTCCTTCAGGAGCTGTCGGCCGCGGTGCCGGCGGACGCCCTGGTGGCCACGGACGTGGGCAACACCTGCTCCATGTGCAACAGCTACTTCGGGTTTCCCGGCCCACGGCAGTTCCTGCCGGCGCTGAGTTGGGGCAACTGCGGCATCGCCTACGGCGTGGCCATGGGCGCCAAGATGGGAGCCCCGGACAAGCCGGTGTTCGCCCTCCAGGGTGACGGCGCTTACGGGATCAGCGCCCTGAGCGAGGTCATGACCGCTGTACGCGAGGAGATTCCGATCATCGCGGTGGTGTTCAACAACAACCAGTGGGGCGCGGAGAAGAAAAACCAGATCGACTACTACGACGACCGCTACGTGGGCACCAACCTGGCGAACCCGGACTTCGCCCAGATCGCACGGGACATGGGCGCCGAGGGGCTCCGGGTGGAAAAACCGGAGGATGTGAAGGAGGTGGTGGAGACGGCCCTGAAGGCCGGCAAGCCCGTGGTGATCGACGCCATCATCGAGGGGGCCGCGGAGGTCCTGGCAGAGCCGTTCCGGCGGGACGCGCTCAAGATGCCGGTGCGGTTCCTGGACAAGTACAAGCACCTGAACGCCAAGTGAGAACGAGACGGAACTGATTCGCGCATTGTACGGATATTGCGAGGAGCCGAAGGCGACGCGGCAATCCCCCGGCACAAGAAGGGGGTTCCCCTCTGGGCCGGGGGGTCGCGTCACTTCGTTCGCGATCTTCGACTTCGCTTCGC
>CAYTRL010000679.1:0-1951 GCA_964439795.1 uncultured Thermodesulfobacteriota bacterium
GGGGAAATTCCCCCAGTGGGTTCACGGTGACCCGGGCGGTGTAGGCGAACTTGCCGTCCCAGTTGTCGTCAAAGAACTCCCCGGTTCCGTTGAACATCCCTCCGTAATACTTCACGATCCCACCGAACACCTTGCCGCGAAGCTGGACGCCCACATCACGATCCGGAAGCCCCAGGCCGATGAGTCCGCCGTCCGCCGAGGCGGGGATGGCCATGAGCTGCGAAGCCACCAGGGGCCGCTCGATGAACTCCAGGTCCTTGGAGGAGGTCATGTGGTTGCGACCGAACGGGGTCTTCTGGGCGCCCAGGACCAGGCTGAAGAAGTCGAAGTAGGTGAAGTGGATGTTCGCGTCCAGCACATTCACGCTGTGTTCCCTGCGGTTCTCCGTCTCCCCGATCTCCACATCGATCCAGACGTGTTCAAAGACCTCCGCGGTCAGGCCCAGCCGCCATCGCGGGATGTAAAACCCTTCATTGAGGGGAATGACTCCGTCTTCCACGCCTTCATGTTCTCCACCGGTGGCCTTCAGGAGGGCCTGTACCCGGCCGTGCATCTCCAGGCTCACGGGAATGGAGCTTCCTTCTTCCTCGGCGATCTCTTCCGGAACCTGGGTCTCGCCGGCGTTCTCCGTTTCCACGACCTCTTCTTCGATAACCTCGCCAGCGGTTTCCTGGCCCAGGGCCCGGTCCGTCAGAAGGCCGGGAAGCAACACGAAACCGAGCAGCAGAAGCCCCACAAGACCCGCGTGCAGGATTTTCTTTTCCATGGATGAAAGCCCTCCTTGTTTATTGGATTCCTCTTACGAGTTTATCTGCCGTTTACATGATCTTCTCGACCCGGATACGCTCACCCGGTTTGACCCGCAGTTCATCGAAGATGGCCGGGGGGAGGAGGATCTGACCGGGTTCGTCAGGCGGATCTCCGGCCACCGCGTGCATGGAAAACAGGGAAGCGTATCGCCATTTTCGATTGTTCAGATACACCAGGTCCCCTGGGTTGGCCCGGAGTTTTTCCAAAAGGTCCCGTGAGATCCGTACGAGGGGACGCTGGATCTCCTTTCCGTCGGGCATTTGGTATGCGAGAAACAGCTCAGGCCCTTTCTCGATGGTTGCCAGGACCGGCCTCGAAGGGATTTCGTTGGGTTCACTCCCCTTGAACGCCCATTTCGCCTGCCGGATGGTTCCCCTGACGAGCCCCACGATCTCCCCCTCCGGACGGGGCCGGGTGAACAGGGTCACAGAAACGCCGATCACCCCGGAGACCACCAGGCCGTATAGGCCGCGCATGTAGGAGTAGGTGACACCGAAACGGCCTTCCACCGGGGTGCCGTGCGCGAACGGCCGGATCACCTCGGGCCAGGCGATGGAGATCCCCATGGCCACGGCCCCTCCCACCAGGGTCCAGAACGCGGCTTGGGGCGTGTACCTTTTCCAGAGCAGCCCCAGGATCGCGGTTACCACCATGGGCGGGCCGATGGCCGCCGTGAAGAACCCGTGGGCCTGGTAGATGGAGTGGAACTGCAGATAGACCAGCACCAGAAGAAGCCCCAGAACCGTGGCCGCCACCGAGATCCATCGGGCCACGGAGAGGTAGTACCTGTCCGGGGCATCCGGCTTCACGTAGTTTTTCCAGATGTCGTTCACCGCCACGGCCGAGGTGGCGTTGATCAGGGTGTCCGCCGTGCTCATGAGGGCGGCGGTGAGCGCGGCCATGACCAGGCCGAAGACCCCGGGCATGCACAGGCGGTAAGCCACGTCCACGAAGGCGTCGTTGGGCTTCATGGAAGCGGGCAGCAGACCCGCGTTCACCATGGACGAGCCCACCCAGCCCGCGTTGGCCACCACAATGGCGGCCAGCGGCTGCATCAGGAGCACGGTGGCCAGGATGGCGTACCGGCTGTCCCGCTCGCTTTTGGCCGACAGGACCCGCATGCTGATCCCCTGATTGAGAA
>CAYTRL010000680.1:0-1937 GCA_964439795.1 uncultured Thermodesulfobacteriota bacterium
CTTGAGGTTCTGTTCGTAGAGAAACGGGGAGATCCTCTTCAGACCGTAGGTGACCCGGGTGAGGGCTGAGAACATCATGAACCCCTTGTTCCCCTTGATCCCCTTGACGACCTTCAGGGCGAACTTCTCCGGGGTCATGCCCCCGGTGAAATGAACCATCTCCCGCATCCGGTCCTGGAAACCGATCAATTCAACGTTCTCGAAGATCGGAGTGCGCACCACGGCCGGGCAAAGCGTGGTCACGCCCACGTTGTGGACCGACAGTTCGGCACGGACGCATTCAGTGAGACCCACCAGAGCGAACTTGGACGTGGCGTACGTGGCCATATACGGCATGCCCACCAGGCCCATACCGGAAGCCGTCACCACCCAGTGCCCCTCTTTCCGTTCCACCATGGGCCGCACGAAGTGGATCAGTGTGTGGATGGCGCCCCAGAGGTTGACCCCAAGGACCCGGGCCCAGTGCTCCTTGTCCAGAAGGTGTGACTGGCCCCCCACGGCGGTTCCCGCGTTGCTCATGGCAATGTCTACCTTGCCGAACGTCTTGAAGGCGGCCTGTGCCAGCCGTTTCATGTCCGCTTCCCGGGAGACGTCGCACCGCCTGGCCAGCACCTCACGGCCCCGGGCCCGGATCGCCTCCGCGACCTCCCTCAGGGCCTCCTCCTGGATGTCGCAGATCACCAGGTGGCACCCCTCGTCGGCCAGGGCCAGCGCGGTGGCTCTTCCGATGCCGCTGGCCGCCCCGGTCACCATGGCGATACGGCCCTGCAGGTTTTTCATGGTTGATCCCTTTGAGCGTTCTGCGTTCATGGCCTTCACGATGACGGGCTGGAGTCGTCCTCTTCCTCCACCTGGACGAGCGCGGACACCGATCCGGACAAGGACAGCTTTTCCAGGAGTGTCATGGTCTTTCCCGTGGGGGAGAGGATCTTGAACAGGCGCCGGTGAACCGTTACAGCGTCTTCTCCCTGGCCGGATTCTTCCGAGTGTCGGACCGGAAGCGGGACGGGACCCTGAATCTCCGCTCCGGATTCACGGATCCGGTTGTAGAGTTTCAGGGTCTCTTTGTCCAGCAGGTTGGGATCCGGGCTTTCCAGGTGGAGGATCAGCCGGTTCTTCCAAACCGGGTTTGGTTCCGGGGAGGAAGCTGTCGGTTTCTTCTTGCGTCCGCCAAGAACCGTCGGTTCGCTGGCAATTTTTTTTCGCATGATCTGTCAGGATACCGTCATCGGGGTTGCTGTGCCGAGTGTTTCAACGTCAGGCTCATTAGAAAAGAGGGCAGGGCGGAGATCCGCAGGGAACTCCTGGATCGGGAGATCTCTTTTCCGGTTTCCAGATTATAGATGATTCCGTAACAGGGGGTGTGGGTCCGATGCAGGTTCCATGGCCGCAGGCCGATCTTCTCACCGATGTATTCGTAGGATGTTTCTTCCACAGAGAAATACAAACGGTACCGGATCTTTGCCTCGGAAAAACATCGGAACTCCAGGGTGCCTGTACAAGGGGCTTCCTGGACCAGCTCTCCCACCCGGATCACCCCTCGACTCTTTGCGATCAGGAACGCATCCCTGGCCAGCGGGTTCATAAAGTCCACGAGACGCTCCGGACCCCAGTCCAGCTCGAAGGAGAAGGGAAACTCTCCCGGAGGGCCTTCCCGGGCCACGAATTCGTGAAGGCCGTCCAGGATCTCGTGGACGTGGAAGCCCGTGTCCCGGAAGGTTGTCAGAAAGGAGGGGAGGTTCCGCATCCGTCGTTCCATGAATCCGCTGCGGAAAGGTTCTTTCCGTTTTCTGCTCCAAAATGAGATGCCGATTGTAGTGGTTTCCCCGTGGGATTGCAAGGGAGGAGGACGGAAGGGGTTTGCCCGTCCCGGGGCCCCGTGGTACATTTGAGCGGCATTCTTGGCCGTCCCTTTCCTCCGAACCACGAACAGACAG
>CAYTRL010000681.1:0-1930 GCA_964439795.1 uncultured Thermodesulfobacteriota bacterium
CTTGAAATGAAAGGAACGGATATCTGATTTCAGATTATCTTGGACAGCAATGAGTTCAGGTAAAGAAACTCCCTGAAGACACCGACTTTCATAGGTGGGACAAGATGAATCCTGATCCAACCATGTGAGGGGGACTGCCATGGCGGAGAAGTCTGTGACGACCGGGCTGCGGATCGGAGAGAAACTCAAGGCACTCAGAACCGGTCACGGGAAAACCGTGGAGGAGCTGGCTGGTGATGCGGGCATGGACCCGGTGGTTGTCTCCCAGATCGAAAAAGGCGCGACCACACCGCCTGTGGGCACGCTGATCCAGCTCGCGTCGGCCCTGCAGGTGAGCGTGGGCCACTTTTTCGAGGAGGAGCACGCCACGCCCCGGGTCGAGGTCGTTCGCCGGGGAGAGCGAAAGAGGATTCAGCGCACTCTTTCACACAGGGCGAGCCCGCTCAGCTATTCCTACCAGAGCCTTGCTTACAAGAAGAGCAACAAGAAGATGGAGCCCTTCTTTCTGGAATTCGATATCAGCGTGGAGGAGGCAATCCAGCCCCTCGAGCACGCGGGGGAGGAGTTCCTCTTTCTCCTGGAAGGGGAGCTGGAGATCCACATGGGAAAGGAGGTTATCCACCTCTACGAGGGGGATGCCATCTACTTCGAGTCCGAGGTGCCGCATGCCGTTATCGGAAGAGGACACAAGAAACCCAAGGCCCTTGCCGTGCTGTACACTTCCGGGGAGTAGGTTCCTGATACGCAACCTGTGCGTTTAAGAATAGACGGAGACGAACCATCGTGATCGAGGTCCGTATACACGGCCGGGGCGGCCAGGGAGCGGTGATCGCGTCGAAGCTTCTGGCTGCCGCGGTGTTCCGGGGTGGGAAGTTTGTTCAGTGTTTTCCCGCCTTCGGCGTGGAGCGAAGGGGCGCGCCCGTCATGGCATACCTCCGGGTGGACGACCGCTTCATCCAGCTGAGGACCGGGATCACGAGTCCGGATCACGTGATGGTGCTCGACGCGAAGCTGCTCTCGGTCGCACCTGTGACCAGCGGGCTGAAAGCCGGCGGCATCGTGCTCGTGAATTCGAGCCTTTCCCCGGGAGAACTCAAGAACCTGAACGGATTTTCGGTTCACACCGTGGATGCCGCCGCAATCGCATCCTCCCACGGTCTGGGCAGCCGGACCGCGCCCATCGTCAACACAGTGATGTGCGGTGCTTTTCTCCGTGTTTCCGGCCTCGCGGATATGGACAGCCTGGAGGAGGCCATCCGGGATGAGGTCCCGGTGAAGCCCGATGAGAACGCCGCGGCAGCCCGGGAAGCCTACGAGGAAACGGTATGAAACACCCCGTCACCTTCGGCTCCGATTCCCCATTGCCGATTGCCCCGGTTTCCAGGGGCACCATGGAATACAACCGGACCGGTTCCTGGCGATACCTTTTCCCCCTGTACGCAAACAAAGTTTCCCCCTGCAGGCGCGGATGCCCGGCCGCGATGCCGGTGGAGACCGTCATGGCCCTGGTGGAACAGGGACATGTCCGGGAAGCGGCCCGGCGGATACTGGAAGAGAACCCCTTCCCCGGAGTCTGCGGAAGGGTGTGCTTCCACCCCTGCGAGCAGGCCTGCAACCGGGAAGGGTTTGACCGCTCCCCGGCGATACAGCTGATCGAACGTTTTGTGGCCGATGAAACGGCGGAGATGGACCTGGTTTCTGCCGCGGCAACCGGTGACGGCGGCCGGGTGGCGGTTGTGGGGGGCGGGCCCGCGGGGATGTCTGCGGCCTTTTTTCTGTCCCGGCTCGGACATGAGGTGACGATTTTCGAGGCGGAAAAAGATCTGGGAGGTATCCTTCGGTTCGGGATCCCTTCCTACCGCCTTCCTGAACAGGTTCTGGACCGGGAGGTGGAACGGATTCTCAAGATTGGGGTCCGGACAAAGCTCGG
>CAYTRL010000682.1:0-1927 GCA_964439795.1 uncultured Thermodesulfobacteriota bacterium
GCACAACCAGCTCGGCTTCGACGGGAACCTAGCCGTGGTCACCCGGTTTTCCTACCTCCTGGAACGGCTGCAGTCCCGGAAACGCCCCACGTCGGACCCCCGGCACGATTTTCTTTACAACAGCGAGCTGGCCGCCCCCAAAAAAGCCATGAAGATGGACCCCTGCGATGAGGTCCGGCACCTGGAGGACCCGGCCTTCTCGGACTGGACCATCGAGGATTTTCCCCGGCTGAAGACGTTTCTCCAGGATTTCTTCCGCACCCGGCCGGAGATCTCCACGGAACGGGCCCGGATCCTGACCGACTACTTCAAAAAACACGGGTTCGAAACCGGCCCGGACGGCACGCCGCTTGACCCGGGGCTGCGGCAGGCCGGGGCCTTCCACCACCTGATGAAGAAACGGAAGGCCCTCATCCGGAAGAACGACCTGATCGCAGGCACCACCACGGAAAAGGACGTGGGCGTGGTGGTCTACCCGGACCTGGGCGGGGTATACATCTGGCCCGAGCTGTACACCATGCACGTGCGCAAGCTGAACCCCTACCTCATCTCCGAGGAGGACCGGAGGATACTGAACGAGGAGGTCTTCCCCTACTGGATCCAGCGCAACCTGCGGGAGACGGCCCGCCGGAAGGGGGGAAACCCCACCAGCATGAAGCTGGACGACCGGTTCGTGATCTACTTCCAGTGGAAGGCCCACTCCCTCTCTCACACCATCGCCGACTTTCCCACCGTGCTGGGGCGGGGCCTGGCGGATCTGGCCCGGGAGGCGGCCGACCACGAACGCCGGTGCCGCGATCCAGAGAAGAAGAACTTTTACCGGTCCGCGCAGCTCTGCCTGGAGGGCGTGATCGACTACGCCGGACGCCTGTCCGTGGAAGCGGCACGGAAGGCGGCATCGGAAACAGACCCGGCACGAAAGGCCGAACTGGAGAACCTGGCCCGGATCTGCTCCAGGGTCCCGGCCGGACCGGCCGAGACCCTGGAGGAAGCGGTCAACAGCATGTGGATCACCTGGGTGGCCTGCCACATGGAGAACACCAACGCGGGCCTTTCCATCGGCCGGGTGGACAAGTGGCTGCAGCCCTACTTCCTGGCGGACATGGAGAAGTGCGCCGACGAGGAGGCCCGGCGGGAGACGGTCCGGCGGGCCGTGGAGCTGCTGGGCTGCTTCTTCATGCGATGTACGGACCACCTGCCCCAGGTGGCTGACCTGGGCAACGAGCTGTTCGGCGGCTCCAGCTCGGACCAGGCCATCACGCTGGGCGGGGTGCTGGAAGACGGCTCCAACGCGGTGAGCGACATGACCTTCATCATCCTGAAGGTGGCGGAGATGCTGCAGCTCAGGGACCCGAACCTGAACGCGCGCCACATGCCGGGGGTCAACTCGGAGAGCTACCTCCAGCGCCTCTGCGAGGTGAACATGCTCACCGGCTCCACGCCCTCCATCCACAACGACCAGGCGGTGAACGCCGCGCTGGAGCACCAGGGTTTCGCCCCGGAGGACGCCCGGGACTGGAGCGCCACCGGCTGCGTGGAACCCACCAGCTCGGGCCGGCACTTCGGGCACACCAACAGCATGATGTTCAGCCTGGTGGCCCCGCTGGAGATGGCCCTTTACAACGGCTACCACCCGTTGTGCGACGAGGTGCTCGGCCCCCGTACGGGCGAGCCCGCGGACTTCGAGACCTTCGACCGGTTCCTGGATGCGTACATGGAGCAGCTGCTCTACCTGGCGGAACAGTCGGTGGCGTGCAACAACCTGTTCGGCGAGACCCACCGGTACGTGCGGCCCACCCCCTACCTGTCCTCCCTCATCCAGGGCTGCCTGGACCAGGGCAAGGATTTGGTGGAGGGCGGCGCGAAATACAACAGCTCCGGGGTGGCTCTGATCGACCTGGCGGATGTGGTGGATTCCCTGGTGGCG
>CAYTRL010000683.1:0-1927 GCA_964439795.1 uncultured Thermodesulfobacteriota bacterium
TCCGGGCCGGGGACATTATCCTGGAGATCAACCAGACCCGGGTTGCAACGATCAGCGATTTCCAGAATATCGTAAAATCCGCCCCCGCCGGTTCTTCCATGCTTTTCCTGGTGAAGCGGCAGGAGGGTTCTCTATACATCCCCGTGGAAAAGAAATAACGGAACGATCTCTTCCAGCCTTTTGGCAGTTCCCGCCCCATCCCCCCCGGGGGGTGGGGCGGGAGTCTGTGAAGGGTGGGGCCCCCTGCCCCACCCTGTTTTGTTTAGCCCCCAACGGCCTCCACCCCTGCCCTCCTTTACTCCCTGACGGCCTTGTTATTGACGCGCTGCAAGGATTTCTGCTAGATATGCATCAATCAAACTGTTTTCAAGGGAAACAGAGCAAAGATCAAAACGCGAACCTTCATCCGCAGAAGTCTGAATCCCAGCATGAGACCTTCTCCTATCCAACCCCGGAGCCCATGGGTTCTGACCGCGGCATTCTGCTTCCTTCTTTGGGCTCTTCCGAACCCATTGCACGCCATTTCTTTTGAAAAAGGGGAAATTTTCGGGGAGATCTCCGGCTTTCTGGAGGCCAACGTCACCGCACCCCTCCGGAGGAGCACGCCGCAGGAAGATCCATCAGGCATGCTGCAGATTGAGAGCGTCCTGGACATCGGTCAGTCGCTCCGTTTCAAAGTCACTCCGAAATTCTCCTATGACGGGATGGTCCGGGACCCCAGGGACTGGAACCCTATTGAGTCCTACTGCCAGGTCTATCCTGGAAAACCGTTCATGATCGAACTGGACGAGGCATATGTCCGGTATTCACGCACACACTGGGACCTGAAGGTGGGGATCCAGAAGGTGCAGTGGGGAACTCTGGACGAGTTCAACCCCGTGGACAACCTGAACCCCCAGGACTTCAGCAAGTACGTTACCTTCAAGAAGATCGATCGGAAGATCGGGATCCCCATGATCAAGCTGGACGTGTTCCCGCCGGTTTTGGACCTGACCGTGGAGGCGGTTTGGGTCCCGTTCTTCGTCCCCTACCGGATGCCCCGGCCCGGGGAGAAGTGGTTTCCCCCGATCTTCTACATCCCGGAAACCGTGGACTCGGGGATCCCGGGGATCCCGCCGATACACGTGGAAATGAACGTACCCGAACCGGACCTGCCCCCCCGGACGTTCGAAAACTCGGAAGCGGCAGTGAGAGTCTCCAAGACCATCCGGAACGTGGACGCCGCCCTGAGCTTCTTTCACGGCTTCGACACCGCCACACCCGTGTTCAAGGGGGAAGGGTGGCTGGACGCTTCCCTCACCGGGTTCCCGCCCGCGCTGAATGCGGATTACACCCTGGACCTGTTTCCCCAGTTCAATAAAATCAACGTCTTCGGGGTGGAAGTTTCCACGGCCATCGGGTCCTTTACCCTGCGCACCGAGTGGGCCTACATCCAGGGGGCCTATCACACGGTTTCGGTGAACCTGGAAGATGTCATGGCCACCGTTGACGTACCCTCCGTGGAAGAGATCACCCGGATGATCCTGGAAAACCTGGCGACAACGGGTGAGGCCCGTGCGGTGATCCGTATGGACCCCGATCTTTCCCTGAAGAAGGATTTCATCAGCGGGGGGTTGGGAGTGGACTATCTCTGGGGAAACCACCTGTTCACGGCTCAGATCATGTTGAACCACATCCGAAACTACGACCCCAGGCTCCTGATGGATGAGTTCGATATTTCAGCCCTCGTCGACCTCCGCTTCAGCTGGCTTGACGACTCCCTGAACGCCGACCTGGCCGCCATGTACAATTTTTCCGAGGAGTCCGTGGTGCTGACCCCGGAAATCGCGTACCGGTTCACGCCCAACCTGAGGGCTACCCTGCGGTTCCTGTACATCGACGGACCCCGGGAGACCTTCATCGGTCAGTACAAGGACAATGACCAGAT
>CAYTRL010000684.1:0-1915 GCA_964439795.1 uncultured Thermodesulfobacteriota bacterium
GCGAGATGTATGCGAGGATGGAGGACGACATGGACGTGAACGCGGGGAGGCTTCTCGAGGGAACGAGCATGGAAGAGCTTGCCGGGGACCTGATCGATCTGATCCGCAGGGTGGCCGAGGGCGAGGAACCACGGGCCGAGGAGAACCTGCAGGACTGCCTTTCGATCCACACGGTGGGCTCCGCCTATTAGCAGGCTCCTGTCCCACCGTTCTTCTATTATTCCGCCGTGCGGCGGGCCGTGTAGAGCAGCGAACCGTTCTCGTCATAGAAAACGAACTCGCACAACGCGGGATCCCCGTTCCCGGCCGGTCGGACGTTCACGTTGAGGAACCCGCCGGATTCCTCCTCCTGCGTGTAGGGTTGTGTGATCTTCGCCTCCGGGTCGGTGGAATCCGGGTCCCCCGGGGGTCGGCCGAGCCTGGCGTTGGCGTCCACCAGAGCACCGCAGGAAAACTCCTCGAAGCCGTCGGGCCGGATCGAGTGGTACTGCCAGTGCCGGTCCCCGCAGACGATGTAGAAGTTCCTGTCGGAAAAACCGTTCTCCAACAGCCAGGCGAAGAACGCCTCCCCCTCGTGCATGAAGCCAAAGGGGTTGGTGTGGTTGTCCCGCTTGTAGAAATCGTCCTGCCCGGGCGCCAGCCACCCCACGGTCATGTCGTCCGGGCCGACCATCGGGGTGGGAGAGACGAGCAGCTTGAAGACGGCGTCGCTGGCCAGGAGGGTTTCTTTGAGCCAGGCGAGCTGGGCCCGGCCCCAGAGGGTCTTCCCCGGCCCGCTCTCCATCATGTTCGAGCTGCGGTAGTCCCGGCCCTCGGTCATCCAGATCTGCAGCAGCCGGTTGACCCGGACTGTCCGGTAGGTGACCGGCTCCGCGGCCGCGGGGTCCACGACCGGCACCTGCTCGAGAAAGGTCTCGATGCCCAGCGCGTGGGACGGTTCCACGTCGCTGGTGGCGTCGCTGTCGTTGTAGCGGTGGTCGTGATCGTCCTTTTCCCAGTAGACGGGGACCGCTGAGAACAGGCTCAGGAAACGCGGCTGAACGAACTGAATGTGCCACACCCTTCGAAGCTCCTCCAGGGTCTTCGCCGGAAGGGGGAACGCGTCGTAGTACACATTGTCCCCGGTGCCGATCAGAAAATCCGGCCTCATCCGGTAGATCGTCTCCAGCGCCGGGTAGCCCAGGTGCTCGTTCTCCGGTCCCGGGAAGAGGTGAAACACAAAGTAGTTCATGCCCGTCACCACGACAAAGCGCACCTCCCGGTCGGTCTGTTCGGAATCCAGGGTCCGGAAGGTACAGACCGGGCCCGTCAGGGCCGGCCCTTCGGGGGCCTTGAACAGGAGGCGGTAGAAGTACCGGGTGCCGGCGGCAAGCCCTTCGACGCGGGCCTTGACGAGGTAGTCGTTCTCCGGGGTCGCGGAGATCCAGTCCGTGAGAAACGCGTCCCGGAAGGCGGAGTCCGTGGCAAGCTCGAAGCATGCGATGCCTTCCCGGCCCGGCACATCCCACAGGACCTGGCTGCAGCCATCGGTCAGGCGGGACTGCAGGATCACGCTCCCGGAGGTCACCTCGCCGGCCATCTCGCCCTGTGCATGCGCGATACCGTCAAGGACGCGGTCCACACCGTCGCAGTCCTGGTCGATTCCGTCGCCGCAGATCTCGTAGGCCGAGGGGTGAACCGTCACCGAACCGTCGTCGCAGTCCGTGCCTTCCGCTGTGTAGCCGGAAGGTTGCGGTACAGACCGCACGGTGTCTTCCGGGTCGCCGAACCCGTCCCCGTCCGCGTCGCGGTACCAGGTTCTCTCCGGCTCAGGAGACGGGGGCGGCGGGTCCTCCTGCCCGTTGCCGCATCGAAGCAGGAAACAGGAGATCAGGCAAAGCAGGAGGGCCGGCCGGATCAGGGTCCCGCCCGCCGG
>CAYTRL010000685.1:0-1905 GCA_964439795.1 uncultured Thermodesulfobacteriota bacterium
CCGGCACCGAGGCGCCCGCCTCCCGCCCCCCCGGCCGCCCGCCCGCGCTCGCCGCCGGCGCGGCCCCGCGGATGCTGGCGGATCTGATTCGACATCTCAGGAAAAAGACCCGGAAACCTCTCATTGTAAAGCTTTCCCCCAACGTCACGGACATCGCCGAAATGGCGAGACGTGTGGAAGGTGAGGGAGCGGATGCCGTCTCCCTCATCAATACCCTGCGGGGAATGAGCGTGGATCCGGAAACGAGGAAACCGCGGCTTTCAACGGTCATCGGCGGCCTGTCCGGACCGGCGCTGAAACCGGTGGCCCTGCGCATGGTCTGGGAGGCGGCCTCCACCGTTCGTATTCCGGTGATCGGCATCGGGGGCATACTCCAGGCGGAGGACGCGGCGGAGTTTCTGATCTGCGGGGCCACGGCGGTACAGGTGGGAACCGCGCAGTTCAGGGACCCCCGGGCCTGCGCAAGAATCATCCAGGGCCTGGAAGCATATCTGGGGCGACACGGGATCGAGGATGTGCGGGAGTTGATCGGCTCCCTGGACACGGAGCCTCCCCCCGTCTCGAGCAAGATGTCCCGATAACACGGCCATCCTCCGGGAAAGCAAAAATGGCAGGGAGATCCCTTGCCGTCCCGGACAGGAAAAGGGGGAAGCCATGTCGGATCCCTACATGGATGCGCGGACCGATCTGGATCGGATCAAGAAGCTGATGCACCGCCTTCAACAGTACAAGGAGCAGGAGATCAGTTTCTGCCGCCTGGGGAAGCGGATGCCGGCCAGCCGGATCAAGGAGATGCGGGAAATGGAGGTGACCATTGAGACGATCATGAACCGACAGCCTCCCCGGATGAACACCCAACAGAAAAACCTGTTTGAAAATTTCAAGAACAACTTCATGTCCCAGATGCGGTCCTGGAAGAACAGGCTCTCCTTCGCGGAACGGCAGCGGTTCAAGCGGAACCCGGCGGGCCGCGAAAAATTTAAGATGGAATAACCGCGTCGACTTCCCGAACACACTCCGGAGAAGCCTGCCCGGAAGGCCCGGCGGGTCAACTCACCGATGCCCCGAAGAGCGCTGCAAGCAACCCGCCGAGTAACATCCCAAACGCCCATATCCGCCGTAGACGGTCGTTGCCGTGCATGGAGACCAGCACGCGCATCCACCGCTTGTCCGGGATCTCACCGCCTCCCAGGAACGAAGCGGACATGAACATCTTACCCATATCCTCCTGTTTCATGCGGAGAAGGGCAACGCCTGCCAGGAACGCTATGAATCCGAGGAACATCAGAAACGTACCGATCAGGTGAAGCAGGACCGTCATGGATGGTACCCCTTCTGCAACGGTTCCGCCCGGCGCAGTCCCACTTGGGCCAGGAGGTGGGGAGGCGCAAGACGAGGTGCGGTTTTCTTGTACAGGTACTGCCGGCAGGTATAGGCCGGCGGACAGATCGAATCTCCGTCTATCAGAAACCCCCAGGGCTTGCCCAGAAACTGGTCCCGGTTTGTCGCGGCGCAATGGATGCAGTAGGCCGGAAAAGGGCCACGCTGGAACGTAAGGGAGGAGGGTTCTTCGATTTCCCGGAGCATGCCGCTTCCGTAGCGGTACCGGTTTCCGCCCAACATCTCGCCCCGGTTCAAACGTCCGCCGCTCCCGCATGGGTCCAGGTGAAAAACAAAACGGTCTTCTTCTTCGGTCACGGTAAAGTCCGCCTGATGGTAATACCAGTTCCGCGCGAGCGTTTTCAGCAGGCTCCGGTCATCCACCAAGCCGTATGTGTAATAGGTCATTTCGAAGAGGGATACGTAGGTGTCCTGCACCAGGTCGTAAAGGACCTCCGTACCATGCTCCTTATCGGTCCAGGAGAAGACGGCCGTGACAAACAGGCAGAACAGGTCGTGCAGGGG
>CAYTRL010000686.1:0-1882 GCA_964439795.1 uncultured Thermodesulfobacteriota bacterium
CCTGCTGGGGACCGCAGGGACCTCCGGCGAGCGCCCGCCCGTGCGGAATGCCGGCGCGCTTCTGGGTCCCGGGGGGACCGAGAACGTGGAGCGTGCCATGATCAAGGCCAAGACCCGGGTAAACACAACCATGGAGAAATACTTGACTTTCCTGGCCACCACGGGTTCCACCGCGCCTTTTATCGGCCTGTTCGGGACCGTCTGGGGCATCATGAGCGCTTTTCGAAACATCGGAGCCACGGGAAACGCGAACCTGGCGACGGTTGCACCCGGGATCGCGGAAGCCCTGATCGCCACGGCCGTGGGGCTGTTCGCCGCGATACCCGCCGTGGTGGCGTACAATTTTTTTCTGCATCGGGTGCGGGTCCTGGCCAAGGACATGGAGAATTTTTCCACGGACCTGATCAACCTGATCGAGCGGCAGCTTCGCAGACAGGCCTCGTGAGTTGGCCTTGAAAATCAGGAGTACGGGATGAAGACAGCCTCCGAAGATCGGAACGCAATGAGCGAGATCAACGTCACGCCGTTCGTGGACGTGATGCTGGTCCTGCTGGTCATCTTCATGGTGACGGCTCCCCTGCTCCAGTACGGAGTGGACGTGGACCTTCCGGAGTCGAGTCGACAACCTCTGGATGTTCCCCGGGAGCAGGTCATCCTCAGCATCCGGAAAGACAAGGCCCTTTTCCTGGACCGGTACCCGGTGGCCCTTGGCGATCTGGAAAAGAAGTTGAAAGCCGTCTTTGCAGGGAAAAAAGAAAAGCAGATCTACCTTCAGGCGGACAAAAGTGTGCCGTACGGTTACGTGGTCAAGGCCATGGCGGTGATCAAGGCGGCGGGGATCGACAACATGGGGCTGATCACGGAAACCCCGGATTGAAGGACGCGCGTCGATGCTCAGCCTTCGAAAATCGATCCTGGTTTCCGCCGGTTTCCACGTGGGGGTCTTCTCCGCGTTCTTTATCCTGTCCAGCCCCGGCGGGGCCAGGATCATCTACAAGCCCCAGTACCAGGTCCGCCTGGTTGAGCCCTCCGAGGTCCCTTCCCTCCGGCCGAAGAAGAAGAGCAAGCCGGCGCCGAAACCCCGGAAGCCTCCCCGGCCCAAGCCTCCCCCGGAGAAAAAGGTGAGTCTGCCGGAGAAAAAAGAAGCGAAGCCGGAGGTCCGGAAGGATCCCCCGAAGCCTCCGGAACCCCTGAAAAAGAAAACCCCGGTGGCGCAGGCAAAGGAACCGGAACATCCCGACCCGACGCTGGAACCGGTTGATCCGCAACAGGAGAAGGCGCTGGAAGATGTGCTGGCCAGGCTTCAGAAGGACGCCGAGACCCTGGAAAAAAGCGGATCGAAACGGTCTGCCGAAAAAGAGGCGTCCGGTTGGGAGCAGCGGCGGAAAGAGATCCGGTACCACCAGTACTACGACCAGGTGGAACAACGCGTTCGGGAGAACTGGATCCCGCCGAAGAACATGGAACAGAACCGGCGGGATGTAATGACCGTAGTGTCCATCGCCCTGCTGCCGGACGGCCGGGTGCTGGAGTCCTTTATCGAAGAGTCCTCCGGCGATCCGCTCTTTGATCAATCTGTGATGAGGGCCCTTCTCAAGTCAGCCCCTCTGCCGCCCCCCCCCATGGGGTTGCGGCAGGGCCGTTATGAACTGGGGCTCCGTTTTCACTCTCAGCCACGTGTCCGGTGATGGAAATGATCAGAAAAGAAAGAACCCTCAGGACCACGGCGCTCCTTCTCCTGTTTCTCACGCTGGGAGGCAGCCGCACGTTGCACGCCAAGGTGTACATCGACATCGACTCCCCCGGGGCCCGGCCCCTGCCCGTGGCGCTGATCCTGCTTCCCCCGGCGCCGGGCGACGGGGGCTGCGGGCAGGACAAGGCG
>CAYTRL010000687.1:0-1871 GCA_964439795.1 uncultured Thermodesulfobacteriota bacterium
CCCATCGACGGCCTTTACCACGCGCACCAGACCTCCGGGCACCCGGGCGGTCTCTGCCTGATGGCCATCCCCTACAACCTCATGCACATCCTCATCGAGGACGGGGTCGTGGAGCCGAAAGACTGGTGGTACCCGTCGCCGTACTACATCCCCCAGGAAGGCAAGATCTCCGCGGACCCGAACAAGAAGAGCAAGCTCTAGGAGGGCAGGCCCATGGCACGCTTCAAACATACATCCGAATACAAGTACGACCCCATGGACATCACGGCCCACATGCAGCAGGAGTTTCCCCAGGAGACCGAGTTCGACGTCATCATCATCGGCGGGGGCCCCAACGGGCTCATGGCGGCCAGCTACCTGGCCAAGGCGGGCCTGGACGTGGCCGTGTGCGAGCGCCGGTACGAGGCCGGGGGCGGGCTGGCCACGGAGGAGAACCTGTACCCGTGCTATGCCTCCAACCCGCACGTGCTCTACCACATGATGGTGGACTACATGCCGGTGATGCGGGACTTCGATCTGGACGGGTCTTCCCTGAACTGGATCAAGCCCAACGCGCAGCTGGGCATGGTGTTCGAGGACGGGGCGTCGATCCTTCTGTGCCGCATGGCCCAGGACACCAAGGACTCGCTCATGAAGTACTCGTTCAAGGACGCAGTGGCCTTCGGCAAGATCATCCGGGAGTGGCGGCGGATCGTGGACGAGATCATCGCGCCGGCCACGTACGTCCCGCCCATGGCGCCCATCGAGATCACCATGGCCATGAACAAGACCGCGGTGGGCCAGCGGATGATGGAGATCGGGGAGCTGAGCGCCCTGGAAATTGTCAACGAGACGTTCGAGCACGACAAGGTGCGCGCGATCATGCTGTACGCCGCGTGCATGTGGGGCCTGGACCCCCGGGAGACGGGCATGGGGTGGATGGTGCCGCTGATGATCGACCGGGCCATGAACAAGTGCTACTGTTACGGGGGCTCGCACAAGTTCGCCAGCGCCCTGGCGCGGCAGGTGATCAAGGAGGGGGGCCTGATCCTGGAGTCGGCGGGGGTGAACAAGATCCTGATGGAGAACGGCCGTGTGGCCGGGGTGACCCTGGACGAGGGCCGTACCTTGAAGGCCAAGGTGGTCATGAGCACGCTGGACCCGCAGACCACGTTCCTGGACCTGGTGGGTGCGGAGCACCTGCCCGGGGACCTGAAGGACTCGGTGGAGGGCTGGGTGTGGGACAAGTGGAGCTTCAACACGCTGCACATCGCGGCGGAGGAGCCGCCGAAGTACAAGCACGACGACCGGTTCATCGACGACTCGTTCGCCACGGTGGTGGGGATCGAGAGCACGGAGCAGCTGCTGGCGCACTGGGACAACGTGGTGGCCGGGAAGATCGAGGACAACTTCGGGGGCCACTGCACCTGCGAGAGCCTGTTCGACCCGTTCCTGAGCGACCGGCCGAACAAGTACGTGTCCATGTTCCAGATGCACGCGCCCTACGACCTGGAGGGGGGCTGGGACGAGCGCAAGGAGCAGGTCCAGGACGCCATGCTGGCCAAGTGGCGCAAGGCGGCGCCGAACCTGACGCCGGACAAGATCGTGGCCACGAGCATGGAGAACCCGGAGGAGATCGAAATCCGCTTCCCGCAGATGCGCCGGGGGAGCATCAAGCACGGGGACTACCGGCCGATCCAGATGGGCTGCTACCGGCCCAACCAGGAGTGCTCCAGCGGTCGGACCCCGGTCGAGGGCCTGTACGTAGGCGGTGTGTCCACCTTTCCGGGTGGCCTGGTGCTGGGAGGATCCGGCTACCTGAGCGCCGGCGCGGTGTGCGACGACCTGGACGTGAAGCGGTGGTGGAAGCCCACCAAGGAGATGGAGCGCTA
>CAYTRL010000688.1:0-1870 GCA_964439795.1 uncultured Thermodesulfobacteriota bacterium
GCTCGCCGGACCAGGTGATCGCCTACTCCCTGCTGTGGTCCACCGCGTTCCTGGTCGGCCGGGCGGCCGTGGGGCTCGTCTTCATCCGGGGGTTCTGGAAGCGTTGCTTTCCCGGGGGACGTTCCTCCGCGGAAACCGCTCCCTGAAATTCCTCCACTTTTTTATCCGCAGCAAAGTGCGCTGCCTGTGTTACCCTGGGCGGACGAGATCCCGTCCCGACAGGAGTGCAGGCATGAAATCCACTTCCCGCCATATCCAACGGTTTTTCCCCGTACTTCTCACCGCCCTTCTTCTTGGCTCGTGCTCCAGCGGCGGGTCCGCCCCCCCCGTGGAGCAAACCATGAAACCGCCCGTGCGTTTCTCCCTGAACGGGACCTGGAAATTCCGGACAGACCCGGAGGCGGCAGGGATCGGCCTGGGCTGGCACGAAACCCGTCTCAACGACAAGGACTGGTTGGACATCCCCGTGCCGGGCGACTGGAACTACCTGTTCCGGGACTACCCGATCCCGGACTCTGAAAGCGACTACGACGGTCCGGCCTGGTACCGCACACATTTTACGCCGCCCGTGGAGATGGAAGGCCGACTGGTCAAGCTCCACTTCGGTGCGGTCTGTTACAAAACAGAGATATGGCTGAACGGTGAGCGGATCGGAGAGCACGAGGGCGACTACCTCCCTTTTGAGTTCGATGTAAGTGCAAGGCTTCTTTACGGCCGGAGCAACGCGCTGGCTCTTCGCGTGGAGTCGATCAACACCGAATCCGTCGAGACGGTCCCCCCGGAGGTTGGACGGTACGACTACTGGATCTTCAGTGGCGTCAAGCGGGACGTGTACCTGGAGTGCACGAACAAGTTCCACATCTTCGACCTGTTCGTTCACGGAGAACCTGCCGGCAGCAGCGGCGCTTCGGTCCTGACGGAAGCCCTCGTGTTGAACGCCGGCGACGAGGACGGCTGGTTCCGGGTGACCGTTTCCCTGGCTGGAGACCCAATGCAGCCGGAGATCCCCCGGGTGGAAGAAAAGCTGTTCGTACCGGCCGGCTTCATTGTGCCCGGCCGCTTTACCCAGCACCTGCCCGAGGCCGATCTATGGACCCCGGAAACCCCGAACCTCTACCTTTGCACGGTATCCCTGGAACGCACGGGTCCTCCTGCTTCCTGGGACCCCCCTGCGTCCTGGGATCCCCCGGATGAAGTGGAGGGGGCGCAGTCCTATGATCCGGGGCTGGAGCTCCCTCCCCGCGCACGGCTCCTGCGTCCGGAAACCGCCGCTCTCGACTCGGCGCAGACCCGCTTCGGCATCCGGAAGATCGAGGTGGATGGCCGCAGGATCCTGCTGAACGGACAACCGGTGATCTTCAAGGGAATCAACCGTCACGAAGACTACCCCCTCCTGGGGGATATCATGCCCGAGGAGATCTACCGGGAAGATCTCCGGCTCATGAAACAGGCCAACATGAACGCGCTGCGCACGGCCCACTACCCGAACGATCCCCGGATCTACGATCTCTGCGACGAAGTGGGTCTCCTCGTCATCGAGGAGATTCCGGCCATTTCACTGACCCTGGAACAGATGGGCCAGGAACCCCGGATCAAAGATCTCGTACTCGATTATTCAAGCAGGATGATTCACCGGGACAGGAACCACCCCTCCATCGTGGTCTGGAGCGCGGGCGACGAGCCCGAGCCCTGGGGAAGTTCCGCGTTCAACCTGGAGGTCTATCAGGCCATGAAGGCGATCGACCCCACGCGCCTGGTCTCCTATGCACGGATCCACTACGACCTGATCTGCCGGGACAATGCGAGCGATCTGATCATGCTGAACCCTTACTGGGGCTGGTATGTGGGAAAGGTACCCGACACCGGCTGG
>CAYTRL010000689.1:0-1859 GCA_964439795.1 uncultured Thermodesulfobacteriota bacterium
CCCCCCCCCCCCCCCCCCCCCCCCCCCAAAGGATCAAGTCCGGAATGACGAAAAACACCGAACGCTTTTTTTTCATATGATCAGCCTAGTATGAGACATCCGCTCACGGGAAGCGGTAGCGCAGGCCCAGCATCACATTTGTCCCCGGCCCGTAGACCCCGGACCCGTGGGTCTTGTATTTCTTGTTCCCCAGGTTTTCCAGCACCAGCGTGGCATCCAGCCCCTTCACGATCCGGCATCCGCCCGAGATCCCGAACACGGCATAAGCCGGCGTCCCCCCTTCCGGGATGCGCCTGTCCTTCTTGTCCCCCTCGGACAGCCGGTCCTGCTTTCCGGCGAAGATCCCGTAGGCTTCCACCCAGTAGCGGGGTCCTGGCTGAAAATGCACCGTGACCGACCCCAGGAGGGGAGGGATCCGCCGCAGGGGTTCGCCGGTGTCCGTGTTGCTGCCCCGGATCCAGGAGCAGGTGCCCGACACGGTGAAGTGCAGGGGCAGCCGCAACAGAAAGTCCAGCTCCACCCCTTCGATGTGCGAGCGGGCAACGTTGCGCCGCTGGTAGATCGGGTCCCCGTCCTCCAGTTCCCCCACCTGCACCCGTTCGATCAGGTCCCTGTACTCGGAGTAGAACCCGAACAGGTTTGCCTGAAACCATGGATTCTGGCCCTTCAACCCCAGCTCGTAGTTCAGGGAGCGTTCGGGTTTCAGGTCCGTGTTGGGGATCTCCTCGGTGAAGTCCACCTTGCCGAAGAAGTCCTCCATGTTGGGCGCCCGGAACCCCTGGGCCACCCCGCCCACGGCACAGAGCCAGGGCATGATTTCCACCCGCAGCTGTGCCGTTCCGGACAGGTTGTCGGTCTCCAGGGAGAGGGAATTCCGCGCTTCGGTGGCCGGATCCCGGAGGACGCCGGAAGTCTTCACGTAGCTGTACCGTCCCCCGAGCAGAAGGAGAACCCGGCTGCCGATGCGGGTTTCGTCCTGCAGATACACCCCCAGTTGAGCGTACGTGGCCCCGTCCGGAAAGGCGCTTCTCGAGGGCAGGACCTGTCCGGTATCGAAGCGGATCTCCTCCCGGGTGCTGTGGATCCAGTCCTGATAGAACTCCACGCCCCCGCTGATGTTCAGAAAATCCAGCGGCCGGGAACGCAGGTGCAGAAGCGCTCCCAGGGTGTCGGCGCCGTTCCGCTCCCTGGTTTCCTCCACGGGTTCCGGCCCGGGGATGACCTCCTCCCCTTCCATCTGCCGGCTGTAGGAGAGGTTGACCCGGACCAGGTCCAGCCACCGGCCCGCCAGGTCCCGGCCCTCGTACTGGACAACCTGCAGAAACCGGAACTGGGGCTCGTAGTTGAACTTGAGCTTGTCCCCCAGGGTGACCTCGCTTGTCTTGGGTACGTCGAACTGTCGGGAAAACTGGGTGGAAAGCACGATTTCCTGGGACGCACCGACGGGGAGGTTGAACTTGGCGTCAGCGTCCACCTCGTCGTAGGCGGTGGGGACCTGAACCCCCACCCCGCGTCCGCCCGTGAGGTCGCCGAACCCCCGGTAGGTTGCGCCCGCCAGCCCTCCGAAACGGTTCGCGTTTCCTTCGATCTGCACCCGGCCCGTTGTCTCCAGGACGGCGCTGCCGTACTTCCCGAACAGTTCCACGTTGCCGGCCAGGTCACGGCTGGTGTCGTTCCTCTTCTTGGTGATGATGTTGATCGTACCGCCCAGGGCGTCGGACCCGTACAGCACGCTCATGGGACCCCGGACCACCTCGATCCGCTCGATGATGTTGGGGTCCAGGGTGTTCAGGTACTGGTGGGGGCCTGACCTGTACAGGGAGTTGTTCAAACGGACCCCGTCCACCAGCAGCAGGATG
>CAYTRL010000690.1:0-1848 GCA_964439795.1 uncultured Thermodesulfobacteriota bacterium
GGAGGTAGGGAATCCTTTCCAGGCACGCGTCCAGGTCCTTTTCAACGGCGCGTCGGTCCTCACTCTCCCAGGATACAGGCCGGCAGCGGGCCACTGCCCGGTCGCACTCCGCCCGCGACTTCAGGAAGAAGATCGCGGGAAGAAGGTTGTAGTGACGCATCTGTCCGACGACCCGGTTCACGTTCCATCGCGGGGGACGGGCCCTGCCTTTTCCCCTCCCCCTTGAAAGGGACTGGAGGAAGCGCGTCACATCCCTGGCAAGCCCTTTTTTCCCGCTCAGCAGTCCCAGCGCCCCGTCCGGGTAGAGGAAAAGGGGATGGAGGGGAACCGGCCGCTCCATGGAGGCCACCACCGAGCACTTCGTGCCCCTTATGGATGTGAGCCAGTCGGCAATCTCCTGCGCATTCCGGATGGTGGCGCTCAGCAGGAGCAGCCTCGTGTCGGGTTGCAGGTAGATGAGGACCTCTTCCCAGACGACCCCCCTCTCGGGTTCGGCCAGGTAGTGGGCCTCGTCCAGGATGACCAGTTCAACGGGAAACCGCGAATGCTCGGACATGGTGTCATAGAGCTGGTTCCGGAGGATCTCCGTGGTTCCCACAATGAGCGGCGCTGATGGATTCTCCTTTCTGTCCCCTGTGAGAATCCCCACGGAGGCCGGCCCGAAGATCTCGCAAAATTCCTCGAATTTTGCATTGGACAGCGCCTTCAGCGGACAGGCATACCAGGCGTGCCCGCCCGAGGAGAGGTGTTCCCGCATGGCCTCCACGGCAATCCAGGTCTTTCCGGACCCGGTGGACGCGGTGACCAGAACGTCTGATTTTGCAAGCAGTCTGAGGGCTTTCCGTTGGAACGGATCCGGTTTGAACTTCCCTTCTTCCGGTTTCCCGATCTGGGCCAGGATCCCGGCGAGTCTCGGCTCAACCTTTGCCGCCCTGCCCCTTCCGGACTCCGACTTCCCTGTCCTTTGAGGCCTGTGGGTTCCCTTCCGCTTCGATCTCCCCCTTTTCGCTTGGGATCTGGGGGCTTTCTTCGGCAGGGACCCGGATTTTTTTTCCATGAATTCAGAACCTGTTACGCAAGGGGCTCGTTCCACTCACAGCTGTAGGCCGTTTCCCGCTGGAAGCGTTCCAGGCCCAGACAGATGAGGCGATGCACGAGCTCCGTGCAGGGAATCCCGCTCGCCTCGAGAAGCTTGGGGTACATGCTGATGTTGGTAAATCCCGGAATCGTGTTCAGTTCGTTTACGAGAACGCTGCCGTCATCCCGGACAAAGAAGTCCACGCGGGCCATCCCCTCACAACCCAGTGCAACAAAGCTCTCAACAGCCAGTTTCTGCACCCGGGCGGCCACCTCGGGCGGCAGGTCGGCAGGGATCCTGAGCTCGGCCCCCCGGGGGTCGAGGTACTTGGCCTGGTAGGAGTAGAACTCGTGACTGGGGATGATCTCGCCCGGCACGGAGGCGATGGGGTCCTGGTTCCCCAGGACCGAACACTCGATCTCCCTCCCCTCCACAAAAGTCTCCAGCACCACCTTGTCGTCGAAACGGAGGGCATAGGAAACGGCCTGCCGCAGCTCCTCTGCTGATTTCGCCTTGGTGATGCCCACCGAACTGCCCAGATTCGCCGGCTTAACGAAAAGGGGCAGCCCCAGTTGCTCCGGTATCTTCTCCAGGTCCAGCCGGCTCCCCTCCCCCTGTTTCGAGTAGACCTCGAACCCTGGCCCCGGTATACCCCGTTCCCTGAGGATTCTCTTGGTCATCTCCTTGTCCATGCAGGCGGAAGAGGCCATCACCCCCGGTCCCACAAACGGAACCTGGTAGATCTTGCAGAGCCCCAGCAGGGTGCCGTC
>CAYTRL010000691.1:0-1846 GCA_964439795.1 uncultured Thermodesulfobacteriota bacterium
CATGCCGGCGCGGTAGACCAGCCGGCCCTGGAGGAAGACGAGTTCGGGACTTGCCGTGTTCCGGACCGTCTCCAGGGGGTTTTCCCGGAAGATGACCAGGTCCGCCAGTTTGCCCCTCTCCACGCTCCCCAGGTCCTTCTCTATTCTCAAGAGCCGTGCGTTGTTCAAGGTGGCCATACGCAGGATGTCGGGCGGCCGCATGCCCTGCTCCTCCAGCAGGCGCATCTCCACGTACATGGCGCCCGGGAAGATGAGCGGCACCCCGCCGTCGTTCCCGCAGCCGAAGGTAGCGCCGGCGCGGTACAGCTCGTCGGTGTTCAAGGCGCCGTCGTTGGCCGCCGCGTTCATGGTGGCCGGGTCCGGCCAGGGAAGGAGGTGCCAGGACTCGTAGGATTCCGGGTTGCACAGCTGGTGGTAGTACTTGAGCGTGCTGGGTACCAGCTCCGGCTCGCAGAACTCCCGGATCAGGTCCGGCATGTACCGGGGCCGCTCCTGCTCGATGCGGATGCAGAACCCCTTGCCCCAGTTGGGATCCCCCGGTTTTGGGTAGGCCAGGGAAAAGGCCACCGTGGCGGTGGGGATCAGGGTGTGGTCCCCTTCCAGGAGCCGGTGAACCATGGATTCGGGCACGGTCTGGTCCGTGGTCATGTGTTCCAGCGACCGGATCCCGGCGGACAGGCCGTTGGACAGGCCTTCCAGGGTGGTGTGGTGCAGCGCCACGTACTTCCCGTTCCGCTCGGCAGCTTCCCGGATGGCCCGGAGGGTCTCCTTGTTCATCATGGGCACTTCCTTACCCGGCATCATCAGCTCCCGGGGCTGCTGGAACAGCTTGATGAAGTCCGCGCCCTGGTCCACCGCCTTGAGAACAGCGGTCCGTCCCTGTTCCGGGCTCTCCACGGCCCTCCAGAACCGTTTTTTCTTGAGGGGAATCCGGCCGGTGTACCCGTCGTGCACGTCCATGGCGCAGCACCGATGAATGCGGGGTCCCAGGATCTCCCCGCGGCCGATCTTGCCCTGGAGCTCGTCCAGGAAATCGCTCACGGCAAGCATGTCGCGCACCGCGGTCACCCCGTGCTTGATGCACTCCTCGGCGTTGCGCTCCAGCTGCCGCCGGTAGGTCAGGAGCATCCCCGGGCCGAATCCCATGCCCCCGGGCAGGCTCATGTGACAGTGTGCGTTGATGATCCCGGGCAAGACGTAGGCCCCCTGGAGATCCATGACCCGGTCCGCGCCGGAGGGCTGTACCGCTTCCGGGGGAAATACCTTGAGGATCCTTCCGTTCTGTATCAGGACCGCGTGCTCCTTCAGGGCCCGTCCCCGGTTCACGTCGATCACCGAAGCGTGCGTGAGCAGGAGTTTTTCATCCGGTAGGGTGAACGGCTCCGGCCCCTTGTAGCGGGGGGAGAGTTCGGCGCATGAGCCGGTGGCGGCTCCCGCGGCCAGCAGGGCGGAAAGCTGAAGGAACTGGCGTCGGTCCATGGGGAGGTCTCCTTGAAGGCTTTCGACAACTCGCTTGGGTTTTCGTCTCTCGCAGGTTCCCTGTTTACGTCGTGGCGGGCGGGTCCGTCAAGTGCACGAAAACCCGTTACGGTTGAGTGCAGCAGGAAGTTGAGGCAGAATAGTCGATGTTCTCCGACCCCTGCTGCGTTTCCACCCGGGAGCAGCGTTCCGTGGATCGCGGAAACGGATCGCGGACAGAAGCCCGATCGAAAAAAACACCCTTTGCTGAAGGGTTACCCGCAAAGCACGTTTTTTACACAGGAAGGAAGAAAGATGAGCAAGAAGCCGTTCTATCCCGACTGGATCGAGGAGGCCCCGGCCGCGGGGAGCTACCGCTCCATATTCA
>CAYTRL010000692.1:0-1833 GCA_964439795.1 uncultured Thermodesulfobacteriota bacterium
CCATTGTGATCGAGGCGAACCAGAAGAACCGGACCTACCTGAAGACCAAACAGGAAAAGATGGGCCACCTCCTGGACATGTAGACCGGAAACGGGAAGTTTGGAATCGGCGCACAGGGGGCCCATGGCACGGGGTGAACCCCGCCGCTTGAAGCGGAAACCTTCCGGTACCTGCTACGCATCCAACCCGGAGAGAGAGAGAAACCCGAAGGGGGAAAACAAGGATGCCGATCAAGATTCAGGTCCTGAACAATATTCTGGAGATCAACGAATCCTATGCGGAAGAAAACCGGCGCATCTTCCGCGACAACGGAACCTTCGTACTCAACCTCATGAGTTCCCCGGGATCCGGCAAGACCACGCTGCTGGAGAAGACGCTGGAACGGCTGGATCCGTCGTCCGTTGCCGTGATCGAAGGGGACATGCAGACCACCAAAGACGCGGAACGTCTGGAGCGGTTCGGGGTCCCTATCGTACAGATCAATACGGGCAACGCCTGCCACCTGGACGGGAAAATGATCAACGATGCCCTCCGGGATATGGATCTTGCCGGTGTGCGACTGCTGGTCATCGAGAACGTGGGCAACCTGGTGTGCCCCGCTGAGTTTCGCGTGGGGGAACACGCCAAGGTGGTGGTCCTCAGCGTCACCGAGGGGGAGGACAAACCCCTGAAGTACCCGCTGATGTTCCGCGAGGCACGCCTGTGCATCTTCAACAAGGTGGACCTGCTTCCACACCTGAACTTCTCCCTGAACGAAGCCCTTCAAAACGCACATCAAGTCAACCCGGAGTTGGAATTCCTATCTGTTTCCTGCACCTCGGGGGAGGGACTGGACGCATGGGAGGCCTGGCTGCGGAAACAGATGGAAACGGACCACCAGTGAGACGGATCGGCTCCCTTTCCCAACGGAAATCAGTTTTATGCACGAGATGTCGCTTGCCCAGAATATCCTGGACATCGCACTGAAAACGGCATCCGCCCACCAGGTGAACCGGGTGGTGCGGATCACGATCCGGGCCGGACAGCTCCGGGGTATCGTCCCGGAACAGCTCAAGTTCTGTTTCGGTTTCGTGGCCAAAGACAGTCTCGCTGAAGGAGCGGATCTGGTGGTGAACACGCTCCCCATCCAGGCTGCATGCAAGAAGTGCCAGGATACGTTCTTCGTAAAAGAATACTCGTTCATTTGCCCGGCGTGCGAGAGCGACCAAGTGGATGTGGTGCAGGGCATGGAACTCCTGGTGGAAAACATCGAAGTAGAATAGAGCGACGTACCGCCGGAAGACGGGTTCCGTCATGAGACAGGAAGAGAATGGGTTCCAGGAAGAGAATGGGTTCCCAACGGCAGGGATGACCTTCCATCTGGAAACAATCGGTTGTCAGATGAACGAGCAGGATTCCCTGCGCATCGCCTACCACATGTCCCTGGCCGGACATCTACGGGTGGACTCTCCGGAAGATGCCGACATCCTCATCGTGAACACCTGCTGTATTCGCCAGAAAGCCGAAGAGAAGGTGTACAGCCTGCTGGGGAGGCTCCGCCCCTGGAAGGGAAAGAAAGACGGACGGGTCCTGGCGGTGGGGGGTTGCGTGGCGCAGAACGAGGGGAAGCGGCTTCAGAGACGCATGCCTCACGTCGACATCGTATTCGGCCCGCATCACGTCTCCCGAATCGAACGGCTCATCCAACGGTACCGGGACACAGGTGCCCGGCTGACGGAGGTGTCCCTTGCCGAGGGGTCCGTGGAGGACCTGGAGTGCCCCGGCGTCTCCTATGCGCATGGCCTCCGCGCGTATGTGACGATCATGGAGGGGTGCAACAATTTTTGCACCTAT
>CAYTRL010000693.1:0-1817 GCA_964439795.1 uncultured Thermodesulfobacteriota bacterium
GGACGCGGTGCTCGTGCTCGGGTCCCGGCTGGGGGAGACCGACTGGTGGGGCAAGCCCCCCTACTGGCGCCGGCCCGGGGAACAGAAGATGATCCAGGTGGACATCGATGAAGAGGTCCTGGGGTGCAACAAGCCCGTAGAACTGGCGGTGCTGGCAGATGTGCGCTCCTTCATCGGGCAGCTTCTCACCGCCCTCCTTGTTCGGAGTCCGAAAGACTCCCTGGAGGAGCGGGAAGCCTTTCTGGTCCGGATCCGGGAGGAGAAGGAGAAGCACAACCAGGAGCTGGAGAAGGCGCTCCAGGAGGACATAGACCCCATGAACTCCGCCCACGTGCCTCACGTATGCCGGGAAACCTTTGCAGACGACGCCGTGGTGGTGTTGGACGGGGGCAACACGGCCGTGTGGGGCAACTTCTATCTTGAGGTCCGCGTTCCCAACACGCTGTTGTCCACCATGAAGTTCGGGATGCTGGGCGCCGGGGTGGCCCAGGCAATGGGGGCGGCTGCGGCGTTCCCGGACCGGCAGGTCTGCTGCATCATCGGGGACGGGGCCATGGGGTTCCATGCCCAGGAGGTGGAGACCGCGGTGCGCAACGGGTTCAAACCGGTCTTCCTGGTCCTGTGCGACCGGCAGTGGGGCATGGTGAAGATGAGCCAGGAGTTCGCCCTGTCCCAGACCCTTCCCTCCTACGGTCCGGAGGACGTGGTAAACGCGGATTTCTCCGAGATCCGGTTCGACCGCCTGGCCGAGAGCATGGGCGCCCACGGCGAGCGGGTGAGCCGGGCGGAAGAACTCGCGTCCGCCATCCTTCGCAGTCTGGAATCGGGCCGCTGCGCGGTGATCCACGTGGACGTGAACCCGGTCAAGCACATGTGGGCGCCGGGCCTGATGCAGTTCAAGGAGATGCACCTGGAACCCGCGGGGGAGTGACACGAGGTGAACAATCATGGAAACCATGGAAAAAATATCAGCATATGATACGGATAAGGCGGAAAGGTTCTCGGAAAAGCTCCTGTTGACCCTCAATTACGGCTCGCTCTGCCTGATGATCTCCCTGGGCCATCGAACAGGCCTGTTCGACGCCATGAACGACCTTCCCCCCTCCACATCGGAGGAGATCGCACAGAAAGCCGGCTTGGCCGAGCGGTATGTACGCGAGTGGCTGGGGGCCATGGTGACCGCCGGGATGATCGAGGTCGACCCCACCAGCACCCGCTACCGGCTGCCGCCGGAACACGCGGCTTTTCTCACCCGAAAGGCGGGTGCGGACAACCTGGCGGTCTTTCCGCATTACATTGCCATGATGGGGCAGGTGGAGGATGAAATCGTCGAATGCTTCCGGGACGGCGGCGGCGTACCCTATGAGAAATTCGAGCGGTTTCACGCGGTCATGGCGGAAGACAGCGGGCAGTCCGTGCTTTCATCTCTGGAATCCCACGTTCTCCCCCTTGTGCCGGGGTTGACCGAGCGGCTGGCCCGGGGCATCCGTGTGCTGGATGTGGGCTGCGGGAGCGGCCGGATCATGAACCGCCTGGCCGGGTTGTACCCGAAAAGCAGGTTCTCCGGGATCGACCTTTCCGGGGAAGCCATCGGGGAGGCCCGGAAGGATGCCATCCGGGCGGGGTACAAGAACGTGGAGTTTTCCGTTCGAGATCTGAGTGATTTCAACGAAACCGCCGAGCCCGGGGCCTTCGACCTCATCACCACGTTCGACGCCGTCCACGATCAGGCCAGGCCCTTGAACGTCCTTCGGGGAATCCACCGCTCCCTGAAGGAGGACGGCATCTACCTGATGCAGGACATCCGGGGATCGAGC
>CAYTRL010000694.1:0-1815 GCA_964439795.1 uncultured Thermodesulfobacteriota bacterium
GATGAACAGGGGCGGTTTTCTTTTCCCGTGCCGAAAAAGACCGGTCTGAAAATCGAGCTGGAAGCCGGGACAGGGCACCGTGCGGAATGGATCGTAGAGGCGGAAGAGGTGGGGGGCGAAGCCTCCCCGGTCCTTACGGAACCGGACGTTTCCCCTGCGGCCGTGGATCCCGCAACCGCATCGGAGATCCGGCGGGTCGTAGAGGAGGCCCTGGACAGGAAGCTGGATCCCGTAATCCGGATGCTGCTGGAAACCCGGGACCCGGGGCCGTCGGTCACCGAGATCTTTGGGGGCATCGGTTACATCCTGGGCCTGGCCGGGGTGGCTGCCTGGTTCCAGAGCCGGAAGAAGCGGGGCGGGCCCTGAATGCCCTGACGCATAGGCTGGTGCTTTCATCGAGATATTGCGGGCGAAGCGAAGCCACCCTAATTTTGCTCATGCCGAGGGCGATAAGGCGGGAGACGGCGAACAAAGCAAAGTCGCACAGAAGTGGAGATTGCGAGCGGAGCGAAGCAACCCCCCGGCACCGTATTCCTGCTGCGCCGGGGGCTTGCCGCGTCGCCTGCGGCTCCTCGCAATGTCCATCACGGGGCATCCATCCCGGTCGCCGGGGATCCTTTACGGAACAGGCATCTTTTCCTGTTGCCGGTGCCTTCGTTCCAGGAAGGCAAGCGCGGCCACGGTCAGGATGGGGAGCACCAGCCCCGCCAGAGTGACCAAGATCAACAGGTGTCCCAGTTCCCCGTAGCTGCCCCGCACCACGACGAAGATCTCGTTCACATACTTGGTTGCCAGGTTGCTGGCCGACAGGGCCAGGTTGGTAAAGGCCGCCATCACGGCGAAGTAGGTGGCTTTCTGTTCACGGGGCGCTTCCCGCGCGATCCAGGCCAGCATGGGGATCATGGCCACCTGGCCCATTGGAGAGTCGGCCATGGTGTCGATAATGGCGATCGTGCGTGCACCGAAGCCAAGGTGTGCCTCGGTCCACTCGTTGAGACCGTAGAACATGCCGATGTACGGCAGGGTCATGACGGCCCCGTAAAGGGAGAGAAACACCACGATGTACGGCACCGAGTGCCGCCCCATCCAGCCCCGGAGCAGGATCATCCCCGCAATGACCAGGATGGAGGATATCTGGCGCAGGGTGCCGAAAAAGGCCTCGTCAAAACCGAGTACGTCGATCTGCCACCAGGAAGCGCCGGCCCCGGCAGTGGGCATGGCCCGGTATACGAACACCACCAGGGCGATTCCGATGATCTCTCTCCGTTTCAGCGGATCCATGTCCTTGAGAAGCTGGGCCATCAGAAAGGCGATGATCCCCAGAGACCCTGCCAGGATGATCTCCTCCCTGAACGGGAGATGAGAAAGGCCCACCGCCAGGGTCACGGCCACGAACGCGGCGCTTCCCCCCAGGATGTACAGGTTGGGGGAAGGGGGTGCTTCCTGCGGAGAGAGCATCTTTCGGGCCTCTTCCCGCCCGAAACCGCCGGCCCGCAGTTCCCGGTACCGGCGCCGGTTCATCCCCTCGCCCAGGAGAACCCCTGAAACCGAGATGAAGGGGATCAGCAGGGCGATTTCGTACATGCGTTCGTAGGAGAACGTATGCGCCAGCCATCCGCCCACCCCCGCCACCAGTGCGCTGCCTCCCACGATGGCGATGCGGCCCAGGGTCTGCATGGTCACATGTCTCCGCTGCAGTTCCTCCGGGGGAACCGCCGAGCCGTCCCGTTCAACGGGCGGTACCGCTTCGACGGTCATGGCATCCGCCACCACGTCCTGACACATGAAACCGATCGGGGACAGCAGTACGGAAAG
>CAYTRL010000695.1:0-1813 GCA_964439795.1 uncultured Thermodesulfobacteriota bacterium
CATCATCGATTTTATCCGGGGAACGATGGATCCGCGGACCGCTTCCTTATCCATCCCTCCGGAAATTCCAATTGGCAACATTGTCTGTCGCCTCGTGCGGTAAATATTGCCAAGGGTGCTTTGTGGGGTTCAAAGGTGCCCGTCAGTATCGCTCCTCCAGCGCGTCCCGCGCCTCACCGCTGTAAGTGCCTCCGCCGCGCTCCAGGTACTCTTCCAGAAGAACCCGGGCCTCCTCTTTCCGGTCCATGCAGAAGCAGGCGCGGCTGAGCTGGTACCGGGCGTCGTTCCAGTCCGGATCGGCGGCCAGGGCGGCCTGCAGACGCTCCTCCGCGGTTGGATAGTCCCTTTCCAGGATGCTCAGGACCCCCCGGCCGTAAAGCAGGCACGCTCCGGACGCCCCCCCCTCCTGCTCCGCTTCTCGAAAAGACTCTCGTGCCTTCTCCAGCCGGGTCGGGCAGGCGGACAGGTAGCGGATCCCCCGCTGGCACGGGTCCAGCGTAAGAAACACGGCGAACCGGAACAGAAAGAGCACCCCCATCAGGAAGAACAGGGAGCCGATGACCCAATCCGCCTTCCGGTACCCAAGACTGGTCTCCCCGATCCGAAACAAGAGGATGGAAGCCGGAATCAGAAACCACACCACCGGAAGGAGTTTCATCCGGTCCCAGTCGGAAGAAACCGCCGCCCAGAGCAGCATGCCCAGGGAAAACAGGATTCCCGCCGCAAGCAACCAGGCAAGAACCCGCGTTCCGCCCCTGGGCTTCGGGTCCTGGAGGCCGCTTGCCGGTTTCGGGTCCACGAGGGTTCTCACATCGGAGGAGGCCCCGGCCTCCAGGAGGGCCTCCTTCACCGCTTCCGGGTCCTTGCACAGGTGAAAGATCCGATCACCCGACCGGGAAACAAGCGTCACCGATTTCCAGCCCAGGAGGTTCGGGCGGCTCTCCCGCGTAGCGGTTCGGACCTCCGCCAGATCCTCCAGCAGAATCTCGCCAAGCAGCCTCGGCCCGAAATACTGCTTCACCTCTCCTGCGCCTACCACCAGACGCCTCCTCTCGAGCCGGCATCGGAAAAGAACGGCGACAAACATAATGCCAGGCAGGAAAAAGGAAGTGATGCTCAGAGAAGAGGCGAACCGATCCTCCTGTCCCCGCAGAAAGAAGAAGAGCCAGAGGCCCAGAACCACCACCCCCAGCGCAACAAACACCCACGCCGCCCCCACCATGAAACGGGTTGCCTTGCCGTGCTCCGTGGTGAAGGTGCGCTCTTCCATGGGGTCTCCTGTCTTTTCCGTCTGGTTCACGAGCCTCGGTATCCGCCCGGGCCGCCGCTGAGGTTTCAAGGTATCATCAATTCAGGCGCTTTTCACATCCACGCCCTTGTCGGGGAAAACAGGAAAAGGTAACGTGGCAGCTTGGTAAAAAAAGCGGGTGAGAACCGCATGGACGCGTGCAGGGAGCTTTCCAACGGCCGGGTGCAGGATGGGCCTCCCCATGCAGGCGGGACACGGGACCACGGTAATGAAACGAGGGAAGAAGAAACGGGGACTGCTCAAGAAGCTGCGGGCAAGCATCCCCGGGAAGATCTCGAACCGCGTGAAGACCGTCCTGGTCTTTCTCATCAAGATCGTTTTCGTGTGGGCTTTGCTCACGGTGCTGACGGTCCTGGCACTGCGCTGGGTCCACCCCCCCACGAGCTCTTTCATGCTCCAGGCTCGAGTACACAACCTGTTCCAGGACGGGAAGGCCGCCCCGGTCCGCTACCGGTGGGTGGACTGGGTGCAGATCTCCCCGAAGGCGGCCGTGGCGGTGATGGC
>CAYTRL010000696.1:0-1800 GCA_964439795.1 uncultured Thermodesulfobacteriota bacterium
GGTCTCGAGGTGGGTGCGGACGCCTACCTTCTGAAACAGAGCTTCAACCAGGGTTCCCTGATCCAGACGATCCACAGACTCCTGGGACCGAAGCCCTCCTGAACGCAACGGACAGCCCATCCATCCGGAAAGGCAGACCCGGATCAGGAAAAGGGTAACACCGCATGGTAAACGTTCTCATCGTCGATGAACTGAAAATGGTCCGACTCACCATGAAGGACATCCTTTCATCGGACCCGGCGGTGTGCGTGGTGGGCATGACGGACAATGAGCAGGAGGCCCTGCGCATGGTCCGGGATCTGGATCCCCACCTGGTCGTTCTGGGGCTGCACTTACAGAAAAAAAGCGGATACGACATTGCAAAAAAGATTATGGCATCCAGTCCCCGGCCGATCATCATGGCCGCCGGTTCCTCGGAGAACATGGATGAATCGGCCGAACGGGCCTCCGAGTGCGGCATCCTGGATGTGGTGAACAAGTCCGACCTGTATCACTGGCGGACAAACCCGGATGCCGCCTGGCAGTTCGTCCGCAAGGTGAAGCTGCTGTCGCGGATCCTGGGCGGCGGACGCCCTACGCGACCGCGGAAACGCCCGAGACCCCAGCGGATCCAGCCTTCCCCGTCACGGGACCGGCAGGAGGCCCGGGCGGTAGCCATCGTCTCTTCCACCGGCGGCCCCAACGCGCTGGACCGGGTCCTGAGTGCGCTGCCCCTCGACACAGCCAGTTCGATCCTGATCGTCCAGCACATGAGTACGGGGTTCATCCAGGGCCTTGCCGAGTGGCTGGACGGGAGGTGCCCCCTGGACGTCCACGTGGCCCGGGATGGAGAACTCCTGCATCCCTGCCTGGTCCTGCTGGCCCCGGACGACAGTCATCTCACGGTGACCGGGGACGGCCGTGTCCGCCTGCTGGATGACCCGCCCGTGAGAGGGCACCGACCCTCGGGCGAGTACCTGTTTCGATCCGTTGCAGAACACTTCGGCCCTGCGGGTCTCGGCATCCTGCTCACGGGGATGGGGCAGGACGGGGCACATGGCCTGAAACGCTTGAAGGATGCCGGGGGCCGGACGATAGCCCAGGATGAGCAGTCCAGCGTGATCTTCGGCATGCCCAAGTCGGCGATCGACCTGGAGGCGGCGGACAAGATCCTGCCTCTGGACAGGATATCCACCGAGATCGTACGTTTTTCGCAACAGGAACCGATCCTCTCAGTCGCTCGGGGATGACTGTGTCGCAACAGGAAAACACCGCGTTCTTCCAACTCTGCTCGTTCATCACAGGTCAGTGGGGCCTGGATTTCGGAGAAAACCGTGAGGAGCAGATCTTCCGTGCCGTACAAACACGGATGGAGGAACTGGGGCTGGCCAGCGCCTTTGACTACTCCCGCCTGCTCATCCGTTCCGATCAACGGGAACAGGAATCCCGGAACCTCCTTGACCTGATCACGGTGAACGAGACCTTCTTCTTCCGGCACAAGGCCCAGTTCGACCTCCTGAGAGACCACTGTCTGCCGGCGATCCTGAAGCGGAACAGCCCGACAAAGCGGATCCGTATCTGGAGCGCTGCCTGTTCCACCGGGGAAGAGCCCTATTCCATCGCCATGATCCTTCGGGAACTCCTGCCCGAATCCTCCGGCTGGAAGGTTGTTGTCCGGGGGACCGACATCAGCACCCGCACCCTCCTGAAGGCGAGAAAGGGGCTGTACGGCAAGAGGAGTATCGAGCACATGGAACCCCGGTTCCGGGACCGGTACGTGACACGGAAGGGCAACCGCTACGCCCTCAGCCCCGAAATCCG
>CAYTRL010000697.1:0-1787 GCA_964439795.1 uncultured Thermodesulfobacteriota bacterium
CGCGCTTCGCCCTGCGGGCGCATCCTGCGGATGCGTCCAATTCCTCTCCAATGGATTGCCACTGAGGAATTGTCAACGGCCTGCTAAGAAGGTTTTCCACACGCATACGTCTATTCCTCGGTCATGCATCCCCTTGTCCCCACGCGCAACCTTTTGTCTTGAGCGACATCTATTCTAGAAGCGGGCAGCGCGTCTCAACAGCCCCTGGGGAGAAACAGATGCTTTCTAAAAATACCGACGGGGGGTCACGGGAAGCGGGTCATGGAACGAACCGTCTGGCCGGTGAAAAGAGCCCTTACCTGCTCCAACATGCGGACAACCCGGTGGACTGGTTTCCCTGGGGGGAAGAGGCGCTCAACCGGGCCCGTGAGGAAAACAGGCCGGTGTTCCTCTCCATCGGATACGCCACCTGCCACTGGTGTCACGTGATGGCGCACGAATCGTTCGAAGACCGGGAGGTGGCACGGGTTCTGAACCGGCATTTCGTACCCGTGAAGGTAGACCGCGAAGAACGTCCCGACATCGACCTGATCTACATGAACGCCTGCCAGGCCATGACCCGCGGGGGGGGCTGGCCCCTTTCCGTCTTCATGACTCCCGAGGGAAAACCGTTCTTCGCGGGGACCTACTTCCCCCGGGACGGGCGCATGGGGATGACCGGGTTCATCGACCTGCTGAACCGGATCGCGGACCTTTGGGAGAAGGACCGGGAACGGCTGCTTCGCATGGGGGACGAGGTGGTCCGGGCCCTTCAACCGGCCCCGGGACCGGGGGGGGAGGCACCCCTGCCCGGCCGGGACGTGCTGGAGAAGGCGTTCGGCCAGCTGCACGGCATCTTCGATGCCCGGTGGGGAGGGTTCGGCCCCTCGCCCAAATTCCCCTCGCCCCACAACCTGATGTTCCTGCTTCGATGGCATCACAGAAGCGACGACCCCGACGCCGTTCATTGCGTGGAGAAGACCCTTCAGGCCATGCGCAACGGGGGGATCTTCGACCAGATCGGCTTCGGCTTCCACCGGTACAGTGTGGACGAGAAATGGCTGGTGCCCCACTTTGAAAAGATGCTCTACGACCAGGCCCAGCTGTCTCTCGCCTGCGTGGAAACCTACCAGGCCACGGGCCGGACCCGGTACGCGACCGCGGCCCGCGAGGTGTTTTCCTACGTGCTGCGGGACATGACCTCCACGGACGGAGGCTTCTACTCCGCGGAGGACGCGGACAGCGAGGGCAGGGAGGGTCTTTTCTATGTCTGGAAACCGGCGGAGGTCCATGATGTCCTGGGAAAAGAGGCCGGGGAGCTCTTCTGCAGGTTCTACAACATCACTCCGGAAGGAAACTTCGAGGACGGCCTGAGCATTCCGCATATCACCCGGGAGGCGGACGCGTTCGCCCGGGCGGAAGGGATGACGGAAGAAAGCCTGGCCCCCCTCCTCGAAGACGCCCGGGCTAAGCTGTTCCGGGTGCGGTGTGACCGCGTTCATCCCTTGAAGGATGACAAGATCCTCACCTCCTGGAACGGGCTCATGATCGCCGCCCTGGCCCGGGGTTCCCGGGCGCTCCGGGACCCGGCCTATGCCGGGGCGGCGGGACAAGCGGCGGAATTCGTGCTGGACCGGCTCGTGGAACCCGGCGGGGGCCTCCTCCGGAGATACCGGGAAGGCGAAGCGGCCCTGCCGGGGTATGTGGACGATTACGCCTTCCTGATCTGGGGCCTGATCGAACTGTACGAGGCCACCTTCGAGGTCCGGTTCCTTCAGAAAGCCCTGGACCTCCAGGCGTGCATGCTG
>CAYTRL010000698.1:0-1781 GCA_964439795.1 uncultured Thermodesulfobacteriota bacterium
CGGGGCGGTCAGCAGCTGCCGACCACGATCACCTCGGCGTTCCGCTTTCTTTTCTCAGCGGCCAACTACTCGGCCAGCGTGTTCCCGTTCCTGACCTCGGGCGCGGCCCACCTGGTGGAGAGCTTCGGCTCGGAGGAGCTGTTCCAGACCTATGTGCCCCGGATGTTCAGCGGGGAATGGCAGGGCACCATGGCCCTGACCGAACCCCAGGCCGGAAGCTCGCTCACGGACATCACCACCACGGCTTTTTCCACGGATGAGGGGTATTACAAGCTCAAGGGGCAGAAGATCTTCATCTCCTGCGCGGACCACGACGGCGTGGACAACGTGGTCAACCTGCTATTGGCCCGCATCCAGGGAGCCCCACCGGGGGTCAAGGGCATCTCGCTCTTTGTGGTGCCGAAGAAGCGGATCCGGGAGGACGGAACCCTGGAAGACAACGACATCGTGACCGCAACGGTCTACCACAAGCTGGGCTACCGCGGCTCCCCTCTCACCCAACTCAGCCTGGGGGAGGCGGACGACTGCCGCGGCTGGCTGGTGGGCGAGCCGCACAAGGGGATACGTTACATGTTCCAGTTGATGAACGAGGCCCGGATAGAGGTGGGCATGGGCGCGGCAGCCATCGCCTCTGCGGCCTACTATGCCTCCCTGGCTTACGCCCGGGAGAGGCCGCAGGGTCGGAAGATCACCTCCAAGGACCCCACGCAGGCCCAGATTCCCATCATCGAGCACGCGGATGTGAAGCGCATGCTCCTGTTTCAGCGCGCGGTGGTGGAAGGGGCTCTCTCCCTGCTTTTTCAGTGCGCCACCTACGTAGACCAGGTTGCCGTCCTGGAAGGGGACGAGAAGGAGAAGGCCACCCTGCTGCTGGATATCCTCACCCCGGTGGCCAAGACCTACCCGTCCGAGATGGGCGTGCTTTCCGTAAGCGCGGGCCTGCAGTGCCTGGGCGGGTACGGGTTCTGTGACGAGTTCCCGCTGGAACAGTACTACCGCGACGTGCGCATCCACCCCATCCACGAAGGAACCACCACGATCCAGGGGATGGACCTGCTGGGGCGCAAGGTGGTGATGAAGGAAGGGAAAGCGCTCCTGCTCTTTCTCGAAGAAGCGGAAAAGACAGCGGCCGGTGCGGCGGAAGACCCGGAGCTGGTCCGGGAGGCCCGGGCACTGCGGGAGGCACTGGAGAAGCTCAAGGAGGTCACGGGACACCTCACCGGGATGGCCCTGGAAGGCAAGATCGAGCTGTTCCTTGCTGACGCGAGCCTCTACCTGGAGATGTTCGGTATCATCGCGGTGGCGTGGCAGTGGCTGATCCAGGCCCGGAAGATACGGGATGTCCAGGAGAAGGGGACCGCCGGGGTCGACGCGAATTTCTACAACGGAAAGCTCCTCACCTTCCGGTTCTTTTTCGGGTATGAGCTCCCCAAGATCGAGGGGCTCAGCCGAACGCTCACGCAGGGACAGGGACTCACGGTGGAGATGACCGACGCCCTGTTCTCGGACTGATTGCGACCTGCCCGGAAGATTAGCGGTCAGCAATCAGCTGTCAGCGATCAGCTCCTCCCCCTCTCCTGGATTCCGGGTCACGTTCGAGATGACGTGTCGTAACGCACATTCATGAGGCTGGGGGCGGAGCGAATTGCCAATTTAGCGGTCAGCGATCAGCTCCCTGCCGCGCCACCCGGAAACAGGTCTGCGGCACACCCAGGCGCCCGTGGGGAGTTGCCGCAGGACGCAGGGGCCGGTTCAGGTCTTTTGAAGGCCCCAAGGACGAG
>CAYTRL010000699.1:0-1760 GCA_964439795.1 uncultured Thermodesulfobacteriota bacterium
GGCCGTAGTGTGAATTGGAGTTGGAGGGCTGGTCCTTCAGGATCAGACAGACGGCCGCGGCCCCACGATGGAAGGCCTGCCAGTACACATCGTGCTCCGGTGCTTCGTCTTCCTCGGTCGTTCCTCCGATGAAGTTCATGCGGGCGAAGTTCAGAAACTGACCGCTGCGCAGGTCCAGGGACCGTGTGGGATCCGACACGGTTAAAGCGACTCCCAGGAGCTTGAAAATCCGGACAAGCAGGCCCGTCGGCACATAAGGAAAAGGAACCTCGACGACCACGATCTTTCCGGAAACATCCGCCCGGGAGAAATCCCGGGGGCGCCCTTTTCCCACGTATTCGAGAGGGGCTTCGATCCCTTCGGGCCCCGTGAACCCGGAATCAACCAGAAAGAAGCTGGGGATCGTTCGGCCTTCCACCTCCAGGGACCAGCGGTGCGCCTTCCACACCGTGATAGGGATCGGATCCAGCGTGACGTTCTCCAGCCCGAACTCCCGGAACCTCGCTGCCACCCACTTCTCCGCCCGGAGCCCTTCGGGCGTACCCGGCCTCCGGTGGGGCGTTTCACAGATTCCCCGCACCCAGGAAAAGATCTCCTCCGTGTTTATCGATCCGATCGGGCCGTCGTACTCCGGCATCCGTCCGCGCAGCCGGGCGGCTCTCCACCTTGCAAGCCACAGATGGGGAAGTCTGCGGATAAACCTTTTGACGGCGTCCCCCGGATGCGGGCTGACCTTACGCTCCCATCGCTCCATGTTCGGACCTCCCCGGTTCGGATGGTTCCTATCGCTCGGACAAAGTACTCGTCAGTGTTAATACGAAAACGCATCGTACGGATATTGCGAGGAGCCGAAGGCGACGTGGCAATCCCCTGGCGCAGAAGGACTTCGGTGCCGGGGGGTTGCCACGCTTCGCTCGCAATCTCCACTTCGTTGCGACTTCACTTCGTTCGCGATCTTCGAGTTCGCCTCGCTAGCAATATCCCCACGGGAGCGGCCTCGAATTCGATACCGTATTTTGGTCAGCGAGTACCAAGCATAACACTCTTCACCCCTGTTTCGTAATGCTGTGCCGGGGGAAATGGTTCAGGTGGACACCGACGGGAAGTCCGGGTCCGCCGAGGCCTTGGCGATATTTCATCATTCTTCTTGCGCCTGGTGAAATATCACCTACAATAGCCCTGTACGCGTGATCAGGAGGAAACGTTCCCATGAAAGAAAAAATCGACGGCCCGGCCATCCTGAGAGCCTTTCTAGGGAGCCTGCTCAAGCTTCAGAACGTGGAGCGGGGCTCCATCTGGGTAAAACGGGAGGACGGATACCAGTGTATCGTGGGCATGGGGTCCCAGAGTGAAAAGATCGAGGGGATCACCATCAGCGACGAGCGGCCCAGTATCGTGGGCTGGGTCATTGAAAACGGGAAGATGACCACGGCAAAGGCCCAGGAGGACAGCCGGCACTACTGGCAGCTCGAGGAAGGCCTCGAAGTCAAGAGCAACCTGATCGTCTGCTTTCCTCTCATCCTGGAGACCGGCGAGGTGTACGGGGCCGTGGAACTCATCGACACAAAGCCGGAAGGTCCCCTGATCAAGATGAAAACGGATTACTTTGAACTGCTCCAGGACATCGTCGCCGTGGGATCCATCGCTCTCAGTCAATACATGGCTCACACCAGACAGGTGGAAGAAAACCAGGAACTCAAGGAAGCGCTGCGGGCCGTCCGGGGAAAGCCCGGTATCATAGGCGAGGCACCCTGCTTCCT
>CAYTRL010000700.1:0-1752 GCA_964439795.1 uncultured Thermodesulfobacteriota bacterium
CTAGCTGCGTCACATATGACAACCCCCGGTCGGTTACTTCTCTGGGCAAGGTCATGGCTCCGCGCCAGGGCCCGGTGGGTGTGAAGAGCGCGTACTGCCAGTTATTCATCCAGGCGATCCAGAGACGCCGTCCCGCGGGTGCGTCGGACCAGGACTGCACCGCATAAAAGTCCGCGCCGTGGTCCGCGCGGCGCGGCCCTCCCGGATCCGCAGTGAACCTCTCTCCGTCGAAACCGCCCAGAAAATAGAAGCCGCCAGAACCGAGAAGAAGCCCTATGTTGAGATCCACCTCCAGCACCCATCGCGTTTCCCCCGGATCTCCGTCCACGGGCAGCTTGAACAGGTCCGGACACTCCCACACCCCGTTCATGCCCTCCAGGGGGCCGAACTCGCTGAGAAACGTCCAGGCGAGCAGGTCGTGCGAGTGGAAGAACTGCACACGGTCTCCGGCAGCCAGGACCATGATCCACCTGCGGGTCGGCTCGTGCCGGAACACCTTGGGGTCACGGAAGTCGCGCAGTCCCGGATTGGGAAGCACGGGGTTTCCGTCGTAGAGTTCCCAGGTGCGGCCCCGGTCGTTGCTGAAGGCGAGGCTCTGCTTTTCCCCGCCGTCTCTCCCCCCGTGGTTCGTGAACAGGGCGACCAGGCAGGAGTCGTCGCCGGGATCCGGGTTGCTGCACAGCCCGCTCGTGTTGTGGCTGTCCACCACGGCGCTGCCTGAGAAAGCCACACCGAGCAAGGGGTCGGGGTGGATGGCCACGGGCAGATGCTCCCAGTGCACCAGGTCGGGACTCACCGCGTGTCCCCAGTGCATCGGTCCGAAGAAAGGTATATCGGGTTGGTGCTGGTAGAAGAGGTGGTACTCCCCCTGATAGTACACCAGCCCGTTGGGATCGTTCATCCAGTTATCCGCGGGAGTGAAATGGAACCGGGGCCTGTATTTTTCCGGATAGAGCGTCTCGGGCAGGGGGCCGCAGGGTTCGCCGCCGGCCGCCGGGTCGGGAGCATTTTCGCCGGAGCAGGACAACGAGAACAGAAGGGCCAGGAGGATCCCAGGGAGATGGGCCTGAATCGTTCGAGATCGTGGTGAAAAGAAGGGGCTGATCATTGGTCGTTCATCCTGTTGTCCGAAGCGTCCGCTTTTCAACCCGTCCGAGTTCTCTGACGGCCTCCATCTTCGTAGATTTTTGTCGAACCTGTCAAAAAACCAGAAGAAAGGGGAATAGATGGGAATCAGGCATGGTGTTCCCGCTATAGAAGCAAGTGTAAATCTGGGAGCGATTGGGTAACTGGCCGTCCTGCCTTGGTTCGAACGGATTCACCGAATATTTACGGCCGGGATTAGATTATCTCAGGCCCACCAGCCCGACCGTTCTCCAATCCGACTTGAGTTTTAACAGAGAATTGATCTGTTGTTCCGGAATCTCGGCTATATAGACTTTGGCCAGGAAATCCAAAGCGCCTGCCATGAGGGTGATGCTGGAAATCGCAATGGGTAGATCGATCATCCAGAAAGGACGTTCCAGTCCCCTTTCCAGGAAGGGTAAAGACGTCATTCCAATACAGGCGATGATCCCTCCCAGCGTCTTGCGCTCCTTTAGTAATCCCCGCAGGTCTCGGAGAAGGGATTCTTCCTGTATGAGGATGAACTTCCATTGTTGTTTGTTTGCAGCAGAAGGAGAGATTCTTGCCGACTCTGCCAGAATCTCCCATTCCAGCTGGGATGGAGATCGTGCTTTCTTTTTCTTTTTC
>CAYTRL010000701.1:0-1752 GCA_964439795.1 uncultured Thermodesulfobacteriota bacterium
GGTTGCCATGGTGCTGCTGATCTGTCCGCTCCTTCTCTCGCTGTTTGCTTCCCCGGCGCCCGAACGGCGGAAGCAGCAGGGGGGGCCGCTCCGGGCCGTTGCGGACGCCATGGCAAAGGCGGGCAGGAGGGCGGCTCGGCCCGTTGTCCCGGCCCTGCTGGTGCTGCTGCTCGGGGCCGGGCTTTACAGCGCTTCCGTTCTCCGGGTGGGAGACAACCTGCCCGGCGCATCCTACGTCCCGGACGACCACCCGTGGAACGCCTGTTTCGACCTCCTGGCGGAGAAGTTCATGGGCCCCTACCAGCTTCTGGTCCACGCCCGGGCCGTACAAGAGGGAGGGTTCCTGGATCCCGAGGCCCTCCAGGAACTGGGGGACTTCAGCCGGCACTTGAAGGGTGCGTGCGGTGCCCGGGACAGCATCGCCTTTGACATGATGGTCAAGCTGTCCCGCCTCATGCTTGTGGACGGCAACCCCAGGTGGCAGACGATCCCCGTGTCCGGGGAGCAGGTCGGGAGGCTTGCCAAGCTGGTGGCGGCACAGGGGGGCGTGGAGAGCTTCATGGACAAGACCTTCACCGAAGCGACGATCGCGCCCTTTTTCCCGGATGCCCGGGCGGATCGGATCGATGCGTACGCCTCCAGGATGCAGGCCTATATCGACAGCCACCCCTCTGACCGCGTGGAGTTCACCCTGGGCGGAGGGCTGCTGGGCATGACCCGGGCGGTGAACGACGGCGTGCGGAAAGCCTATCCGGCGGTCCTGGCCTCCGCGTTCGTGGTTGCGATCCTTCTGGGCGCACTGGCGACCGGCTCCCTGATCCGGGGCATCCTCCTGGTCCTGCCCATCGCCGCCGCCCAGGCCTTGCTCTGGATTCTCATGGCCGTGGCGGGCATGGAGGTCGGCATGCCGATCGTATTTGTTTCCACGGCGGCCGTGGCCTTCGGTCCCCTGTTCAGCCATGCCATGCTGAGCCCGAACGGTGAGGGTCCCGGCGCAGGTTCCGGGACCCTGTTCACGGGCATTCTCGTGCTGGGGGCGTGCCTGCCATGGTGGTTCATCGACATGCGTTTCCCGGGAACCATGTTCCGGTTCCTGGGGGCGTTCGTATTCCTGGAATGCGTGTTCTCGATCCTCCTGATCCCGGCGCTGACCCGACCCGGCGGCACCGGGGCCGAATCGTGACCCACAAGAACGGACGACGATCATGAAAGCACACATGAGACCCTTCACGGCGGCACTCCTGGTCATGGCGCTCCAGCTTCTTCAACCGGATATGGCCCTGGCCCTGCTCAGCGACAAGAAGAGCGGGAAGTGGCGCCTCATCGGGAAGTTCCGGACCGAGGCCACCTTCCGGATGTCCGACACCCCGGAGAACAACCCCATCCCCCTGGAGACGGGAGATCTGGTCACCCAGCGAAACCTCCTGTTTCTGGAATGGGAGCACGACGTGGGGAACGTCACGTCGTGGCTGGCGTTTGCCTACTACCTCCAGGGCCGCTTCTTCTACGACAGCGCATGGGATGTGGGCCCCGACGTGCTGAAAAACGAAACCACACGCCAGTACTACCTTTACGACAACCAGGATCAGATCGACGACCTGAAGTGGAGCGCGGATCTGTTTACCGGGTATCTGGACGTGATCACCGGCCCCCTGTTCGTTCGCGTGGGAAGGCAGGTCATCTCCTGGGGCGAGATGAGCACGCTACGGGTGATCGATGTCAGCAACCCCCTGGTCAACTCCTCCCTGTCCG
>CAYTRL010000702.1:0-1739 GCA_964439795.1 uncultured Thermodesulfobacteriota bacterium
TCTGTCATCTCGTTCTCCTTATTTGCCGGCAACCTGGAAGACGCCCTGGTGAGCCTCCGGAAGCACATCTCGACCGACACGGCTGTTTCGGAGGAGGTCCGGGGGATTATCACGGACGGCGGGACCGAAGACGTGCTGACCTCATTCCTGCGCGGCGCGTGGCACGAAGCGACCACGTGGGAGCGTTTCGGGGAACGCATCCAGAGCCTATTCACAGGGCCGTGCGGACGGGGTGGAGATGGCCTTCCGAACTGGCGATGGAGGACATCCTGCGGGAGAGGATAGGTCCGATGAAACTCGCCTGGTCTCGCACCCTCCCCGAGGGTCGGACGAAGAACCTGGCTCTTTCGTTACGGAAACTCCTGGCCGGGAAGTGGAAGGGGGTCCGGAACAGGCCGGAGACCTCCGCTCGTCACGTGGAGTCGATGAAGCACCCCAAGGAGCTCAGCCGAGCCGCCATCCAGAAGCTGCGCAACATGTTTGCGGGCCTGTTTGGTCTGGCGGGGTGGACCAATGGGGAAATCAACGCCGCCACGATGGCCCTTCTGGAAATCCTGGCGATGGTGGAGATCCGGCAGCGGAAGCGCCCCCAGTCCCATCGCTCCTTTGGCGTCCAGGGGCTGGACGAGATGTTCGGGGCGGCGGACGGCAGGATGGGTGTCACGAGTGGGAGTTCCACGGTCATCGTCGGCGGCCCCGGCACGGGCAAGAGCATGCTGGCCTACTGCTTCACGCTGCAAGGCCTGATCGGCGAGCCCGGCCCGGCCGGAACGCCCAAGACGAACACGGAGGAAGACGTCATCCTTCTCAGCTTCGACGAGCGGCACAAGCGTGTCCTTCGGGACGCCGGGAACCTGACTCTCGCCGACGGAGATCCAGACAGACCTGCGCACACGTTGGGGAAGACCGCTGCCAGCCAGATCCTGCAGTCGGACATCCGGGTCGCGCCGACGCACTCGCGATTCCGGTTTGTGTACCAGAACCCGATCAACGTGGACCTCGACCGGCTGGTGTATTACCTGACCAAGGAGATCGAAGGCCTCGTCCCGTCTCGGATGATGCCGGGCAGTCAGAAACGGCGCCCCTGCCGACTGGTGATCGACAGCCTGAGCGACTTGGAGCGGAACATCGCCAATCCGCTGGTCTTCAACGACTTCGTCACCACGCTGCTGAACAAGGCCATCGACTGGAACGTCACCACCCTGATGGTCTACGAGGCGCCCGAGGGCGAAGGAGGGCAGATGGCTGTGGGACGTCTGCTGTCGTTCATGGCGGACAACGTCATCCTCCTGCGGCACGTGCAGGTGAACAACATCGCGCGCAAATGCATCTCCATCCGGAAGGCCCGGGGGAGAAACCATGACCCCTCCGTGGCGGAACTTGTTTTCGAACAGCACGAAAGGGACACGTTCAGTCTCGCGGTGCGCAAGGGGTTCGAGGGCATGAGCAATGTCCTCGGCGACCAGCCCCGCCCCGCGCGCATCGACTTGAGGCTGTTCTCGGAGAACATGCCGGAGAAGCAGTGGAACCGGAAGTTCTACCGGAGGATGAAGTCCCTGTATCCGGACGTTCGCCTCACCCCGTTCCGCCTGGAGCAGATTCGGGCGGCCTTCTGGCACCGGATTCACCAACGCGATATCAGTCCGGATGCGGATGTGACCATCGTGTCGCTGGATCAGCCATGGGTCCGCGTTCTGGCCGAATACGGCAGCCCGCTGCTCTCCCGGTGGAAGCGGGGC
>CAYTRL010000703.1:0-1735 GCA_964439795.1 uncultured Thermodesulfobacteriota bacterium
CAGGGTGGGGCCCTGCCCCACCAGATCCCCTGGATTCCGGGTTCAGGGGGGTATAAGGATCAGGGGGGTCAAAGGATCAAGTCCGGAATGACAGAGAAGCATGTTCTGTCTATGATCAACCCCGTGGAAACCCGGAATCCACGCTATCATTAGAAAAACGAATCGGACGTGGCACGTGGCCACGTCCGTATGTGGAGGCGCTTGAAAACGCCGATTCAAGACAAGAAGGTCAGGTCATGGTTGGGCCCCCCAACGGGCCTCTGGGAGCAGGGCGCCTGCCTGCTCAAACGATCTTCATCAACTTGTTATGTGGGCCGCGGCAGCAGGCCGGCGCCTTCCGCGATCTCCTTGACTTTTTCTTCCCACTCGATGGCCATGATGTGCACCCCGGCCACGCCTTCCATCTCCTTGAGTTCCTGGATGCTCTCGATGGCGATCTTGATCCCCTCCTCCGCCGCGTTCCCCTTGCCCGCGTCCCTGAGGCGCTTGATGACCGCATCGGGAACGTCCATGCCCGGGACCGACCGGGACATATACCGGGCCATACCGACGCTCTTCATGGGGGTGACCCCGCCCAGGATCTTGACCTTCTCGTGCAGGCCCCGGTCCACCACCAGCTTCATCCACTCACGGAACTTTTCCATGTTGTAGATGCACTGGGTCTGGATGAAATCCACCCCCGCGGCCACCTTTTTGGCCAGCCGGGGCACCCGGATCTCGAACGGGTCGGCAAAGGGGTTGGCCGCCGCGCCGATGTAGAACTTGGGCGGGTCCTGGATGTCCTCGCCGTTGATGAACTTGCCTTCCTCGCGCATGGTGTGCATGGCCTTGATCAGCTGGATGGAGTCCACGTCGTACACGTTCTTGGCCGTGGGGTGGTCGCCGAAACGCTGGTGGTCTCCGGACAGGCAGAGCATGGTGTCCAGGCCCAGGGCCCAGGCACCCAGGATGTCGCTTTGCAGGGCGATCCGGTTCCGGTCCCGCGTGGTCATCTGCATGATCGGGTTCAGGCCCGCCTGTTTCAGGAGCGCGCTGGCCCCGATGGAGGACATGCGGACCACCGAGGTCTGGTTGTCCGTCACGTTGATGCCGTCCACGATGCCCCGGAGGAACTCTCCCTTGTGACGGACCTCGTCCGCGTTGCCCCCCCGGGGGGGTCCGCACTCCGAGGTGACCGCAAACCCGCCGTTTTCCAGAATTTTTTCAAGAACGCTGTTCGTTTTCATTCGCGCATGTCCTCCCTGACGATCTTTCGCGGCCCGCCGTCACGGCTGGTAGTCCAGTCCTTGTACTCCATGAGTATCTCGTAGGCCTCTTCCAGGGTTCCGAGGGATTTCATCCGGTCCACGATCATCTGCCAGCCGCACTCTACATCCGGGTCGATCTCGCACTTGCCTTTTGTGGATCCGCCGCAGGGGCCGTTGAGCAGGCTCTTGGAACAGCGCGTGATGGGGCAGATCCCGCCGGTCAGGTGCAGCACGCAGTTGCCGCAGCCCTGGCATTTCTCGGCCCACACCCCCTGCTCCAGGGAGCCGCCCATGAAATCGGTGTTCAGCCCCGGGACAGCGGGGGAGTCGGGGTAGCGTTCGGCCATGTACTGCACCCCCACCCCGCAGGCGATGGCGAGAACGGCCTGATAGGCGCCCACGTAGTCCTGGATCTGATCGCGGTACTCCGGGGCGCACTGTCTCGCCAGGGTGACTTCCCGGAGCTCGATCTCCTTGCCTTCCTGCTT
>CAYTRL010000704.1:0-1733 GCA_964439795.1 uncultured Thermodesulfobacteriota bacterium
GTAAGAAGTGTTCAACTCGGACAGCGAGGAAGAATCATGAGCGACCGCGTGGAAACGGACCCTGAGGCTCCGGAGGCAGGAGGAAGAGGGCCGGAACCTGCCGGGGCGGAAACCCGGCATCCTCTGCCCGAACCGGGAATCGAAGCCTTCAGCCGGATGGAGGTGCGCGCCGGGATCTTTGTGCTGGTTGCCACGGTCATCCTCGGGTTTTTCTACTTTTTCGGCAAGGAGGTGACCACCCTGTTCCAGCCCCACAAGAACATCGTGTCTTATTTTAACGATATCAGCGGCCTGGAAGAGGGTGCGGCCGTGCGCTACGCGCGGCTTACCGGGGGAAAGGTCACCGACAACCGCATCGGGGGAGGGCAGGAACACAAGATCGAGGTGGATCTCAGCGTGCTGTCGTACGTGCCCCTGCGGGAAGGGACCGTTGCATCCATCCGGGCCACGGAACTGGTGATCGGCAAGTATGTGGACCTGAGCGGCGGGGATCCGGACGCGCCGCCGCTGCCCGACGACGCAGTGGTCCCCGGGTCGCAGGAGCCCACCCTGGACGAGGTGCTCAACTCCGCGGGCCGGATCATCCTGAACCTCCGGGAGATCGTGGACCAGGTGAGCCTGATCTTCAAGGAACAGAACGTGGAATCTCTCATGGCCAACCTGAACCGGATGACGGAGCTGGCGGCCGGGGAGGGCGACAGCATCATGGTGAACCTGCGGGACACCATGCAACGGCTCAACGAGGCCGGGGTTGTGGAGGAACTCATCGATATCACGAACACGATCTCCGAGAACAAGGACAAGATCGTGAGCCTGGTAGAGCAGGCGAACCGGCTGGCCATCGACACCAACAGCATGCTGCTCGGCCAGGAAAAGCAGATCTCCTCGCTCCTGGATGACCTGAGTAAACTATCCGGAGCCTTTGCCGACGATGCCGTGCCCCTGGCCAGGAACCTGACCGCCCTGGCGGGCAGAACTTCCTCTGTCTCGGAAGATCTCCCGGGCCTGATCCAGGACACGGAAACGATTCTGGGAAAGCTGGACCGCACCCTCACGTCTCTGAACAAGATCCTGGCCAGGACCGAGAACATCACGGAAAACGACATACGCCAGTTCGTCCAGCACGAGGGGATGCGGATCTACTTCTCCGAGCGGAAGGCCCCGAAACTCAAGCCCGAGCCGGAGGAGGCGGGAACAGGGGAATGAGGGTTACCGTGTCATCTTGACCGCACGTAAGCCCCCGTGATATAAAAATAAGTCACCATTTTGCCGGCGTAGCTCAGAGGTAGAGCAGCTGATTCGTAATCAGCAGGTCGACGGTTCAATTCCGCCCGCCGGCTCCAATAAAATCAAGGGGTTACGCCAATCGGTGTAACCCTTTTTTACTGGAATTGCTAACCTATAGCTAACCTGGTGCGTGATTTTCAGTGATCTTCTGTTAACTCTCATACCCCGCGTAATCTGATATTTGTTTCGATCCTGTGAAACTGAATACCTGTTCAATCCCACTCCAAGACAGTTTCTCTCAACCCGCATAGATCTTCACTCCCGCTCCCTCCCTCCGATACTCCTCCACATCCTTGACCCGGAACTCCCAACGACTCCCCTTCTTTTTCCCCTTCAATTTTCCTTTCTTCGCCAGATGAGCGACTTCATCAGGACTGCAGTCCAGGATGTATTGTTACCAACGGCTAAAGCTGAACCCACCTCCACGAATAAGTGAACCCGCCCAG
>CAYTRL010000705.1:0-1716 GCA_964439795.1 uncultured Thermodesulfobacteriota bacterium
AGCATCATGGTCAACAGCAACCCGGAGACCGTCAGCACGGACTACGACACCTCGGACAAGCTCTACTTCGAGCCGGTGACCCTGGAGGATGTCCTGCACATCGTGGAAACGGAAAAGCCCGAGGGCGTGATCGTCCAGTTCGGAGGGCAGACCCCCCTGAACCTGGCCGTGCCACTCCAGCAGTGCGGGGTCCGGATCCTCGGCACCTCCCCGGACAGCATCGACCTGGCCGAAGACCGGGAGCGGTTCAAGGCCATGCTGGAAAAGCTGGGCCTGGTCCAGCCGGACAACGGGACCGCCACCAACCTGGAAGAGGCCCGCCGGGTGGCCCAGGAGATCGGCTACCCTGTGGTCGTACGGCCGTCCTACGTCCTGGGGGGCCGGGCCATGGAGATCTGCCACGACGAGAGCCAGCTAGCCGGGTACATGGAAAAGGCCGTGGCCGCCTCCGAGGACCATCCCGTGCTGCTGGACAAGTACCTGGAGGATGCCGTGGAGATCGACGTGGACGCCATCTCGGACGGCACCGATGTGGTGGTGGGCGGGGTCATGGAGCACGTGGAGGAGGCGGGCATCCACTCCGGGGACAGCGCCTGTGCCATCCCGCCGTACACGCTGAGCGAGTCCGTCATCGACCAGATCCGGGAAAACACCCGGGCCATGGCCCTGGAGTTGAACGTGGTTGGCCTGATGAACGTGCAGTACGCGGTCAAGAACGACCTGATCTACGTCCTGGAGGTCAACCCCCGCGCGAGCCGGACCATCCCGTTCGTGAGCAAGGCCATCGGCGTGTCCCTGGCCAACCTGGCCACCAAGGTGATGGTGGGCAGGAGCCTGCGTGAGCTGGGCCTTCGGAATGTACCGGCCCCCCAGCACATCTCGGTGAAGGAAAGCGTGTTTCCGTTCTCGCGGTTTCAGGGCGTGGACGCCATGCTGGGCCCGGAGATGAAGTCCACCGGCGAGGTCATGGGGGTGGATTCGGTCTTCGGGATGGCCTTCGGGAAATCCCAGCTTGCGGCCGGCCAGTGCCTCCCGCGGGAGGGAAGCGTTTTCGTGAGCCTGCGCAACCGGGACAAGAGGCCCATGATCTTCATCATCAAGAAGCTTTACGAGCTGGGCTTCCGGATCCTGGCCACCGAAGGGACGGCCCGCACCCTGGAGATCAACGGCATCCGCTCCGGCGTGGTGAAAAAGGTCTCGGAGGGAAGCCCCAACGTGGTGGACCTGATGAAGCAGGGCTCGGTGGACCTGATCGTGAACACCCCCAGCAGCCGCACGCCGGAGCAGGACGAAGTGGCCATCCGGTCCTGCGCCGTGGCCTGCGACATCCCCCTGATCACCACGGTCTCCGGCGCCTCCGCCGCGGTGAACGCCCTGGAGACCTTGAAGCTGGAGGGGGAACGGGTGAAGGCCTTGCAGGATTACCACAGCAAGGATTAATAGCTGTCAGCTGTCAGCGTTCGGCTCCCCGCCATCGGCCCCTCATGTAAGGAGAACATGTGGGAGATTGCGAGCGGAGCGCGGCAACCCCCCGGCCCCTTGAGCCGTTTCATCCCGAAGGGTCGCCGCCGTGCCTGCGGCTCGTCACAACCGTCGTCATTGGAAGGCCGAGCGCCTCGGTTTTTCAACACCCCACCGTTATCGTAATCCGTTGTATCAATGTGTTCAAAGACCACCGGTGTTGCCGGGGAATGCCGGGGCAGGGCCCCCCCCCCC
>CAYTRL010000706.1:0-1712 GCA_964439795.1 uncultured Thermodesulfobacteriota bacterium
AGAGTAACTCCCCATAACAGTGAGGCTCAACTCCTTTGCAGCATAGTTGCTATCAGAACATGGCGAGCAAGACAAAAGACCCCTTTGTGAAAGCGATCCTGCAGGGTCTTCACGAAGAAGAAGTGGGCCACGAACAAAAACTCAACAATCTTCTGGATTCCCTGAAGCCCACCGGTTCCTGAACCCGGGCCCGGGTACCGCGTGGGACGCTGGAGAACCGATCATGAACGATTACCGGCTCCGGAACGCCTGGCGGACCCGCTGCAGAAGGAATGGACGTGCCCTCCATAACCGACTTCGCAAAGACGTGTCCCTCATCGGAAAAGAACTCAGTCTGTCGCTTCACAATGTCATGCAGGCCCTGGAAAACCGGGACCGGAGCCGGGCAAGCGGCCTCATCCCGGACTTGAAACATCTCCAGGAACGGGAGGACGCATCCCGGGAAGTCTGCCTCAAGATCCTGGCGCTCACCCACGGAAACAACGAGGAACTCCGGTGGACCCGGAGCACCCACTTCATCCTGTCTCTCATGGAAAAAAGCTCCGACGAGATCGAGACCATTGCACACAGCGTGGCCGGGATCGATCTCGACCCCTCGTTTCCTTTCCTCAGGGACCTTCCGGAAATGGGCCGGGTGGCCCGCGGGATGCTCGATAAGAGCACCCGTGCCGTGCTGCGGCCGGAGGCGGAGTTCGCCCGCAGGATCATCGAATCGGATTCGTCCCTGGACCGGCGTCGAGACGCGTTTACGGAGAAGACGAACGCCTTTCTCTCGTCGCACCCGGAGGCGGCCCTGGCTATGACGCCTTACCTGGCCATCTCCCGGCACCTGGAAAGGATCGGGGACCATGCCAGCCACATGGCCGAAGAGGTGATCTACTTCCTGGAGGGAACCTCCTGCTAGCCCCCCTCTTCCCGTTTCTTTTCAATAATCTGTTCCGCATGTTCATATACGGGCATCTGGCCGAAGTAGCGGCTTTCCGCCATGGTGGGACCTGACCGCAGCCGCACCGGATGGTCGGCGATGTCCAGGTAGCTCTTCTCATCGCCCGGCCGGTAGGTATGGCCGGGCCCGGGAAACAGGAAGCTGGGCGGCCAGTACCACTCCAGGTACGAGTAGTACCGGTCCTTCTTGATCCCCTCCACCCGGTTGGTCTGTGAGATATACCCGATCATGCCCGGGTCTTCCTCGGGCTTGTCCATGGTGTTCATGTCGTCCGTGTAATTCACCCGCACCCACTTCATCTGCTTGAGGTACCGCTCGTCCCAGAAGCTGCGGTTCATGATCGTCCCCTGCTTCCCTGTCATGAGCCTCCACGCGTCCCGGTCGTTGTTCCAGCGGTCATTTTCCTGGGGGGAGGTCCGGCCGTCCACCACGAAGCCTTCCTGGTTGTTCGAGTTGTAGATCCTCATGCCGATGGCCCCGGGTGCGTGATCCTCCCCCAGGGTGAGCTGCATGTAGGTCATGAGATATTTGGGGTTGATCGGGATATCGATAATCATCGGCACGTTCACGATGGTGTCGTACCATAGCAGGTCCACCGCGATCCCCGGGGCCTTGATCCCCAGGGGCAGGGAGATGATGATCTGGATGTTCCGGATCAGCCGGATGGGCCCGTCCTTGTAAGCCGCCTCGTAGAAGTTCACCGAGGATTCGTCGGCGCGGAACTTCAGGGCGCCGAACAGGAAGGCCATGGTCAGCCGTCCCTTCA
>CAYTRL010000707.1:0-1712 GCA_964439795.1 uncultured Thermodesulfobacteriota bacterium
ACAGGTCCCCCGTGTTCTGAGGAAAAAGCGGGTTCATCAGCCGGTAGGTCGTGCCGTCCTCCACCAGGACATCCGTGATGCGGTAAGAAGCGCACCCCTCGTCGATCTGGCCGTGTCTCGCGTCGCCCGGGCACTGGTTATCGATCCCGTCGCAGAGCTCCGGCGCACCGGGGTGGACGGCGGCATCCTGGTCGTTGCAGTCGAGCTCCGGATAGGTGCACTGGGCCGATACAATGCTGCCGTAGCCGTCCCCGTCCTCGTCGATGCACCCGGGGCCCGGCCAGGTGTCCTGTCCCGTCAGGAAGAGGCCGGAGAGGAGGAGGATGCCGATCCAGGCGGGGATCAGGTGTCGGTTCGTCATGGCGAGATCCTCTTTGTTTATGAGAAAACATCGTTTTTTCTGCTCTTCCACCAGCTTACCGCGTCCGGGGAGATCATGCAAGAAAAAGGGAAGTTCGGACCGTCATGGAAAGAAAGGGCAAGGAAAACCGGGATGGCGTTGTGCTTTGCCCGGGGGGCTGCATGCAAAGCCGTCCTGAGGAAGGCGAAGACGCTGCGGCTCCAGAAAGACCGGCGTCACGGTGCAACGGGTTGCCCGGGAATAACCCTTCCTTCCCGTCTGTGTTTTTTAAAGAATTCCCATACGGTCTCGGCCGTGTGGAAGTCCCGGAACGGGTCGTCGGGATCCAGGTCGTCGGTGAACGGGGGACCGGGCCACACGTGCCCCCAGTCTTTCCACGCGTATGCGCGCACCTCTGCACCGCTGCGGCATCCCCTCCACACGGTCAGGCGCACGGTCCCGCCGTGCAGCGGTACCTCTTCCGGAGGATTCACGCATCCGTTGGTGCGGGCCCAGAAGGACGCCGAATCCCGTACCGAGACGAATTGTCTCCCTGTTTCGCTTCCCTCCGCCCCTCCGCCCCGGTAGGGGACCTGTTCATCCGCCTGCCCGTGCATGATCACTACCGGCAGGGGGGCGGCCGGTTCCGGTATCTGCCAGAAGGGGGCCTCGGGGTCGGCCCTGCCGCCGATGGAGCCGGCCAGGGGGGCGATGGCCGCCAGCGTCCCGGCCTGTTCCGCGCCGAAACGGTGGGTCATCATGCCCCCGTTGGAGAACCCGGTCATGTAGATCCGGGCCGGGTCCACGCTCAGGTGTTCCGAGACCTCCTGTATGGAGGCCTTCAGGTAGCCCACATCGTCCACGTTGTCGGCCGCGGCCTTGCCGCAGCAGTGCCCGGCGTTCCAGTGCTGCAGCAGCCCGAAAAGGGTGATCCCGTTGGGATAGAGAACCAGGAACCCCTCCCGGTCCGCCAGGTCGCTGAACCCGGAGTGTTTCTCCATCTCTTTGGCGGTACTGAACGCGCCGTGGAGCACCACCACCAGGGGGTATTGTTGCCGGGGATCGTAGCCCCCGGGGACATGGACCCGGTAGCTGCGGCGGAATCCACCCGCCCGCATCTCCATTTTTATTTTGAACGACTTGCCCGCGAGAGATTTCGAGTTCTCGATGGCCGAGGTGCACCCGGCAAGCGGCAGGAGGGAGAAGGAGAGCAGGAGGCAGAGACAGGCGGTTTTTCCACCAGGAAACGGCTGCACGTGTCCTCCCGAGGGTTGGGGGGCCGAGGATGGCGAAATTATCTCTGCACCGTTGCCAGAGCCAGTCCTTTTGTGCCGCCCAGGCCACCGGACTGTTGAAAGACCATGAAGAAACG
>CAYTRL010000708.1:0-1696 GCA_964439795.1 uncultured Thermodesulfobacteriota bacterium
CCTGGCCACCCGGCTGCATTCCATGACGGCAGTAAACTGGGGAACCCCCACACCGGCCACGATGCGTGTCGTGCAGATCGACCCCGGACCAACTCCCACCTTCACCGCGTCCACGCCCGCCCCGATCAAAAACTCGGTCCCCTCTGCCGTGGCCACGTTTCCCGCCACCACAGGACATGCCGGGTGGGTCCTCTTGATCTCCTCCACCGTCTCCCGCACGCGTTCGGAGTGCCCGTGCGCCGTGTCCACCACGATCACGTCCACACCGGCCTCCAGGAGCGCCTGCACCCGCTCCTCCCGGTCCGGGCCCACACCGACGGCGGCCCCCACCTTCAAGCGACCCATGGGGTCCTTGGAAGCGTTGGGAAAACGCTTGGCCTTTTCGATATCCTTCACCGTGATTAAGCCGATCAACCTCCCCCCAACATCCACCACGGGCAGCTTTTCGATCCGGTGCTGGTGAAGGATTTCCACGGCTTTTTCCATGGTGGTTCCCTCGGGCGCGGTGATCACCTTCCGGGTCATCAGTTCCCGGATCTTCAGTTCGAGCTGCTTCTCGAAGAGCAGGTCCCGGTGGGTCAGCATCCCCACCAGGGCCCCGTTCTCCACGATGGGAAGCCCGGACAATTCGTGCTTTCGCATGGCCTCGCTGGCCTCCGCGATGAGCTGGTCGGGATGCATGGTGATCGGGTTGACGATCATCCCGCTCTCGTACTTCTTCACCTTCTCCACCTCCCGGGCCTGCCGCGCCGGGGAGAAGTTCCGGTGGATGATCCCGATCCCCCCTTCCTGGGCCATGGTAATGGCGGCCCGCGCCTCGGTCACGGTGTCCATGGCGGCGCTGAGCAGCGGGATGTTCAGGGAAATACCCTGGGTGAGCCGGGTGCTGAGATCCACCTCCTGGGGAAGGATCGATGACGCCGCCGGCACGAGAAGCACGTCGTCGAAGGTCAGGGCCTGGGGAATGGTACGGTTATCTTCTTGCATCCTCTTCACCTCCCTGGGCCCACACCCCGGACGGGGCCCCCGGTTGCTTCCAACAATCATCGATCGTCCGGGGTACCGTCAGGGTTCCCGGGCTCCCGCGCTTCATACGTCCTCTTTCTTCTTTCCCTGTCTCGTGGCAAACACAAAGGCCGCGATCAGGCATGCCATGAGCCAGTTCACGCCGATCAGGAGGAGCCAGAACCAGGAATATCCCCCGTAGGGGTTCCGAAAATCAGCGGCAAAAGACTGGATGAGCATGATGCCCAGCACGAGGGGGATTAAGAACTTGATCGTCACGTTCCACCACCGGCCCAGCGGGATCCTGGAATGACGGTTGATGAACGTTCGGACCTCCTCCGCCCCCAGCACCCAACCGATGAGGACGCTTTCCAGGACCCCCACAGTGACCAGGCCGTACTGGGTGATGAAATGGTCCAGGATGTCCAGCCAGCACAACCCCCCACCCGTGGTGAAGATGATGCTGCCCAGGAACCCCAGGCCGCATATGCCCGTAACCACCCGGGCTCGTTTCATCTGGAACTTGTCCATGAGCGCGGCGTTGAACGCCTCGATGATGGAGATGGACGAGGAAAGTCCGGCCAGGACCAGGACCAGGAAGAACAGGGCGCTGAAAAATCCCGGCAGGGTGGGCAACAGGTCGATGGCCTGGGGATAGGCCACGAAAGCGAGCCCGATACTCTTGTCCACT
>CAYTRL010000709.1:0-1683 GCA_964439795.1 uncultured Thermodesulfobacteriota bacterium
GGACCGGGACGGATTCTCGCTGATCGACACGGACCTGGTGTTCATCTACCGGTGCATGGTTCCCCTGCCCGCGGTGCCGGAGTGGTACCGTGACATCCAGGAGTTTCCGCCGGACGAGGAGATCTGCGGGCGGGTAACGGACCTGTTGACCAACAACGTGGACGGGCAGGGGGCGGGCGCGGAGAGCGCCGTGGAGGGTAACGGGTTCCGGGCGGCAGCCACGGCGTACAAGGATCAGGCTTCGGGTGGCTACGGGCTGGTGGATGGGGTCGGCATGCTGAAATTGGGTTGCGCAGAGGCACAGGCCGGGGGTCGGGAGATCGTGGTGCCGGTAAACCTGGATACCGCCCGGGACCTGACCCGGCTCACCTTCACGATGGCCTACGACCCCGAGGAATTGGAACCTGTGGCGGTCCGTCGGGCGGGCCGGGCCGTGAAAGACCCGGAAGAGGGCGGGATCGACCCGGAGAAGGGTACGGTGATGGTGTCCGTGGCGGACCTGAGTGCCGGGACCGTGATCCCGGCGGGGACGGGACGGGTGCTGGAGGCGGTCTTCCGGGTGCGGGAAGGGACGGATCCAGTGCAGGCCGAAATCTCCGTGCACGGGCTGGAGGCGTACCACGGCCCTCTGTCGTTGAACCTACTGGTGCAGAACTGCCGCAACGAGGACCCGGCCTGGGCTCCGCCAAAGGCCGAAGCGTCCGTTTACGGGGAAAGGGTTGTTCGGGGTTCCACCCTGCTGAACCTCCTGACGCTCCTCCTGATCCCGGCCGGGGCTATTCTTCTTCTGAAGACAATCCGTCGCAGGCAATGAAGGCAGAAGCTACCACTGGCTTGCGGCCCTTTGCAGGATAAAAGTTATAGGGCGTTTGTCGGGGACTCTATGGCTCTGTACGGATTGGCCTTGTCTTTCTGAAATGAGGGGGTGTCGGAATGAGTTCCAAGAAGACTATCCCGGCATATATCATCATTTCGCTCATCGTTCTCTTGCTTCTTCCTCCCCTCTCCTTTTCAACGACCTTCTCAACCCTCAAGAACGGCACCCTGATAGATGATGCAATAACCGAGGCTTTTCCGGCCCGGGAATCCGTTACGGTTCATGTCAAGCTCGGAGCATCCACCGAAGACCCGCTCGTCTACCGTTCGACCACATCCAGCGCCCGCGATCATTCCATTGAGAAAACAGAAATAAGCCGACTTCAGACTAAAGTAGAGTCACACTTTTCGGAAAAAGAGCTTCAAGACGATTTCCGGGTGCTCTATTCCCTGAAGAACGTGCCATGGCTCGTGGCTGAAGTTACGAAGAAGGGTTATGAAAAACTTCTATCATACCCCAATGTATCGATTGTCCAGAAAACGGCCATTGGCCGTATTTTCCTGTCGGAAAGCGGTCCTCTCATTCATCGGGACCAAACCCACAGTCTCGGCTATACAGGAGCTGGGGTCTCGGTCGCTGTATTGGATACCGGGATCGACACGGACCATCCTGATCTGCTGGATGATTTACTTCACGAAGAGTGCTTTCTATTTAACGGCGCGTGTCCAAACGGTGGAGGCGGGCGAGCCAGCGGGCCGGGCAGCTCGGAGGATGGAAATGGCCACGGTACTTTCGTGGCGGGTGTTGTAACCTCATCCAACTCCACCGTAAAGGGTATGGCTCCTGATGCTCAAATCGTGTCCATC
>CAYTRL010000710.1:0-1681 GCA_964439795.1 uncultured Thermodesulfobacteriota bacterium
CCCACACATCCATCTCCGGATACGAATGCTCCTCGAAGATCCCGTCGGGGTCTCCGGGGAACTTCTTGACGAGCTCGCCGCGGTTCACCGCGCCTTCCGGCGGTACCGCAAGGCCTACCTCGTCCAGGGCCTTGCGCTCCACCGCATCGGACCAGTTGTGTCCGAGATCTTCCAGCGTTCCTTTTTCGTACACCACCACCGAAACACCGGCCCTGGCCAGGTCTCTGGCAAAGATGCAACCCCCCGGGCCCGCGCCCGCCACCACCACGGTATAGGATTCGGCCATGCTCTCTCTCCTTCAGGACAAAGTATGGGTCAAATAAAAGAACGATTGTATCGGCTCCGCCGAAGCGCTGCAAATATACATAGCGCGGGCTCGGGCCAGGCTGTCGGGTCCGACCCTGTATAACCCAAGGTTGACACCTTCAAACATCCGGACGTATGAAAGACCTGTCGCAGGGTTTCTCGGATAATCCTCCCGGGAGAAAGGAACATGATCGCCTGGATCAATCACGCTGTTCTATGTGAAGAGTGTCAGTCCGGCCGCCCTGGAAAAGCGGATCGGTGCTTCGGCCTACCGGAAATGTGCCCGATACCGCATGGTCTCTTCCGTCTTCATGCTGGTGGCCACGGTGAACTACATCCTGATCCACTGGTTTCCCCTTCCCCTGCCGTTGCCCGACGCTTTCCCATGGCCCTGGTGGGTGTCCGTTGTGATTGCCGGTGTCATTGCCGTCCCCTCCCTGTACCTCATGGTTCGAGGGGTGAGGGATGCCGGGGAAGAAACCATGCGGCCGAAGCGAGAACACGAGATGTACGGAGGCATCTATGAACGGATCCGCCATCCCCAGGCCGTGGGCGAGTTCCCGCTCTGGTGGGTGATCGCGTTTCTCCTGCATTCGCCCTTCCTGGTGTTGTTCTCCTTTCTCTACGTTCCCGTGTGGTACTACCTGTGCCTGGCCGAGGAGAGGGATTTACGGATCCGCTATGGCGCCGCCTACGAAGCATACTGCCGGCGGGTCGGTTTCTGGTTCCCCAGGGGCCTTCGGTAGCGGAAGGGCGCCTGGTATACCGGTTCCGGAAGAAAGGGGTGTTTCGCGTGATGGGTCCGGTGGAAGAGGAGAAGGACCCCGGCCAGGGTCCGCGGGCCCCGTCGATCCCTACGGTACGTCCGTCCGGGTACCTGAGCAGGTCCGAAGAAATCTGGCATGGAATCTCCGGCCCATTTTACGACCTGCTCACTTGGTGGTGCTTCCTGCCGCTGGGCGGAGAAAAGGCTTGCCGCAGGGAATTCGTCAACTGGTTTGACGTGGAACCCGGCCAGGATGTGTTGTCCCTTTGTTGCGGGACGGGGACGACGGAGCGTGCTCTTGTGGAAGCCGTACCCTCGGCAGGTGTTACGGCGATGGATCTCGGGACGGGCCAGATCGAGACGGCAAGACGGAAGGATCGGACCGGATCGATTGATTACCGTGTTGGAGACGCCGTCGGCACGGGGTTGGGTGCAGATATGTTTGACCGCGTGTTGATCATCCTGGCTTTGCATGAGATGCCCAGGGACAGGAGACACGCCGTATTGAAGGAGGCCGCTCGGGTATGCCGCCCGGGTGGACGGGTCATCGCCATCGAACACGCCCTGCCGACCCGAATATGGACGCGCCTCTTCCGTGCCTTTTGGTGG
>CAYTRL010000711.1:0-1674 GCA_964439795.1 uncultured Thermodesulfobacteriota bacterium
TGGGGTTCTGGCGGAGGAGAAACAGAATCCCCCCGGAGTACACCGAATACCCCTCCGGCGCCGGATTGATGAACTCCCCCCACATCTCATAGGTCACGTCGCAGGCGATCTCCAGCCGCGGGACCGGCTTTACGGAGAGGCCGAAGGAGAACTGCCGAGGAGAGAAGAACAGGGGAGCGGGGGTGGACAGTTCGATGCTCGATTTCGGCAGGATGTCCAGCGGGAGCCCCAGGGAGATCGGGTCGATGATCACGAGCATGGGCACATCCACGTCCGTCTTCATCTTGTCCCGGAAGCAGAACCCCAGCTTGAGCCGGTCCTCCCACGGTTCCACCATGACACCGGCAAAGGCGGAGAACACCGGCTTCTGTGCGGTGGACATGGTCCCCTCGCTGAACCGGCCTTCATTCGATGGAATATCCTCCACGAGCAGGAACGTGGGGCCCCCCTTGGTGTCGATCAGCATCTGAAAGCCGGCCCCGATGGAGAGCCATTCGGTGATCTTGATGGCGTTGGGCGACATCACGACGACCCGCTGATTCCGGGCGTTCCACATGACGAAATGCGGCTGTTCATAGGGAAGCATGAGGCTGCGGCCCAGCCAGCGGTCCGGGATGAACAGGCCCATCCCTCCCACGAACTCGAGCTTCCAGAAGCGGAAGGGGGGATACACCACACCGAGGACGATGCCGGAGATGCTGTCCTCGTTGGCATCGTGCCACTGGTCCGCCCAGTACGTGGAAAGGTTGGGAAAGCTGTGCAGGTACCCGATGCTCACCTCCATGTTTCCCGCGTAGGTGAGCCCGGCCGGGTTGTACAGGGATGCGGCGAAATCGTCGGCAGCCGCGGTCATGGCGTTGGCCATGGCCGCGGAGCGGGCGCCGAGCCCCAGGGTGTCGAACGGATTCGCCCGGGCCGGTCCCGGAAGAAGGGAAACGGTGAGAAGGAGCAGGAAGGGCAGCACCCAACCGGGAAAATCAGGCCGGACAGGGAAGAAGCGTTTCATCTCTTTCATGCGGATTTCGAACTCCTGATTTCCGGTCTTACGGCTCCGCCCGTCCGCCGGGCTTGGTTCCGTAGCTGAACCCCAGGGCAAAGTACCAGACGTTCCCGGAGGATGTGATGGACGGATACCCGGGGTTGTCCGTGCGCTCATCCAGGCTCTTCCGGTTCTCACGCTTCATGAGCCAGTGATAGGCGATCCCCACGTTGAAGGAGACGGGTTTTTTGGTCAAATCGAAGTTCCCGATCCGGTTGAGCAGGATCCCGAAACCCCAGCTGAACACGTTTCGGTCGGAGTCCAGGTAGTTCGTGATCCCCGTCTGTTCGGGCGCGGGGCTGGGTTCATAGAAATAGCCGGCCCTGAGGTAGAGGTTGAGGATGTCATTGGAAAAGGCCAGCGCCTCGAACCCCAGGTGAGGCGTGGCCGTATCCTTGAAGTTCGGCTCCGGCTTGTACCCCTGTTTGAGGTTGACGAGGGGGATGTCGATTTGGGTGGCGATGGAGAGGCTGGGCGCCCGGTAATCGGACCACTGGCTGTACGAGACGTCCAGGGAGACCAGGTATCGCGGCTTCTGCCAGGCCACGCCGAAGACATACTGCCGGGGGGAGTAGATGATGGTGGACTTCAGGTCCAGCGTGAGTAAAAAACCGGACAGGACCACCACAACAGGA
>CAYTRL010000712.1:0-1668 GCA_964439795.1 uncultured Thermodesulfobacteriota bacterium
CGGGCCGGTGGGCCAGGCCCTGGCTCTGTTCGCGCGGTTGCTGGGCGCGGCGCCGGTAGTCGCTTTTGGCCGCAGCCCCGCCCATGCGGCCCGCTTCGCAAACGTATGCCGGATCGACGGCTACGTGCCGGGTACCGACCTCCCCGCGGAAATCGAGAAGGTAATTTCCGGCGGCGGGTTCGATCTGGTCGTCGAGGCGGTGGGTTCGGCTGCTGCCCTGGCCACCTGCGTCCGTCTGGCCGGGGCTGATGGCCAGATCCGCGTCTACGGCATCGCCCCCGAGACGGCACCCTATCCGGATCGGACCATGAGCCGCGGCAACGTGACTGCCGTAGGGGCAATGGAGGGGCGCGCCCAGGCTGGGCTGGCCGCCTTCGTCGAGGCGGGGGAGGTGAATCTGGAGGATTGGGTGAGCCACCGTTTTCCCATGGAGGGGTATCAGCGCGCCTTCGACTCCGTCAAGAGCAAGGAGGCATTGAAGGCTGTGATGCTTCCGTGACTGTCGCTCCAGAGCGCATCATGGATTCCTTGATTTTCCAGACAGATGTGGTTTCACGCAAAGGAAAAACCCCCACCGCCGGCACTTCGGCCGGGAGAGAAGGGAAACAAACCATGGCAAGAGAGTTTGGATACCTGTTTCCAAAGGACATCCCGGAGAGAAAGGTATCGGAGTTTGCCTCAAAGGGGTACAGCAAGCCGGTATACGGCATCCGGTTCACGAGCGAGCGCATTCCGTCGCGAGGAGTTCCTCTTGGCGGTATTGACACGGGATGCCTGGACCTGGATGCTGACGGGACCTTCGGCCAGTGCTCCATCTTCAACTCTATCAAACCGAGAAGGGGGCAGTTGAACCTCCCATTCCTTGGCCTGACCGTCGGCTCATCCACCTGGTTGCTCTCAACACTGCCGATGAAGGGCTGTGAGCCTACGGAGCTCATTGACAAGGATTCCCCAGGCGGGGGCATATTCAACCAGCCCGAGAGGATCCACTACTGGGGGCATTACCCGGTAGCGGACATCGAGTACGAAATGGACTGCCCGGTGAGCGCGGGACTGCGGACATGGTCCCCCTTCATCCCGGGAGACGCACAGGTCTCGAACACGCCGGCGGCTGTCTTTGAGGCCAGTCTGAGGAACACGACAGATAGGGAGCAGAGCGGGAAGCTCATCTTCTCCTTTCCCGGGCCGTCTCCCGAGGAGACGCTGGGCAATTACAACTACACTAGAAGGAACGTGCGTGGGGGATTTTCAGGGGCGGTGGTGACCAACGAGACAGGTCCGGGCTATGCGCTGGGAGTAATCTGGAAAGACAACAACAGCTATGACCTGAAAGGGCTGGGTGTCGATTCGACGCTGCAGGTAGGTGGGGAACTGGGAATGGACGGAGGGGCTTGGTCACGGGCAGGCGTACGGGAAGCCAATCCGTTCTCCATGCTCACCGTCGACTTGCCCGAAGACGTGAACCAGCCAGGAGTATCTGTAAGGGTGAGTTACAGCCTGGGGGCGGGTGAGGAGAGGACGATCCGGTATGTGCTCGCCTGGTACGCGCCGGAGTGGAAGGCAGGAGGCAGGCCGGAAGCCGGGGGGAACAGCTTCTACCACAAGTACGCAGAGCGCTTTGCCGGCCCCAGGGAAGTAGCGGAGTTCGTGGCCCAGAACCACGAACTG
>CAYTRL010000713.1:0-1660 GCA_964439795.1 uncultured Thermodesulfobacteriota bacterium
GGTGGAGCGCGGTGAGCATCCAGGGCCACGAATACAGCATCGTATGCGTCTGGCCCCCGGAAAAGCTCATGGACAACGACTCCGGGAATATGGGCAGCACGGGAGACGGGCCCCCGCTCACCGGGCTGATCACCGCCTACGATCCCTTGAGCGGCCGTTCCTTTTACGAGTCGCCCGAGCCGGAGGAAGAGGAGCCGCAGGAGCAGGAAGGGGAGGAGGCTTCCCCGGAAGAACCGGAGGAGCAGGAAGAAGAAGACGCGGAAACGGACGATGAAGAGGCCGCGGGCAGGGAAAGACACACGCACTGCACCTATTATCTCTTCGAGGCGGCCGGATCGCTGAGGCGGACCAACATCAACGAGGAGCAGTACAACGTCAACGTGTTCATCGCCAAGCCGTTCCGATGGGAGGCCGTGAACCGTGTTACCCTGCGCCGGATGCGGCGGCACGGGTTCGATACCTATATCATCGGGGAGAACGGGAGCGAAAGGAACAGCCAGCCCCTGGTGTCCCTGGTACGCTTTGAGAAGGCGGACCTTCTGCAGGCCTACCAGGATCCGGCCGTGTACAACCCCGTCAGTTTTCACGGTCCCGCCGATGCGGGGCACCAGGAACTCGACGAGCTGATGAACAACGAGTGGTATTCTCATCGAGCGGTGCCCTTTCCCATGCTTGAGGAAGCCGACGGGCAGAGCATCTACCCGACCTACAGCCATGTCCGGGATTCCATCGGAGACGCCCTGACCAACCTGAGACGCATCAACAGCGTGACCGCCGCACGAAGATATCTGAACCAGCGCCCATTTAACCGGTGGGTCGTGGTCAAGATCCGGGAACTGCAGAACCGCTACCTGCGGGACACGAACCGGGCGGCCCGGGAGCTTCCCCAGTTTCGTACCCAGATCCAGAGGCTTGAAGAGGAACTGAATGAAGCGGGCCTTCCCATTCGGGGTGACCGGTTCGAGGAGACGGTTCGAGTTCAACGCAGAGAGATCCAGGCCGCACAGGGTTCCCTCTCCAGTCACCCGAACTATACTGCCCTGCAGGAGGCCATACAGGCCGAAGAAGCCGCCAGCCAGGCCTTTGAGGCGGCCAGAAGGACCCGGGCCCGGGAGAACAGGGAGCAGGAGGACGTACCCAGGGGGGAGAGGGTGTACACCTTTTCCCATGAAGACTTCATCCTCCGGCGTGACCAGGCCAGGGAAACCTTCCGGGCCCGGAACACGGCCCAGTTTCGATGGCGGCAGCGGACGCCGGAACGCAGGGAACTGGAACGGGAGGTACAGGAAGTACGGGCCCGGTGCCGGGAATACCGGCTGGCCAGTCTCAGGACTCGGGTGCAAGCAATGGAGAGGGCGGGCGGCGCCACCCGGGTGATTACCCGGGAGGAGATACCGGCATCGGTCAATACCCGTATTGAACGTGAGGCCCGCCAGGCCGTGGCCGAGCGGATCGTAGGCAAGATCCAGCAGGTCATGGCGGCGCTCACACAGGACGTGCTGCCGTAATAGCTTGTCGGACCTATTTGGCAGGCGATCATAAACATCAACGAACCGGTGATACGGAATGGTTGTCATTCGTCAAGCCTCGGAAGCGGACTACACCTTTCGGATCCAGGATCTGGATGAAGAGCTGCGCGTGGTCCGGTTTTCCGGCCGGG
>CAYTRL010000714.1:0-1660 GCA_964439795.1 uncultured Thermodesulfobacteriota bacterium
ACGGCCAAGCTGGTCCTGGCCAGGTGATCGGTCGAACCGGCGCTGGTCGCAGCGCCGGCCGCCTGGGCCGGGGGAAGGGGAGGCCCTGGTGAAGACGCTCTGGGCCGGAACGCTAAAGAAGATGCGCGTCGAGGCGACCGACCCGGTCACCTACTGGCTGCGCGATGGCAACCACGACCCGGAGCGGCGCTCCGCCGAGATCCAGCTGAACGAGCGAATCGGCCGGGCGGTGACGATCCGGTTCACCGGCCGGATCAGCTGCGTCTGGTGCGGTCGGGAGACGAGCAAGAGCTTCGCCCAGGGTTTCTGCTACCCCTGCTTCCGGTCGCGGGCCGAGGCCGACATGTGCATCATCAAGCCCGAGCAGTGCCACTACTTCGACGAGACCGACCCCTGCCGCGACGACGATTTCGCCAAGGAACACTGCTTCCAGCCGCACGTGCTGTACGTGTCGTTGACCTCGGGCTTGAAGGTCGGCATCACCCGGCGCGAGAACATCCCCGCCCGCTGGATCGATCAGGGCGCGGTCGCCGCGATTCCGCTGGCGGAGCTGCCCAGCCGCCGCGAGGTGGGGCTGGTGGAACATCGCCTGTCGCAGCAGTTTCCCGACAAGACCCACTGGATGCGCATGCTCAAGACCGAGCGGCCCGAGGCCGACCTGGCCGGCGCGGCGGCCGAGCTGGTGGCGGTGCTGCAGGAGTGGGAGGTGGCGGGGATCCTGCCCGAGGGGGAACGGGTGGAGTCGCGTTTTCTCTACCCGGTCGTCGAGTATCCCGCCAAGGTCAAGAGCTTCAACCTGGACAAGAACCCCGAGGCCGGGGGGCGGCTGGACGGGATCAAGGGGCAGTACCTGATCTTCGATGCCGGGGTGATCAACCTGCGGAAGTTCACCGGGTATGAGGTGGAGGTAGGGTAGGACGGGGGTTCGGGGAGAAGAGGGATGGACGTAATTTCTGACAGGCATGTGATTTCAGGTTTTTCGGTGAGTTGGAAAAAGGTGGTGAGGCACGCGCTGCTCGCGCTTTGTATCCTTTTGGCGGATTTCGTCAAGGCAGAGACTCATATCTCCGGCAGCATTTCTGAGGATCAGGTTTGGACCCTGGCTGGCTCTCCCTATATTCTACAGGGATCGGTTTCCGTTCTCGATAATGTCACCCTTACCATTGAGCCAGGAGTGTTAGTAGAGTTCGTTCCGGGAATGTCATCCTCCTTGTCAATTAATTATTCAAGCACGATTTCCGCTAATGGAACTCTTGGAGAACCAATTATCTTTACCTCCCATTCTCCCTCTCCTGGTATCGGGGACTATTATGGGTTGGTCTTCTTTACGCTCTCACCAGAATCTGTTTCCATGTCTAATTGTTTTGTTGAATACGCAAGTGCTGGGTTATACGCCTGGGGCCCCATTTCAGTTGACCAGGTTATTCTAAGGAAGAACCAATGCGGAATTGAGGCTCAAGATCTCTTTGGGGTTGTTGAAGGGTTCATAATTCACAATAATGAGAGTGCGGGCATCCAAGTTATGGCAGGGACACACATCACAATTCAAGACTGCCAAATATTCGAAAATGGCGGGAATGGAATCTCTTCTCCGTATGGCAATTGTATTATATTTGTTTTTGACTGTGATGTGTACGGCATAGGAGGAAGCGGGGGAGTC
>CAYTRL010000715.1:0-1653 GCA_964439795.1 uncultured Thermodesulfobacteriota bacterium
TTTTAAACCAGGGATCCGTAAGAACCGAAAAGCTCGGAAAGCGAAGCAGGAGCGTGGAAGCACGGATGTAGGTGATCGATACCATTGTACGTTCCTCTCGTTACCTATCTGCCGAAGAGGGACCGTGGGTAGAACGCCAGGATTTCTATCTTCCCGGGTCGAAAAAACCTCTCAATCCTTATGAATCCGAAAAACCTCCAGCCTGAGGGCATTGCTCGGTGGAGGGTCCTCGAATACACGGAATGCATAGGAGCGGGAAGGGTCAAAAGAAATCAGGTCCATGATGACCAGCCTCTTGTCCGGGGAGAGATGCGGGCGGATACAGGTGCTCTTTTCCGGGGGCCTCTCGAAGAATAGTGATTCCATCTCCCTGGGAGCGATCCGGATGATCCACAGAAGTAAAAAATTTACTCCTTCCGTGGCGGTGAGGCCCGCGAGAATCGGTCCTTCATTCCAGGGAACCTGCAGGACCACCGGCGGCTCGAGGGGGAGCAGATCGATTATGCCTTCCCCGGGAGAACACGTCTTCACCGGAAACGGTTGAGGATCTCCCGGATCCAGGTTACGGTGTATCGGTTCGGAAAGGGAAAAGGAGATCGATGCAGGGATGCCGGTCGATTCGGGAAGAACTCCGAGGCCCTGCACATGGGCAGGAAGAAGGCGGGCCAGCGGGCCCTCCATTCCCATGAACATGATCTGAGCCGCTTCTCCGAGACTCAGTTGCCTGTCACGGAGAGAAAAATGTTTCAACTGCTGGGGCAGAGAGACCAGGTTCATGCGCAAATCGTCTTCGTAAAGAAGAAGGTACGGAAGCGTACGCGGGAGCCAGTGCGTCTTTCCCAGACGCTTCCGTTCCAGTTCAAGGTAGGTTGGATCCTCCGGAAGGAGGGGCTGAACCTCCCGGGACCAGTAGGAACGGAACCGTTCATCCTCCCGGCCGTCCACTCCGAGCAACCCCTTTTGTGACAGCACCAGCGAAATACAAAGACACGTAACCGCCGCGATTCGCCCGACTGTCCATCGGTCCCGACGGAGGATTTCTTTGAGACCCGATCCGATGCACAGGAAAATCGGCAGGTAGGTAATGACGACGATTCCCCATTTGTCCTCCTGGGTCCAGTTTTCGTTGAGCGCCAGCATGCCGGTCAGGGGAAGGAAAAACAGGGCCAACGCCGCAAGAGGGCGCCATTGTCTCCTCCGCACGAAACCCCAGATGCCATACAGCGCGACGGAGAGGAGCAGCAGGCCGAAATGGGCTCCCACCGTCAAAGGGAGCATGGCCATGTTGGGCAAGGGGTTGTAGGGGGACCGTACGAGTGTGTCGTGTAGCGGCCAGTTTAGAAAAGCAGGGATCTTGAATGCAAAGCCGAACAGGCTGTAGGGCAGCATGGGCATGTACGAAAAATGCTCATGATAGAAGGGTGATCCGAATGCCAGCGAGTACCGCAGGAAGAACGGCACGGAAAGAAGGACAAACCCCATAAACAGCCGGGTCCAGTAACCGAACGGACGTCCCGGGATCTCTGGGTGACCGGAAAGGATGGCGATCAAGGCGGGAACCCCCAGGATCATCATGGGTTCCGCCCCGATGATAAGGGCCAGGACCCCACCCAGAAACAGGGGGCGGTCCTTTCGGGAAACCAGCAGGAGGAA
>CAYTRL010000716.1:0-1637 GCA_964439795.1 uncultured Thermodesulfobacteriota bacterium
ACGGCCCCGATCGTCTGCAAGGCGGGTCAGGTGCACCGATTCCCCCGGGGTCAGGGCCATGGGCTTTTCCAGGAACGTGTGGTACCCGGCCTGCAGGCATGCCAGCGCGGACGCGTAATGCATCCGGCAGGGCAGCGCGTTCAGGACCGCCCGGGCCAGCCTCGGCCGGGAGACCAGTTCACGCCAGTCATCGAACGCGTTCTCCCGGGGGATGTTGAACCGTTCCACGAACCGGTTTCTCCGGTCCTCCTGGGCCTCGGCCACCGCCACAAACCGGAGCTCACCGGGGTGCTTCTTCACCAACGTGGCCAGATTCAGCTCCCCGCGGGCACCAGCACCGATCAACGCCATCTCCACAGGTCCCTTTTTTCCCATTCCGCCTCCTATCCATCTTTATCATGCGGATTTTCTCTTGGTTTCCGCACTAATTTTACCGCGTTCCCCCTCTTGCCGATCCGAGGGGCGGAGCTGTAAGCCGATTGCTGATCGCCGAAAGCTGGCGGCTTCGCCGCCCAAGGTTGTTATTTACCACACGACGATGATATAGAAAAACCCTGACGGAAGGTCCGGAGGGCGGATCCCGGAACGTTCCGGAGAGAGGGTGCCATGACCAGACGCAAAGAGTACCCGGAAGATCTGCCGATCCTCACCCGGGCTGTGGAAAGCGCCAGCGAGGGCTTCGTCACCATCGACGAGGACCACCGCGTCGTCTTTTTCAACCGCGCCGCGGAGAAGCTGTTCGGATACCGCCGGGAGGAAGTCCTGGGCAAGGACCTGAACGCCATCCTTACCCCCGCGTGCAGTCACGACCACCGGGCCGGGGTGGAAAAGTATCTCCGTTCCAGGAGGCCCCGCAGGCGGGGGCACACCCGGGAGCTCACCGCGGTTAAAAAGGGTGGGCAGGCTTTTCCCTGCACCATCTCCTTCTCCGTCGCCCGCCTGAAGGGAAGGGTCTTCTTCACCGGGATCGTGCGGGACCTGAGCGAGACCAAGGCCCTGCAGCAAGAGGTGGCCAAGCAGGAACGCCTGGCCGAACTGGGCAGGATGGTGGCGGAGATCAACCACGAGATCCGCAACCCCCTGATGATTATCGGAGGGTTCGTAAACCGGCTGACCCGTTCCGCCACGGACACCAAGACCCGGTCACAGGTTTCCATGATCGCCGCCGAGGTCCGGAGGCTGGAAACCCTGCTCGAAGAGCTTCGGAAGCTGTACCTGCCCCGGAAACTCCGCCCCCGCACCTTTGATCTCACGAACCTTCTGAGGGAAATCCATCTGTTTGCACAGGAGGCCTGCAACGGAACCCGTATTCAGGTGGACTGGGTTCCGGACCCGAACCCCCTGCCGGTCAGGGCGGACCGGGAAAAGCTGAAACAGCTGTTGATCAACCTGGTCCGGAACGCCGTGGAGGCAATGGGGGAACTGGGCACGCTTCACATGGGGACCGACCGGACGGACGGACGGGTTTCCGTGACGGTTTCCGACGACGGGCCCGGCATCCCGGACAAGGTCCGGGCACGAATCTTTGATCCGTTCTTCACCACGAAGAAGGGAGGTTCCGGGCTCGGTCTCCCGCTGTGCCGCAGGATCGTGGAAGATCACAAGGACTGTTCCATGCATCTGAACAGCGGAGAGGG
>CAYTRL010000717.1:0-1635 GCA_964439795.1 uncultured Thermodesulfobacteriota bacterium
CTGGCTTTCGGAACAGGAAGGGTTGCGGCCCGCGTACCGGATCAGCGGCAACGATGTGACCTGGGACCGGGGAGCGAGCGGGTACCGGTCGCCGACCGAGGCGGAGTGGGAGTACGCGGCACGAGCGGGAACGGAGACGGCGGTTTACACGGGACCGCTCCGGATTGTTGGGGAGTGTAATGATCCAGCGCTGGATGCGATAGCGTGGTACTGTGGGAACAGCGGGGTGGGGCGGACAGAGGGGATGGATTGTTCGAACTGGGCGGAGCGGCAGTACTCGACGAGTCGCTGCGGTACGCACCCGGTGGGTAGGAAGCAGCCGAACGCGTGGGGACTATACGACATGATCGGGAACGTCTGGGAGTGGTGCTGGGACTGGAATGGTCTGTATTCGTCGGGAGCGGTGACGGATCCCACGGGGCCCTCTTCGGGCGTGAGCCGGGTGACCCGTGGCGGCGGCTGGATCAACAACGTCCGCGCCTGCCGCTCGGCCGTTCGCCTCCACAACCCGCCCGGCAACCGGAACTTCTTCTTGGGCTTCCGTCTCGCCAGGTCGGGGCCATAGGAGGAGCCGTTGGGCCCTTGGGCCCTTGGGCACTTGGCAAAGATGGGGGTTGGGGAAAGGCAAAAAGTCTTTGGAGGGGAAAGGCGCCGGTCCGTCTGTCGTCCCCGCATGGATAAACCGCCACGCGGGAGCCCTGCCGGTCCCTTGGGCAGCCCTTCAAAGGGCCGGTGAGAGCGTTTCGTTGGCATGAAATCGCTCTGCGAGTCCCATTGATGGGGTTTCCCAAGCACCCCCGTCAGGGGAAGTGTCTTCCTTGTCGTGGAGTGTGTTTTCCTGCCCGCAGCGTTCACTCGTCGTGAGGTCCTGGACCCCCCAGTTGCTCTCGCCGGCGGTCCACCCGCTCCATGAAGCCACCTCCAGATAGAACACCTTCCCCCCGAGCCGGACGAATGGGAGGCCGAATCTTCTTCGCCACGAATCCAGCGTGCCCTTTGTTACCTTTAGCGATTCGACCAGGAAATCGGGTGTCAGAAGGCTTTCGATACGCAAGCGATTGCCCTTGCATCTCTTCTCTTCCATCTCGCAGCTCCTTTTCCTGAGAGCGCAAACAATCCAGTATCATTTTCGTGAAACGGCTGGCCGGGTCACCCCCTCGGATTTCCGTTTTCACACCAGAGCCGTGCTCCATATGGGCCCCTCCGAAAAAAATGGGTCGCGCGTATCGGAGGGGCTTCATCACACAAGGCAAGGGGGGCCTGGGGGGCTACCCCGGGGGGGCCAGACGGGCGCCGGAAGATGGATGGGGACCTCTACCCTACCCCTTCAGGCCGCCCACCTCGATCAGGGCGAACCCAGATACGCCAGGTAGTCGTGCATGCCCCTGGGGGCTGGCTCAAACCGAGCCCGCCGTCATCCAGCCGGCCATTGACAGTCAGCGTCCCTGGCACCCGCATCGCATGCCCAACGTGAGGCTTTCCTCCGGCCGGCATCGGCAAGGCCCCGCATCGACAAGTGGACAGGAAAAGCCGCACGGTGGTTATCCATGAGTTATCCCTCGACAAGAAAGGATCCAGGCCACATGACCTAAGTCCTTGATTTAATTGGAGCCGGCGGGCGGAATTGAACCGTCG
>CAYTRL010000718.1:0-1630 GCA_964439795.1 uncultured Thermodesulfobacteriota bacterium
ATTCCGTTCCCGGAAGAGGGTTTGCATAGAAGAAAGTTGCGGAATGTGCCTCCGAGTCGCAGGCGTACCCGATGCTGGCCAACACCTCCTCCCTGGTCTCGGTGGGGAAGCCCACCATGACGAACAGGTTGGTCAGAATCTGTCTCCTGGCCAGCAGTGCGATGTTTTCCCGGGTCTTCCCCAGGTTCAGATGTTTTCGAATCACGCCTTGCACCCGCTCAGAACCGGACTCGACGGCCACACAGACCCGGTAGGTTCCAGCTCGGTGCATCAAGTCAATCAGCCGCTCGTCCAGTAGATCCGCCCTCAAACCGTTGGCAAAGCACAGGGCCAGTTTCCAGCCTCGATGGATGATGCCTTCCAGGATAGCGGCAGCTCGATCCACCTCCAGATTGAAGGTGTCGTCGATGATCTGGATCTCCTGGATTCCGTGTTGCCGAATGAGTTCCTCGATCTCCGCCAGGACGCCATCGGGTCGGCGCCCGCGGAACCGCTTCCCGAACAGATTGTGGCAGTAGATGCAGTGGTACGGACAGCCGCGGGAAGTCACGACCGGGGCGTACCTCCGGCGTTTGTAGACGAATCCCTGCCGGGGAACCCGGAAGTAGGCTTCCAAGTCGATCGTTTCCCAGGCTGGGAAGGGCAGGGCGTCCAGGTCTTCGATCAGAGGCGGTGGCGGGGTACGGGATACGGTGCCCGCAGCGTCCAGGTAGGCAATGCCAGGAACATCTTCCACACTCCTCCCGGCCTGAACCCGAGAGATCAATTCGGGGAATACGCGCTCACCCTCCCCCAGAACGGCGAGATCCACCTGTCCTCCCAAGAGGGATGACTCCGGATCGGTGGTAGCGAAAGGGCCCCCGATCATGATCGTCGCCCCTGGGGCGTGGGATCTGGTCATTTCGGCGAGTCGGCGTGCCCCCTCGGCTTCGTAGGAAACCGCAGAAATGCCGACAATGTCCGGCCTCCATCTCCGTAGTGTTTGCGTCAAGTTGTCGAGGCCCTGATGACGAAGTCTGTTGTCCAGGACGCGCACTTCGTGGCCGGACTGCAGCGCCACCGCGGCCAGGTAGGAAATGCCAAGAGGCGGGGTGACCTCCAGGCTCGGGGAAAACTCTGGTTTGACGAAAAGGATTCGAGCCATTCCCCCCCCGACACGGCGGCACCCATTGAAAGAACCTGCAATCCCCTGCGGTTACGCAGGAGCACACCCAGCAGTTCGTTGCGTCCCTGTCACTCTCTTGCGGGGATGCATGGCTGGAAACGACGAGAAACCTATTGTTCGTCAGAATACTGATCGAGGGGTTCGGGTGTCAAGCCGAACGCGGTCCGAGTCAACATCTCCCCGCAAGAAGATGTCCGGGCGTGTACAGTGGCCGGGCGTCCGTGTGACCCTGGGCCGGCGGTCCGGGAAGAGAGATCCGGTTCATTTCCAGCGTCTCAGTCCGAATAAGGCGTACGCGAGCACCGACAATCCGCCCCGAACCCCTCTCCAAAACCCACCTCCCAGACCCCTGCCTGACAACAGAAACCGGGGCGAAAAGTAGAACCGCAGATATGCCACTTTAACCATACGGAAAACGGTCCTCCGGGGGAGCGTTCCGCTCAGGGGCGGCGGGATGAAATCCTC
>CAYTRL010000719.1:0-1628 GCA_964439795.1 uncultured Thermodesulfobacteriota bacterium
ACGCTTCGAGGCCGATCCGTTTTCAAAGGCCGTCGAGACCCTCTCTCGTACCGTGACCCTTCAAGACGACCCAGTCTCAGGTCAGATTTACGCAGCAGGGTTCCGAAGGCTTAAGGGAAAGGCGGTATATGGAAACGGGTCAAACGTGAAGTTGTTTGTAGCCAGTACCCCGCAGGAATGCAAGACCGTTTGCCATAACTTCTTAAAAGCCCTGTTTGATGAACTGAAGACCCTACACGATAACAATGACGGCAAGGAGTGGAAGGATCAGAAGTCCTTACAGTCCTATGTGTTTGACGGATACGAACTCACACTCTTCAACAAGCTCCTGCTGGAATCTCTGAACGATCCTTCGCTCGCATCCCTGGCCCTGCAGATGCTCTTCTATTTCCAAGACACATCCCTTGCCGATGCGGATGAGCACCCCACAGAGGAGGTGCCCTTTCCGGTAATCATTCTCACCGGTGTGATACAGCAGCTGGTGGCCCTTCCCATCCCCCTCTACCTGCGCCTCCCCGAGGTTTGCAAGGCGCTGCCGGCCCCTGGTTTCAAGTTCACCATCGACCCCCATGAACTCTTCTGGTTTGAACTCAGCAACACCTTGAAAAGCGATGCCATTTTTCAAGCATGGAACAAGGGAAGAAAAGAAGCCGTGAAGTGGGTCGAAGATGAGCTGTCCCGGCGTCTAATAGCCACCAATGCTATCCTCGAAGGGCTTAGGGCGAGGGTCAAGGATCGCCTTTTTGCCTGGCCACCGAAATTTCGTTTCCCAGGAGCCTTGGATTTTAAAAATCCAGAACTTTCCAGACTGGCCTTTGTTGTCCGATACGAATCCTTTATGGGCGCTGTGGATATACGGGAGAAGCGTACCCGACCGTGGGGTGAACGTGTACGGGAGGGGCTGAGCATCCCCTTGAAAAAAATGGGTGGGGAGCCATGTTTCTTTCGCATTCCGGATTCTCCCCTCTGCCCTGTCGTTCTCATCGGTTCATGAAATCAGGGGGATCAGTCCCACACCCTGTCCGGGTCCCCGGGGTACTCATCCCAGTCGTCAAACACACCGTCCCCGTCCGTGTCGGTGGGTCCGTAAGGTACGAGCTTGAGCCATTTGTACCCTTCCTGGGCCGCGGATCTCGTGATGAACCGGATGTACTCGGCGGCCTTCCCGGCCACCACGACCAGGTCCTGCCGCCCAAGCTCCGTGCCTGCCTGGTAGAGGACGAGCCCCAGCCCGGTCACGCCGTAATCGAGGGCCACGTTCACGGCCTGCGCGTGCAGGTGCGTGCCCGCCTTCCATCCGGTCCGTTCGCCGTGGAAAGTGATGCGGCTCGCCACAACGAAATCCGCAACCCTCCCTACTGCATCCCGGCACGCCTGGGCCAGCTGGGGGTCGGTGCCCTCGACCTCGTCGGCAAGGGGCAGCAGGAAGAGGTGGACGCCCCCCGCCCCCCCGCCCATGCCCGGCGGGATCGAGGGGGGCGGGGTGGTTTGGGGGGTGGCCGTACCTTTTGTTTCGGCGGGGGGTGGTCGCGACCCTGCGGGGCCATTCGAGGACCACGAGAGGGCGGCTCGATCCAGAGGCCTCGCAGAGCCGCGCCCGGAACTAGAAGATGTGCCGGTGGGCGATG
>CAYTRL010000720.1:0-1626 GCA_964439795.1 uncultured Thermodesulfobacteriota bacterium
GAGACCATGGGATTTTCTCTTCCGTTACGAACAGATCTTTCGTGGGCCCTAAACCACCACGGTAGTGCAGGAGCGCCCGGAAAGCAATCATACGGGAGAAGGTTGACAAAGGAACTTATTCACATCATGATCCGAAACATCCCCGTTAGGGGAACGCCGAAAGGTACCGGCTTTCGCGTCTGGCAAAAGGATCAGGAACACTCGTCTGGCACACAGGAGAGGATCAATGAAAACATCACATGGATGGACATCGAGGCTGATCGCGGTCTTTCTTGCCGCCTGTATGGTCATGTGCTTCACCGCAGCAAGCCGGGCGGAGGATGGCGCCGGAAAGAAGGAGCCGGCAGCTGCCGGGAAGGAAGTCACATCCCTGGACAAGAAGGAAACCAAGGCCCCGTCGAAAACGTCCGGGAACCCCCGTGTGTGGATGAAGACCTCCGCAGGCGATATCGTTCTGGAACTGGACGCAGAAAAAGCGCCCGTCACCGTGGAGAACTTCCTGGAATACGTGAAGGCCGGGACCTACAACGGCACGGTCTTCCACCGCGTGATCCGCGAATTCATGATCCAGGGCGGCGGGTTCGAGCCCGGCATGAAGAAGAAACCCACCCGGAGCCCGATCCCCAACGAGGCCCACAACGGGCTGAAGAACAAGAAGGGGACCATCGCCATGGCGCGCACGGCGGACGTGAACAGCGCCACGAACCAGTTTTTCATCAACTGCAAGGACAATGCGTTCCTGGATCACCGGGGGAAAAACCCCCGGGGCTACGGGTACGCGGTGTTCGGCAAGGTGGTGGACGGGATGGATGTGGTGGAAGCGATCGAGCGCGCGTCCACCGGGACCCGGGGCCGCATGCGGGACGTTCCCCAAAAGGACGTGGTGATCGAGTCCGTCACCGTGGAAACCCCGTAGAAGGCTCGCTCATCTGTTTCAGGACCCGGTTCCGGATATCCTTCAGGACCGAGGGCGTGACCAGGTACACCCCGATCTTTACCACCCAGTCCGGGAACCTGTGGTTGGGGGAGCCGTAGTTCTCGAACAGGATCCAGCTGCCCCCGTTTGCCTTGCCCACGGAGATCTTCCCGTAGGTTCCCTGCATGAACCCCTGATCGACCCAATAATCGAGGGTTTGATCTTTCGGTCTTTTCATCACCCGTACGTAGGTTTTCGCCTCCGACATGGGCCATGGGGGGGAGACGGTAAATTCGTACATCTCCATGGGGCCGTCCGCCCGTAAAACAGCGACATGGGAGTACAGGTCCATGAACTGGTCCCACGCCTGGATGTTCTGGATCACGTTCCAGGTTTCGGCGGGGGGAGTGTCCGAGAGAACCCGGATCTTGATCCAGGCCACCCTGTCCGTGGCGTCCCGGTCCACATGATCCACATGGATGCCCTTCACCGGTTTTGATTCCTGGGCGGTTGCCGGTGCCGGAGACAGGGAAACGCGACCCTCCCGGAGCCCGCCCGGATCAAACAGGAACCAGAGACATCCTGTGAAAAGCAGTACTTTCAGCAGGAAGGTCCGAGTTCTTTCCTGGTTGCCCCTTCGTGGTGTCCAGCACATGGTTCCGGGTCCCTTGCGCGTAAAGCTCGAGTGTTCCTTCTTTTACAATAAAGCT
>CAYTRL010000721.1:0-1623 GCA_964439795.1 uncultured Thermodesulfobacteriota bacterium
GGGCCACCGTGATCTCCCCCTCCCCCCGGCAGACCTCGCACACGTGAGAACGGGAAACCGTATTCCATCCCCTGCCGGCGCAGGAAGAACAAGTCTTTTCCCGGGGGATACGGATGACCTTCTTCACACCCAGGGCGGCTTCTTCCAGGGTAAGGGAAAGCATGTAACGATGATCCTCTCCCCGCTTTCCCTTGTTCTTCATCCGGTTCTTGATCAGTTCGAAGATGTCCCCGACCACCTCGGTCACGCCTGACCGGCTTTCCGTTCCTGACCCTCCGTTCGATGGCCCCCGGGATCCCCGCCCCCCGCCGGCGCGATGCCGGAGGTACACCATATCGTACTGGTCCCTCCTCACCGGATCACTGAGTACGTCGTAGGCTTCCTGAAGATCCTTGAAACGTTCCTCGGCCTGAAGGTCCCCCTGGCGGTGGTCCGGATGAACCTTTTTCGCCATGCGGCGGTAGGCACGTTTCAGGGCCTCGGCGTCCGCATCACAGGAAACGTCCAGAATTTCGTAATAATTTTTCATCCGGGAACATCCAGTATCCGGGGGAAGGCCCTCCGGCAGAACCCAAAGCCCCTCAGATTTACTTCAAATAATCTAATTAAATTTCAGCATGTTACAAATAAAAGCTAAACCATTACACAAATAAATATCAATCACTCTTTACTGTCTTCTTTCCCCTCGCCTTCAGCCTCCCCACCGGCCTGCGGATCCTCCGAGGCCTGTTCCTCTTCCGCATCCTTTGTTTCAGGAGTCGAGGCTGCTACGGCCACCAGGGAAGGCCTCAGCAGTCGATCGCGAAAAATATACCCTTTCTGAAATTCCTCCACCACGGTGTCCGGAACGGCCTGGTCCGTCTCCACGCGCTGCATCGCCTCGTGAAGGTTCGGGTCGAAATTCACACCCAGGACCTGCAGGGCCTTCACGCCGTACTTGGAAAGGGTCTTGTGGATCTCCGTGACAACCAGTTCCACGCCCCGCTGGAAATCCTTCCAGTCTCCTTCCTGCAAACTGTAGGCGAGCACTCTCTCCATATTATCGATGACCGGAAGCAGATCCTTGAGCAGCGTCCCGTTTCCGTATTGGATCAGGTCCCCTTTTTCCTTGGCTGCACGCTTCTTGTAATTTTCAAAATCCGCCATCAGTCGCAGATACTTGTCCTGCCACTGTTCGGCCTCTCGAGCCAGCCGTACCTCCTCGGGTTCCTCCTCTGCCTCGGGGGTTTCCGGATCAGCAGCATCCGCTTGTTCGCGACCCGGGTCGGAGTCCTCCGATCCGCCGATGGGGTGCGTTCCTTCCAACTCCCCTTCCGGGGCCAGGATCTCTGCCTCTTCCCCTGGGGCTTCCCCTTCCTCGTTCCTGGATTGTGACATGTCCTCTTTCTGCATTTTCTTTTCTTTCCGCTTTTTCTTTTTCTCGTTCACTTTCAACGACTGGCTCCCTCATCCTTGTGCGCAAATAGTTCTCCGGGTCATCCGGATCATGCATTGACGGCCGAATAAAGAGGGCAACCGGAAACAACCTGGCGGGAGGGCCTGCCCCGGGGGGGAAACCCCGGAGAGAGCTCTCCTATGTGCAAAGTAAAGCAGCCTCCCTGGGGAGGGGCCTGCGATTGAATC
>CAYTRL010000722.1:0-1616 GCA_964439795.1 uncultured Thermodesulfobacteriota bacterium
GTCTCAACATGTTCGAGCCCACAGGCGGCGGCGTGGTGGTGGACCACGGGCGCAGCGCGTTCGGACAGCTCTTGAGCGACTACCCCTTCGAGATCGAACCGGGGATCCAGGTGGCCAAGACCGCCCACGATTCGGCGGTGTACAAGGAGGGGTACCTGGAGCCGCTGTGGCCGGACGCCCCCCCCGGGTTCTTAAACGATAAAAGACGCTGCCTCAACATCACCAAGGACGGGATCGTGGACGACCTGGTCTCTCTGATGGAACTGGGGCGCTATTTCGCCGGTACGGACCTGCCCTGCATCGCGGGTCCGCCTGTCACGAGCTACGTCCATTTGGGCACGGACGAACCGTATACCATCCTCGTGGACCGTAGCGCGGCCGAACGCGCCGTGGCGGGGATCACCTATGGAGACTACGTCAACGATCTGGCCACCGCCGCCCGGAACGCCCTGGGAGGTTCTGTCCGGTTCCCGTTCTGGCACGACCCGTTCATCTGCGACCCCTCCAGCGGCATCCACCCCAACAATGGCTGCGCCGACTGGCCCGACTGGATGCAAGACTGGGTCCCGGGATGGAGCCGCGGTCCCCTGTCCGACGGTCTGAGCCGACTGACCCACGAGGGACTCCTACCGGGCGTTTGGATTTACAGGGACTACGAGACAGAGGACTTCGAAGGGGTGCTCGAGACGTTTGAGCAGGCCGGGTTCGAAAAATCACTGTGCGTGACGCTGGGTACCGGAGGCGGGATCACGCAGCCGCCCAGCACCCTCTCCAACGTGCTCCGTTTCGGTCAGGCATGCGAGAACCGGGACGGTCTCGGGCTGCTGCAGACCGCCTGGAACCAGATCGGTTCGTACGAGGCAACCATCGTTCTCGCCGCGCTGGTCGCCGATTACGGTTACCGGTCCTGGATGGAAGAACTGGACGAACAGACGCTTTCGTCTTTTCGCGAGAATCTCGATTATCACCCTTCGGATCTGCTTTCAGGCTCCGGCGGTATGTAAAGGGAAAGAACGCAATCCACCCTACATGGGGAAAAAAACATACCGCACCACGAAGAGAGCGGCCACCACATACAGCAGGGGGGCCACCTCCTTCCCCCGCCCGGAGAGCAGCTTCAACACCGGGTAGGTCACGAACCCCGCCGCCAGCCCGTCGGAGATGTTGTAGAAGAACGGGATCCCGATCATGATGAGAAACGAGGGGATGGCTTCCGTGTAGTCGTCCCACTGGATCCGCTTCATATTCTTCGCCATCATGCACCCCACCAGCAGGAGCGCCGGCGCGGTGATCGCCGGATACCCCCCCACCGTGTGCACCAGGGGTGTGAAGAACAGGGCCAGGAGGAAAAGGAGACCGGTGGTCACGGTGACCAGGCCGGTCCGGCCCCCGGCGGCCACGCCGGTGGAGCTTTCGATGTAGGAAGTCACCGTGCTGGTGCCCAGGCATGCGCCGGCCACGCTCCCCAGGGCATCGGAATAGAGCGCCTGCTGTGCCCGGGGCAGGCGGTTGTCCTTCAGAAATCCTCCCTGCTCCGCCACACCGATGAGGGTGCCCGTGGTGTCGAACACATCCATGAAGAGGAACACCAGAAGATAGGGGAAAAGCGTCATGTA
>CAYTRL010000723.1:0-1581 GCA_964439795.1 uncultured Thermodesulfobacteriota bacterium
CTTATACTTGTTCAGCGAAAAAGCCGTCAGGATGCGCCACAGGTAGGAAAGCACCTTTTTCCACGTGAGGTCTCCCCAGCGTTCGAAGAGCGCCTGGAAATGGACATCCAGAATATGAGACCAGTGGCAGACGTGCTTCACGGCCTGAAGCGTGAACGCGTACGAGAGGTCCATGTTTTCCCCCGCCCCCAGGATCTCCAGGTTGGGGGGACGAAAAACCTTTTCCTTGAACGGGATCGTGACGCGCTCCGCCCGTTCCCTCAACTCGTTGATGGATCCGGCTGTGGAGCGGATCAGGAAGACGCCGAAGACCGTTCGATCCTTGCCCTCCTCGCCGGCCTCCACGATCACGTCATCCTGAAGGGGGCCATGTTCTTCGCAGAAGGCGGAAGCCGGAAGAGCCAGAACGGCATCACCGGAAACGCCTCTTGCCGCCTTCAGAAAGGCACGGACGGCCGGGCGTGTGAAGAAGACGTGATCGAGCACGACAAGGCTTTCGCCCGCCGGGACCTGAGACAGCTCCTGCACCCGGACGACGTCGAAGCCAAGCCGGGACAGAATCTCCGCCTGCCGGTCCGCCAGCGTGCAACCCAGCACCCGCACGGCCTTGCCCGCCGGCTCGTTGAAGGGCGGGATGGAAACTCCCGATGGAACGATGTAGGCCTTCATCATGTTCTTGCCCTTGTTCGGCCCACCTCCGCGGACGGGACCGAACGTCGAAGCGGTCCGGAAGATCTCCCTTCACCCGGGGATCCCGGAAGCAGACGAAACCCGTTCACGGTGAGGGCGCCGGCACCAAAGACGGCGCCAATGACCGCGGATTCCGGTACGGCGAACTCTGGAGTCGTGGGAGAAACGAAGAGAGCCGATCATCAAGCAGTATGCCGTTCAAAGATCCGGCGTTTGCCTGGCGGGGCTTTCGTCGAGGACCACGCCGCCTCCCCCTCAGTAAGGCAACCGGGCACGAAAATCCGTTACAGACAATTTTCTTTACTCATTGTTAAATATAACCAAATTTAAAAAATAAAGCGAGAGACGGAGTGCATCCGGTTTTCCAAATTGCTGTCAGACGGATCTCACCCCTGTTGATTGTGGCTTTCTGTGTATGGCTCTCGGGGGATGCCGGCGTTCGGCTGGGACCGGATGTTTCTGTGGGGACACTGGAAGGCCGTCACAAGCCCTTTGCTTCAATAAGTTCCTGGAATATCACCCTTTTCCTGTTATTCCCCCCGGGATGGATCCGGGAGTCGACTCCCTGAAAACGGCCCTGTTTTTTCCCTGGTTTTTCCTGATTGACGCGCGCCGAATTTTCCTGAAACGCCTCGGAAGAGATCTCCGACTCCGTTACAGTCAGGGACCGGAGCTTCCTCGTCCACTTTTCCGTCCTCGCCTGCGTGCATTGTACAGAACATCGTTTGTTGCACAGCCTCCCTTTCGGGATCGGACAGGGCGGCCGGGATCGCCCCGGAACCGGACAGGAACAGGTCTGCACCGGCACAGACCCCTCATGGACAGGAGATCGCCGAAGAGGAGATCCCCCTCCTCGAGCACGGTAAGGATCGTTGGAAAAACTGAAGATTA
>CAYTRL010000724.1:0-1564 GCA_964439795.1 uncultured Thermodesulfobacteriota bacterium
ACTCTCTCCTGAGTTTTAGACCCTCCGGAAAAACACCGATTCCGTACTTTACCCCATTCCCCACCTGACCCTTTGCCCCCCCTGACACGTTGGCCCCCCTGACACGGAATCCAGGAGAGAGGAGAGGGAGGTTCTGCTGCATCCACCCCCTGGCCTCTCCTGGATCCCGGATCAAGTCCGGGATGACAGAAAAACAACGATGCCTCGTTTATCGACTTCGTTTGCCGGGATGACAGATAAGCAATTATGCCTCTGTTATAGACACCCCTCGTTCGCTGGGATGACAACAACCTGGACCTTATCAAGAGCCCATGAAAGGTAGCCCTGAAAAGTTTTCTGCCCAAATTCCAACTCAGGGGCAACTGTGTTACGGGTCGGCCCGGGGGATGCAGACCGTGAACATTGTCCCCTCCCCTTCCCGGCTCTCCACATCGATATCCCCGCCCACCGACTTCAGGATGGTGTAGCATACGTACAACCCCAGCCCGTGGTGACTGGAACTCTTGGTGGAAAAAAAGGGGTCGTACAACCGCTCCTGGACCCCGTACGGGATCCCGCAACCGGAATCCCTCACCTGGATGCAGACCGTTCCGTTCTGGCCCCGGCAATCGAAGTGCAGCCGGCCTCCGTCCGGCATGGCGTCCAGGGCGTTGCGGATCAGGTTGAAAAAAATCTGCCGGAACTGGCCCGGACGGATCGCTGCGGACACCTTCTCCCCGTGCCAGGAAAACCCGGCCTCCACCCGGCAATCCTTGAACTGGGGTCCCATGAGGTGCAACAGGGACTGGATCGCGTCATCCACGTCGGTTACCGGCTCCTCCCCCGGTCTAGCGTCCCGGAAGCCGAGAAGCACACGGACCATCCCCGCGATCCGGTCCACCTCTTCCTGGATATCCTGCAGGGTCTCGTCGAACTCATGCTCCTCGATCGCACGGTCTTTCATGAGACGAAGGCTCGTCTTGATGATGGCAAGGGGGTTGTTGATTTCGTGGGCCAGGCCCATGGCAAGCTGCCCGGCTACGGCAAGCCGCTCCGACCGCACCAGCTGCGCCTCCATCTTTCGCGCCTCGGTCACATCCTGGACCACCACGAGGAACCCCTCAGGTTGCCCCTCCCGTTCCAGGACCGTGTAGTTCAGGAACAGGTGCAGGATGCTTCCGTTGCGGTGATAGGCACGGACCTCCAGGGGGACCGGGGCCGTCTCTCTCCCGCTTAAGGCGTGCTCGATCCGGTTTTCCACCACCGGGATGTCCTCGGGAACCAGCACCTCCTGCCAGTGCCTCCCCAGAAACTCTTCCAGGGTGTAGCCCGATATCTCCAGCAGCTTATTGTTGGTGTAGGTGAAGCGGCCATCCCGGTCGATGGTGTAGGTCCCCAGGGGGGCGTCGTCGAGGAACTCCTTGTATCGCTGTTCCGCCTCCCGGCGGAGCAGGAGCTCCCGGCGGGCGAGGGCCAGGACCACTCCCACGATGATTAGCAGGAGGAAGCTTCCCCACAGGGGTTTCCTCCATTGAAAAACAGGCGAGGGATCAAGCCACTCCACCAGCCAGGGAGTGGCCAAGGC
>CAYTRL010000725.1:0-1549 GCA_964439795.1 uncultured Thermodesulfobacteriota bacterium
CGAAAACGGGCTCCTGCGGGTCGGGTTCTTCCAGCGCAACGATCCCGATGCGTTCACCGGCGGGGATATTTGCGAATGGGTGTGCAGCATGTTCCGTTAGGCCCCGGGCCGGACGGCCGTTTCCGCCGCCTTCTGGTTTGCGCCACCTCGATGCTGAAGCACACCGGGGACGAAGCCGGAGGGGCCGCCGACCGGGAACAGGGAAAATCCATCTTCCTGCCCGCCCTGGGGCTCGGCCTTCTCCTTGTTGCCCTGATCACCGTCCCCGTGCTTCTGGATGCCGGCCGGTACTGTCCGCACAACCTGGATCTCGGGATCTTTTCCCAGGCGATCCACCGGATGAACCAGGGGGAGCTGAACCCGTGGCTCAGCGTGCGCAACGTCCGGATTCTGAGCGACCACTTCGACCCGATCCTTCTGGCCCTCTCTCCCGTTGCGACTACCGTGGACCCCCGCTTTGCCCTGATCCTCCTTGAAACCACTTTTGTCCTGGTCGGTTGCATCCCGATCCTGCTCATGTGGCGAAACCGGATGCTGACACGGGACCTGGCCCTGGTTTGCATCGCGTACCTGTTTTTCAACCGGGGCATGGTCTACGCGCTCCGCTTTCCGGTACATCCACCCACTTGGGCGGTTTTTCCCCTGGGGCTTCTCTGTTACTATCTCCTTCGGCGCAGCCGGGCCGGGATCCTCGGCAGCCTGATCTTCCTGCTTTTCTTCCGTGAGGAATTCGTATGGCTGGGACTCATGGCAGGCGTCTGGTTCCTGTGGAAAAGGAGGGACCGGCCCCTGGGATGGGCCCTTGTCCTGGTTTCCGCAGCATGGGGCGCGTTTGCCTTTGTGATCCGACCGCTTCTGTGGGAGGACACGATCATGTACGGGACCGTGCTGCTGGGAAACGCATTGCTCTCCCCGCTCCGGACGCTGGCTCCCTACTTCACCGGGACGGATTTGTGGAAGAGGCTCGTGGATCTCCTGCTTCCCCTTGTGCCCCTGGCGGTCTGGCTCCGAACCGAAAAGACCTCTCCCAACTACGTGATCCTGTGGGTCCTCCTTCCCGTTCTGGCGATCCGGTTCCTGGGGAACGCCTGGTGGCACCACCACGCCGCGCCCCTGTGCGCGGGACTGCTCTTTGTCTTTCTTCCCTCCAGGCCGGGACTCCGGCCCCCTCGTTGGGTCCTGCTTTCCATGGGGATCATCCTGCTGGCCACCAACGGCGGCACCTTCCGGAAGGCGTTCTACACCTATTCCGGGCTTCCCCATGAGGAAAAATGTCTTCCGGTTGCCGAAAGACTTCGGGCTATCGACACCGGGAGGCGTTTTCTTCTGGAACAGGAAGGGGGCAAGGTGCTGGCACAGGGAAATATTCTGCCCGGGCTTGTCCGCCGTCCGGAGGTCTATCAACTGGCGGGTACACATCCCCCGGGCCTGCATGAATACAGGTTTGTGTTCGTGGAAAAACCGCCTTCCGGGGACCCCTATCCCCTGTCGTACGAGCGCGTTTCCGAACTGATCGGGTTGTGGAGGGAACGGCCCGGGACGCGGGTCA
>CAYTRL010000726.1:0-1547 GCA_964439795.1 uncultured Thermodesulfobacteriota bacterium
CTTGTACCTTCAGGGCCGGCCAGGGGAGCACATGCCAACCAAAATGCGTGGCTGAGGGACCTTCCGACCCCTGCTGCAACCAGGGGATATGCCAAACCAAACCACAATGCGAGGGAGAACCGTTTCAGTTCCAGGTCACGAATATTGTGCAATCGGCCCTGCCCCCGACCTGCCCCTTCACCCAGGTGCAGCTCAACATCATATTGGACCTACTGGAAATAACCCCGTACAACGTACAGATGCCGCTGCCTGAAAGCGAGTTCACTACGGTGGAAATCGTTCTTCCCGTTCCCATCATCGGCCCCTTCACCGTCATCGCCAGGCGGTCAGGCAATGAACTGGTCTTCGACCCCGAGACGATCGAAGACATCGACCTGAGCGAGCTGGGAACCCTAGGGTTCAACTGCCTGGTGGGGGGCACCGCCAGCGGCTCCACCAGCGGGTTCGGCAACGACTCGGTCCAGGTGACGATCGAGATTTCGGATATGAGCGTGACCACCGGCGGGGGAGTGGGTACTTGTATTTTGACGAATCCCGACCCGTCCTGCACCCTTGATGTAATTTCCGTGGGGACGAAACAATAATACATATCCTGATCCTGCAGGCGCTGCCTGGAGCGGGAAAATCAACCTTTCTTTTCAGATATCCATAAAGAGAGCCCGCCGGTTGAAAAACCAGCGGGCTCTCTCTTCTTTTACGCCGTTCCTGGTGCGCAACGCCGGGCCCGGCGAACATAAAAAAAGGACTCCCGGGATCCAGCCCCGGGAGTCCTCAAAGAAAGGAGGGGGGGTAAAGAAACTCTTGATATAAGGATCGGCCGGAAAACGGAAAAAGATTAGGGTCCCGGAAAAAGAACGACGCCGATTTTCGGGTTTTCAACACACCGGCTTTGACAGAACCTCCCCCGGAAGGGTAATTCTGGGTGAGAACCGCCGGACAGGTCCCGGCCCTCCATCTTCGGCCTGTCCTGTCTCCATTCTTGTTGTCAACACGGGGGAGAAAAACCGACATGATGAAAAAATCTGCCTTCTTTTTCATCCTGATCCTGCTCGCGGGGACCGGATGCCTGAGGAAAGACATCATCAAAAACATGGAAGAAAAACCGAACGCGAACTGGATGATGATCGGCGCGGATCTGCGGCCCGGGGATTCCGCGGAGTACTGCCTGTCGGAATTCCGAAAACGGAGCGGAAAGACCCGCGACAAATACGATGGGCAATGCAGGAAGTGGACGGTGATGCACCGGGACGAAAATACCGTGACCCTGCAGCTGGACATGCTGAACGCACCCTCCTCGATCAGCGATATACGTCGGACATACGTGGTGGGTTTCGATGGGTTCATCCGGGAAGCCAGGGCGGTCTCCACAAAGAGCGGGGATGCGTGCAACATCCGCATCGCGAAGAAAGGGGAAGGGTTCTCCCTGGACCGCCTGGTCCCCGCGGAGTCGTTCACGGTGGAAGACCTGAAGGTGATCGACACCTACTCACGCCTCAAGGGGGACAACAGGAGGTATCTCACCGGTGAAGCATACGGTCAGATGGAGG
>CAYTRL010000727.1:0-1524 GCA_964439795.1 uncultured Thermodesulfobacteriota bacterium
GAACTCCGGCTGCTGGCCCGGGCCGTATTCGTGGTGGACCGGGAAGGGGTCATCCAGTACGGGCAGATCGTCCGGGAGATCACGGACGAACCGGACTACGCCGCCGCACTGGATGCGGCCAGGAAGCTGCTCTAGGATGTTTTTGATCTTTGAACAGAATGGATGGACAAAACCATAAAAAGAAAAGCGAGAAAGGAGAAACCATGGCCGAAAAACTGCAGGTGTACAAGTGTGAAATCTGTGGGAACATGGTGGAGGTTCTTCACGGAGGAAGAGGCGAACTGGTCTGCTGCGGAAAGCCGATGAAGCTCTTCGAAGAGAACACCGTGGATGCAGCGAAAGAGAAACATGTCCCGGTGATCGAAGCAACGGGGGACGGCTTCAAGGTGAAGGTGGGCAGCGTGGCTCACCCCATGGAAGAGAAGCACTACATCGAGTGGGTGGAGATCCTCCAGGACGGGAAGGCGTACCGCCAGTTCCTGAACCCCGGCGAGGCACCGGAGGCCGTGTTCGAAATCAAGGGCGGAAACGTGGTCGCCCGTGAATACTGCAACCTTCACGGACTCTGGAAAGGGTAGCCGCCATGATCAGCGAGAAGATCCAGGACGCCATGAACGAGCAGATCAAGTGGGAGCTGTACTCCGCCTACCTCTACATGTCCATGTCCGCCTACTACGTGTCGACCAACCTCCCCGGGTTCGCCAACTGGATGCGTGTACAGGCGCAGGAGGAAGTCTCCCACGCCATGAAATTCTACGACTTCATCAACGAGCGCGGCGGGCGGGTGGAACTGAGAGCGGTGGACGCCCCGCCCAAGGAGTGGGAATCCCCCCTGGCCGGTTTCCAGGACGCGTACGACCACGAACGGATCGTGACGGGACGCATCGGCGACCTGGTGGACCTGGCCCGAGGTGAAAGGGACCACGCCTCGGAAATCTTCCTCCAGTGGTTCGTGACCGAACAGGTGGAGGAGGAGGCCAGCGCCGACGAGGTGGTCCAGGAACTCAAGCGGATCCAGGACAACAGCGGCGCCCTGTTCATGCTGGACCGGGAGCTGGGGCAGAGGGTGTTTACCCCCCCTGCGGCCTAAGGCGGCGCCTGATCCGGTAAACGTACGTATGCAGGCCCTGCCCCACAAGTCTGGTTGTGGGGCAGGGCCCTCACCCAATCTCCTCGCCCCCCCTCCCGACCAATGACGGACCTGAACCCCGCCAAACGCCTGATCATATAATAAAGCTACGCTTTTGGAGATCGGACACTCCTCCCCATGGTGACATCGGGGAGGGTGACAGTCGCAATTTCATTTAGGTGTTGAAAAACAAGGGCTCCTTATTTTCCGTCATTCCGGACTTGATCCGGAATCCAGGGGGGAGGAAAGGGAGGCCCTATGGCATCTCCCCCTCTGGCCACCCCTGGATCCGGCCTTCGCCGGGATGACGACTCATTGGACTATTTGACTCAGCGCGACCCCGCGCTTCGCCCTGCGGGCGCATCCTGCGGATGCGTCCAATTCCTCTCCAATGG
>CAYTRL010000728.1:0-1511 GCA_964439795.1 uncultured Thermodesulfobacteriota bacterium
CTTTTATCATAAGAAAAGGGGGAAAATATCATGAGGAGCATTCGGTATATTTTCCTTGGAACCGTTTTTTTCATCTTGGCTTCTACGTTTACTCCCGGCTCCAGATATGTACTACCCTACAACTTTTACGGGGAGAGGAATGTTGAAATAGACGCCACGGCGGAATTCGGCAACCGGGGAACCAACGCCTGTACTGGAAAAGGGTCCATCTGGATAGCCATTCTGGAAAACGGCCTGCTGGTGGGGGAAATCGAATTCGTTCACTTCGATTTATCCTGGGACGAAGAGGGAAATGCCACGCGGTGTGAATCAAGCACGAAAGAAACCACGAGCTTTACCGGGACCCATGCGGATGGTTCCTTCCGCTTCACCACGGACTGGAATGCCGGATATACAGGTGTCTACACCCATGAGTTCATTGACGGCGGTGCAGGCAAAACCGACATTCTGGACCTGGGTGAAGGCCGAACCGCGGACTACTTTATCAAATCGAGCTTCAACATCAACCGCACGTATTGACCTGCCCGGTCGTGAGGGCAGCGCATCATCAGCAAAGGAGAAAACCCTTCATGCGAACGATACTGTCCGCCGTTTTCGTCCTGTTCCTGAGCAGCACGGTCTCCGGACAGACCTGGACCGTACTGGAGCCCGCCGGCTCCGCAGGCCGGAGCCGGATCGTCAGGGAGGAAGCGACCCTGGGTGAGGCGGAGGCCGCGGCCATGGAGGCGAAGGATACACGGTTCAAAGCCGCCGACGAGTTGATCCCGCGCCAGGCGGAGCCCGGCGGAGAGGAGCGACAGTGGACCGTACTGGAGCCTGACGGGGTCGCTGGCAAGAGCCGTGTGCTTCGGGAGAGAGCAACCCTGGGAGAGGCGCAGGACGCGGCCGCCACATCGGTGATCGCCGAACAGGACGCATCCGATGCCGTGATCCCTTCGCCGCCGCCACCGCCCTCCACCGACGGAAAGAAAGCGGACTGGACCGTGCTGGGCGCCCCCGGCCCGGACGGCGCGAGCAGGGCCGTGAGGAAACGGGAGACGTTTAAAGAGGCGGAGGCGGAAGCGGAGCCCCCGGTGGAATCCGGATATAAAATCATCCGGCGTACCATGCCCGGGGCGGACAGGCAGATGCCGGAGACAGGGCCGGTCAAGATATCCCCTTGATTTACAATCCTACAACCCGTTTGAATATCCCCGCCTGCCATGGCACCCAAACGTTCGGCTGTGGGCAACGCATCGCCCCTGCTGAATGTTTTTTTATCGTCTTCACTTCCTCCCCGGGTCCCGGAGGGCTTGACCGTTCCCAGGGGACGGAAGAGGCGTAACCGTTTACCCTTTGTTACAGGAAGAGAACATGCAGCAGTTCTGGCTTTGTTTCGTTCCGTTGTTTGTTGCCGTGGATGCCCTGGGCGTCCTGCCGATGTTCCTGGGGCTGACCGAGGGCCTGGAACCGCGAAAGGTCCGGCGGGTACTCGTTCAGTCCGTTGTCACGGCGGTGGCCGTGGCCCTGGC
>CAYTRL010000729.1:0-1504 GCA_964439795.1 uncultured Thermodesulfobacteriota bacterium
GTACCACAAGCAGCCGCACCTCGCTCATGTCTTCAATGGCCCAGCGGATCCCCTCTCTGCCCAGGCCCGAATCCTTCACGCCGCCGTAGGGCATGTGGTCCACCCGCCAGGAGGGCACATCCCCCACAACCACGCCGCCGACATCGAGTTCGTCCCAGGCCTGCTGCGCCCGGTAAAGATTGTGAGTGAACACACCGGTCTGGAGCCCGAACACACTGTCGTTCACCTGCTGCAGTGCCTCGTCAAAGCGCTTGAACCTTGACAGAACGGCCACCGGGCCGAACGCCTCCCGGCAGTTGATCGCCAGGGAAGGATCCACGTTCTGCAGCAGGGTGGGTTGCATCAACTGTCCCTCCCGTGTTCCGCCGCAGAGCACGGTTGCACCCGCTTGTACGGCTTCGTCAACCCAGCCCTGGAGCCGCGCGGCCTCCTTTTCCGAGATCATCGGGCCCACAAAGGTGTCCTCGTCCCGGGGGTTCCCGGTCTTGATGGACCCGGCGGCGGTCACGAGTCTCTGGCGCAGGTCCTCGTAGACGGCCTCGTGAGCGATCACGCGTTGCACGCCGATGCAGCTCTGCCCGGACTGGTAGAAAGCCCCGAGGAGTATCCTGTCCACGGCGTCCTCCATCCAGGGGCCTTGAATATCCTCGTCAACGATGACCGCGGCGTTCCCGCCCAGCTCCAGGACCACCTTTTTCTTGCCGGCCCTGGCCTTCAGGTCCCAGCCCACGTCCGGAGACCCGGTGAACGAGAGCAGCTTCAGCCGTTCGTCGGTCGTGAACAGGTCGGCCCCGTCGCGCCGGCAGGGCAGCACGGAAAACGCACCCTCGGGGAGGTCCGTCTCCGCCAGGATCTCCCCGATGATCAGGGCGCCCACAGGCGTCATGCTCGCTGGCTTGAGGATGAAGGGACAGCCCACGGCCAGCGCCGGCGCCACCTTGTGTGCCACAAGATTCAGGGGGAAGTTGAAAGGCGTGATAAAGGAGCAGGGACCGATGGGGACGCGCTTCCACTGTCCCGTGTAGCCCACGGCCCGGGCGCTGATGTCCATGGGAAAGTATTCGCCGCTTCCGGGCAGGCGTACCGACTCCGCCGCCGCGATCCGGAAGGTGTCGATCAGCCGGCTCACCTCGCCCCGGGAGTCTTTGATCGGCTTGCCCGCCTCCACGCACAAGGCCAGGGAAAGCTCCTCGAAACGCTCGCGGAACCGGCTCACGCAGTGCTGAAGCACGTCCTGTCTCTGGTATGCGGGCATCTTCCCGAAGGGGCCGGCCGCCTGTACGGCCGCTGTAACGGCCCTGTCGATCGTTTTCGTGTCGGCCATGGCCACTCGCGTGGCCACTTCCCCCGTATACTTGTCCGTGACCTCCAGGTCCGTGTTGGCATGGACCGGCCTGTTCGCCAAATAGTAAGGGTAGCTTTTTTCGAGCATGGTCATGCCTCCGTAAAGTGTCTGGACAGGATGTTCATCCTGCTTTTCATATGGGGCAGGCGATGTGCCCCA